>VBHA01000039.1 GCA_005889495.1 Chloroflexota bacterium
TGTGGAGGGACTCGACGGCACCAAGACGTGGGTGATTGACGCTGACATGCCGGGCGGGCAGGCTTTTCGGGTCTGGCTGCGTCAGGACGATGGATACCCTGTGCAGCTGACGTCCTCGCCCAACCAGAAGACGCCGTACCTGGATCTCAAGGTCAACCTGCGGGCGTTTGAGCGTGGCATCCAGATCAGCGTGCCGGCACGCAATGAGCTGGATCCGCGCTACTGGGGAACGGAATACAACGGCCCGATCCCTCTCGACGGCGGCACAGTCACCATCCCCCAGGCCCTGTACGACTGCAACGGCGGGGACGGCTGGGATGACAGTCGCAGCGACGGATATTTCGTCCTCGTTCCCTTCACTTATACCGCCGGCTCGAATCCCCTCCTTATCGACCCTGCCGTCTGGACGCTGTACGACACCTTCGGACACCCTTACCCCGCCCAACCGCTCGGCTCCGCGCCGAAGCTCGGCGCGCAGCAGGTGCCGGCGGGCGCCTCGCGGTCGGGCAGCCTCTGTTTCGTCATCCCTTGGAGCCAGGACAATCTGACAATCGTGGGCGCCCTCCCGGGCGGGCTCGTGACGCACGTCATCGGAGGCTTGCGCAGGCCCGACGCGAGCGGGACGGCAACCCCGCTCGGCACTTAACACAATCGGATTACCGGACCTCGGATCTCAATCCGGTTCGCGTTACGGAAACTACGGCCCACCAACCCAATTCATGACTATAATTCGGGTCATGGGCGATACAATGTCACTCGCGGCGGTCAAGGCGCACTTCTCCCAGGTGGCGGACCGGGTCGAAAAGCAGCAGGATCGCATCGTGGTCACCAGGAACGGCCGACCGGTTGTTGTCTTGATCAGCCCAGACGACCTGGAGAGTCTCGAAGAGACCCTGGCCATCCTGTCCGACAAGCGGCTGCTGGCTAAGGTCCGCAAGGGTCTCGCGGAGGCGAAAGCTGGCAAGGGCATCCCATTGGAACAAGTCGTCGAGAGCCGGCACCGGGGGTGACGTCGCGTCGATGGCGTGTCGAGATCATGCCATCGGCACGACGTGACCTCAATCGACTCAAGGAAGGAGTGGCTTCTGCTGTGCTCGAGACGATCGACCACATTGCGGGCGCACCGCAACGGATGGGCAAGCCTCTCCGACTTGAACTCGAGGGCCTGTGGACCGCTAGGCGTGGTCAGTATCGCGTCCTGTATCGGATCGACGAGGAAAGGCACGTGGTGGAGATCGTCACGATCGACCACCGCGCCGACGTTTATCGACGCGCCCGCCGAGGCTGAGCGTCGGTCCACAAACCTCGATCTGATTCGCGTTACGGAAACTACGGCCCGCCAATACAGAGCTCACTGTCCTGGAGGCGGCTGCCAAAGTTCGACCTTGTTGCCCTCTGGGTCCATGACCCAACCGAACTTCCCGTAGTCGGAATCGTCTGTCGTCTTCTCCAGGACGTCACAACCTTCGTCCCGAAGCGCCTGAAGTAAGGCGGTCAAGTCTTCGACGCGATAGTTGACCATGAAGGTCGACTTGCTCGGTGCAAACTGCTCGCCATCAGCGGCGCCGATGGACCACACGGTCGTTCCGTTTGTCGGATTGCCCGCTGCATCAGTCCAGTTGAACGCGGTGCCTCCCCATTCCTGGACGTCGATTCCCAGGTGCTGTTTGTACCAAGCTTGGAGTGCGACAGGGTCGCTCGCGTTGAAGAAGACTCCTCCGATACCAGTGACTCGTTTCATCGAACCTCCCAAGTGCGGCGGCCAGGCCTGGTGGCACATGCGAAGATCGCGTGTGGTGATCACCGAGCCTCTGGTGACCTTGCGGAGAGGATAGGCGTCCTGTGGCAGCCGCTCGGCCGGTCACGTTGGCGGTCCTGGGTACCGGCTCCCGAGGTCACACGTTCTCCAGCTTTGCGCAGCGGTATCCGGAACGGGCTCGTGTCGTCGCGGTTGCGGATCCGCGCATCGATCGGCGTGACGCGTTGGCCGATGAGCTCGGGGTGGCGGCCGACAAGCGGTTCGACGACTGGCGCGACCTGGCCGGGCAAGCTCGGCTCGCTGATGCGGTGATTGTCACCACCCCGGACCGCGAGCACGTAGGCCCGGCATGCCGTTTTGCCGAGCTGGGCTATCACGTGCTGCTGGAGAAACCCATCGCACCTACCCGGGCGGGGTGCGTCGAGGTCATCGGCGCCGTCGAGAAGGCCGGGATCATGCTCGCGGTCTGCCACGTGATGCGCTACACGAATTACACGCGCCAGGTGAAGACCATCTTGGACGAAGGCAGGCTCGGCCAGCTCGTAGGTGTGGAGCACCTGGAGCCGGTCGGTTGGTGGCACTTCGCCCACTCGTTCGTGCGAGGCAACTGGCGTCGCTCGGACCAGGCGGGGCCCAGCATCCTGACCAAGTGTTGTCATGACATGGACTGGCTGCGCTACGTCGTGGGGCGACCGTCGCTCCGAGTGTCCAGCCGGGGTGGGCTCCATCACTTCACCGCAGCCAGCCGGCCGGCGCACGCGGCTGATCGCTGCCTGGACTGTGTCGTCGAGCCCGACTGCCCATACTCCGCCCTGCGGCTGTACCTTGGCTGCCTGGGCGACCCTGAGCGGGAGCGTTGGCCGCTCTCAGTTGTTACGACCGACCTGACGGAAACGGGGGTAAGGCGTGCATTGCGCGATGGTCAGTACGGGCGCTGCGTGTACGCATGCGACAACGACGTAGCCGACCATCAGGTCGTGACGATCGAGTTCGAAGGTGGGGTGACGGCCACACTGACCATGAGCGCGTTCACGCCGCTCGAACGGCGTCGGACTCGGATCATGGGTACCCGAGGTTTTCTCGAGGGGGATGGCAAAAGGCTCAGCGTCACGGACTTTGTAACCGGCGAGGTCGAGTCGTTCGACCTGGCGGACTCTGGAGCGGATGCTGAGAATCGCCACGACGGAGGCGACTTCGGTGTCATCGGCGCGTTCGTAGACGCTGTCTCTACCGGCGATTCGTCATTGATCCGGTCGGGGCCGCGCGAGTCGCTGGAGAGCCATCTCATGGCATTCGCCGCCGAGCGGAGCCGGTTGACTGGACTTCCCGTACCTGTGTGGGATTAGCGACACCCATGCTTGCCGCGTGTACTCTGCGTGCGGATCTTGATGCAGGACTTCGACCCGGTCGCATTCAAGGAGACGACGCGGCAGCAGTGGCAGAAGGCGGCGCTCGCCTGGCACCGCTGGACGCCCACCCTTCAGGCCTGGCTGGGCCCGGTTACCGAAGCCATGCTCGATCTGGCGAAGCTCAAGGCCGGCGACCGGGTCGTCGACCTGGGCGCGGGCGCGGGCGAGCCCTCGCTGTCGGCTGCCGAAAGGGTCGGCCCGTCGGGCCACGTCCTGGCTACGGACATCTCGTCCAACATTCTCGAGTTCGCCGCGCAGAACGCGCGCGAGCGAGGCCTGACCAATCTCCAGACTCGGGTCATGGATGGCGAGAAGCCCGACCTACCCGACGACACCTTTGACGCTGTGCTCTCACGACTGGGGTTGATCTACTTCCCTGACCGGGAGGGCGCGCTGCGCTCGGCGCACCGGATGATCAAGAGGGGTGGCCGTGTAGTGCTGGCGAGCTTCTCCACACCCGAGCAGAACCGCTTTTTCTCGATCCCCATCTCGGTCATCCGGCGGCGGGCGCGATTGGCTCCTCCCGTCCCTGGCTTGCCGGGCCCATTCAGCCTCGGTGCTCCGGGGATGATGGAGGACACCCTTCGCCGCGCCGGTTTCGCCGACCCGACCGCACAGGCCGTGCGAACGCCACTGCGGCTCGCCTCCGCGGCGGAGTGTGTCCGCTTCGAGCGTGAGTCTTTTGGCGCTCTGCAGCAGATGCTGGCCGCGCTGCCGGAGGCGGAGCAGGATGCAGCCTGGGAGGAGATCGAACAAGAGCTGCGCACCTTCCAGGACGATGCCGGATTCGAGGCAGGGACCGAGCTGATCGTTGGGGCGGGGACTAAATAGCCCAGGGCCCTGCGGCCCAACTCCGGGAGATCCTAGTCTTCCGGGAGGAGGTGGACCGAATGGACGTCATCGCGTGGCTGCTGGACTCTGACCCTGCGATCCGCTGGAAAGTCATGCGTGACCTGACCGATGCGTCCGACGACGAGGTTGCCGCCGAGCGGGGCCGCGTCGCCACAGAGGGCTGGGGCGCAAGGTTGCTCGCTCTCCAGCGGCACGATGGCCACTGGGACAAGAGCACTCCAGCCAGGCTGACCTCGGCTGAGGCGATCAGTTGGTGGCGGTCCCTGCCGCCCGCGAGGCAAGGCACCCTCTTTCCAGAATGGACCTCGACCGCCTGGAGCATGATGCTGTTGCGCGATTTCGGACTCGATCCCACCTGCCTGCAAGCCCGCGAGGCCGTCCGCCGAGTCCACGATCAGGTTGCATGGGAGCACGACGGCGAGCCGTTTTTCGCCGGCGAGGTCGAGCCTTGCATCAACGGCAAGGTCGTGGCACTCGGCGCCTACTTCGGACGCGACATACATGGGGTCGTCCATCGGCTCCTCGGTGAGCAGATGAGCGATGGCGGGTGGAACTGCGAGCAGGAGAACGGGTCGACGCGGGGGTCATTTCACTCGACGATCGATGTGCTCGATGGCCTGCTGGAGTACGAGCGAGCCGCAGGTGGCCCAGCGGAGGTGAGCGCCGCCCGGCTCCGCGGTCACGAGTACCTCCTCGAGCGACGGATGTTTCGCAGGCTTTCGACAGGTGAGGTGATCGATCCGGCCTTCACGCAGTTCTCCTACCCGACGTACTGGCACTACGACGTGCTCCGAGGCCTCGACTACCTGCGCGCGGCCGGCGCCGCTCCGGATAAGCGGATGGCCGAGGCGATCGACCTGGTCGAGTCCAAGCGCGACGCGAATGGCCGCTGGCCACTCGAGAATCCCCATCCGGGCAAGCTGCACTTTGCGATGGACGAGGGCGAAGGCAGACCAAGCCGGTGGAACACTCTCCGGGCCATGCGCGTGCTCAGGTGGTACCACGAGACTCCACGATCGGCTTCATCTGGAACTGGTGCCGGATTGACTCGGTCAAGCTAGGCTGACCCGCGGTCGGCGCCAGGGAAGTTACTTGGCCTGCCGACCGCAGGCAGGTTCGCACTAGGGAAACGAATGCCAAACAAAGGGCTTCGAATTTATTGGCAGCTCGCTGCGGGATCCCTATCCCGCCGGGCATGAAGAGTACGCTGCCCATCGCATCTCGCCATCGCGTGCCGTCGTCCGAGCGGGCGTGGCCAACGGCGGGTCATCCATTGGCCAGTCAGGAGATTCGCGATCATGGCCCGATTGCGTTCGGCGTTCATTCCGTTTCTTGTGGGCTGCTTGGTCACTCTGCTGGCCGTCGCACTCACTCAGTCCTGGTTGCCAGGCGTTCCCCTTGACCCCGGGTCGTGGCTGCGTAGTCACGGGGTGTCGTTTGATCTGGGCAGTTGGTTTACGGCCCTCGGCGATTGGTTGAAGAGTCACAAGGATGAGCTCTCGGCCTCCGGGGCCCTGGTGACAGGCGTTGGCCTGGTAATCGCGGCTTGGGCGCTATTGGTCAACGCCAGGGCGCAAGGTGTCGCTGCGCACACAGCGTCATGGAACAGTTCACGCGACTGCTTATGGCACTTCAATGAAAGATGGAAAGAGCTTTACGACTCCCGAACAAAGGCCATCCAGGTCGTCAAGACCATGCAGACCATGCAGTACTTCGCCCACGATCCAGACCTGGCGGTAGTTCTCAATCACTTCGACAGCATGGCGTTCATGGGAAACAGAAAACATCTCGACGATGAGCTGGCGTGGACGAACTACTTTGATGAAGCTGCTGATCTATGGAACAAATCGACGGGATACATCGCCTGGAGGCGGGAGACCAAGAAGGATTGGACCCTGTACTGCGAATACGAACCGTGGATCCACAGGCTGGCGAAGATGAACGAGAGACGAAGGACAATCAGCAGGCGAGAGGGTAAGCCACCCAGTCCGATCGCAACGAGTGCGCCAAAGCCCGGAGATGGCCGAGGGGAGGAGCGACCCAGCGGCAAGGACGGGGCCGGGAAAGGCTAACCGGCTTCTATTTCGTAATGGTTCCGTCGTCGATCTTGCCGTACACCATACAGGTAGGAGTATACCCACCCCGACCCCCGGTTAATCGGGGCCAATTGGCTCAGTCCAGCCGCCTAGGTAGGCATCGAATGGGGGTTTGCGCGACGGGCTGGGAAGGGGCGCTGCATGCGGCCAGACACAGCGCGACAGCCGCAACCAGGGCCCTCATGCAGTCCAGAATGCCCTTTATCCGCCAGTTACGATCTGGTTACGCCGGCTCGGCGCCCAGCACCCCAAGCACGTCGTTCCCGTACTTCCGCAGCTTCGATTCTCCCACTCCCGACACGCGCAGCAGGTCAGACAGGTTCGCTGGTCGCGCCGATGCGATGGCCGCGAGCGTGGCGTCGTGGAAGATCACGTACGCCGGTACGCCGCCGGCGCGGGCTGTCTCGAGCCGCCAACGTCGCAACCGATCAAGCGTGTCCGCGGGCGCGTCGCTGCGCTGGACGGTGGTCGGCTCGGCGGGAAGCGTCAGCGCCGGGACGCTGCCGTGGGCCAGGGCGTTGCGGCCGGCGGAGGTGATCTCCACCACCGGGTATTCGCCTGCGCTCTGGCGGGCGAGGCCGGCCCTTATCAGCTCGGCAAGGAGCTGACGGATCCGATTTTCCTTCCATCGATTCAGTGCTCCGTGGAAGGCCAGCTCCTGGACCCAGGGTTGCGCGGTCGCCCACTTCGTCCGCCGGCCACCGAGCACCGCCGCCACGTTGGCGAGCCCGACGCGCCCGCTGAATCTGGCGATCGCCGCCAGCCCTGCCTGCACGGCCTCTGCCGGCACGGGCTCCTCAGGCGGCGACGCGGCGAGGCAGTTGTCGCACGCGGTGCATCGCCGCGCGACGCCCTCCTCGCCGAAGTAGTCCGCGATTCGGGCGTGCCGGCATTCGCGCATCTCGGCGTAATCCATCATCTGCGCGAGCCGCCCGTACGCATGGTCTTTGAGCGGCGATCCGTCCTCCAGACCCGACTGCTCGATGAAGAATGACTGGAGGTCGCGATCCGCCGGGCTGTAGAGGAGCGTGCACTCGGCGGGTCTACCGTCGCGGCCTGCGCGCCCGGCCTCCTGGTAGTAGGCCTCCAGGCTTCCGGGCAGGTGATAGTGGATGACTCGCCTGATGCCCGGGATGTCGACGCCCATCCCAAACGCGGAAGTCGCCACCACGACCTGTGTGCGTCCGGCAGTGAAGTCGTCCTGGATACGCCGCCGCGCGTCCGCCGCCTGCCGCCCGTGGTAGCAGGCGACGCCGAGCTCGGCGGCCAGCTCCTCAGCCGCGGAAACCGTGCCGGTATAGACGAGGGCCTGCTGCGCGGTCGTTCCAAGCAGATTGCGGAGCCGATCGCGCTTCGCTCGCTCGCCCCGGCAACGGATGACGGACAGCGTCAACGTCGGCCGATTGAATCCGCTGACTGAGATGAAGGGATGGCGCAGCTCCAGGCTGCTCGCGATATCGGTTCGAACTTGTGGAGTCGCGGTCGCGGTGAAGGCAGCCACCGGCGGCCGGCCGCATGCCGCGATCGCCGCCGACAGAAGTCGGTAATCGGGACGGAAGTCATGGCCCCACGTGGAGATGCAATGTGCCTCGTCGACCACGATCCGCCGGATGCGCAGGTCGGCGAGCCGGTCCATGAAGCCTGGACGTCCCAGCCTCTCGGGCGCCAGAAAGAGCAGCCGGTAGTCGCCCGCGATTGCCCGCCGAAGGCGCTCGCGCTGCTCGGACAGCTCCACCGACGAGTTGATGAATGTGGCCGCGACGCCGCAGTCCGTGAGGCGGTCGACCTGGTCCTTCATGAGCGCGATGAGAGGCGAAACCACCATCGTCAGCCCGCCCTCGACGACGGCGGGCACCCAGTAGCTGATGCTCTTGCCGGATCCGGTCGGTGCGACCGACAACACGTCGCGGCCGTCAAGCATCGCCTCCACGACTGCTGCCTGTCCGGGCCGGAACGCGTCCAGGCGGAAGACATCGCGCAGCGTGCGTTCGGCCCTGTCGATCACCTCACGGGAGTCTGACGGAATCCCATGGCGTGGTCACGCCTCTTTACCAGGCGATTGGGAGGTCATGTCGAATTCGGCCCCGGCCATTCGTCCTATGGGTGTCAACCGGAAAACACACCAGGAGAAATCACATGCCCAGGTTCATCTTCCTTCAGTACATGGACGAGTCCAAGGCGCCGCGCCCGGGGTCGCCCGAGATGCACAGCCAGATCGACGCCTTCGCGAGGTACCTGGAGGAGCTCAAGGCCGCGGGCGCCTTCAAAGACGGCGACCCCTGCCAGCCCTCGGCGACCACGTTCAGCGTCACAGTCCGCGACGACAGGCCCAAGACCACCGATGGGCCGATGCACGCCGAGTCACCTTGGCTCAACGGCTACTTCGTCCTCGATTGCAAGGACCGGGCCGAAGCCGCGTCGTGGGCGGCCAAGAACCCCGCCGCCCACGTCGGCACGGTCGAGGTGCACCCGATCCTGACGTTCTAGCGCCCACAGTTCCCAAACTCGCGAGTGCCGGCAATGGGACGTTTCGATGCGCCGCGAGACGTCCGAGTGCCGGCATTCGCGGCAATTCCGAGCTGCATGGGTCGCACCATGCAAACCCTTAAACTCCGGCCGATGACCAGCGTCGGCGACGGCTTCTCCTGGCCGTTCCAGGACCCGCAGTGGTTCTCCAAGATCGTCCTCCAGGGCTTGATCTCGATCATCCCCATCGTCGGCTGGATCGCGCTGGTCGGCTGGCTCGTGCTCACCATCGACCATTACCGCACCGGCCGCCGCGACCTGCCTCCCGCCGGCTTTCATCTCGAACGCGGCCTGGTCCTCTTCGTCGTCTACGCGGTCTACGCGATCGTGTTTGCGATTCCAGGCGCGATCGTGCAGGGATCGGGGATGGCGAACGACAACGCCGGCACGCAGGCCCTCGGCAACCTCGTCAGCCTGGCCCTTAGCGCGCTTCTTGCTTTTCTCGCCCCGTCGATCATCCTGCACACGTACCGCTCCGGCTTCAACGGCGGCTTCGACGTCAGCGGAATCTGGCAGATGGCGACCAGCAACAGCACGAACACCATCGTCGCCGCTCTCGTGATCTTCGCCGCCGGCTTCATCGGCGCCCTCGGCTTCGCCCTCTGCTGCATAGGCGCGCTGTTCACGATCCCCTACGGCGCGGCCATCACGGCCGGCGCTGTCGCGTGGTACGACCATGTGATGTCCGGCCCGGCCCCCGCTACTACAAGCGGAGCCGGATAGAAAAGAGAGGGAGCGGAACATCGGCTCCGCCCCCTCGAACACCCCTTTCCCGGAACGCTGGTTACCAGATCATGGGATCAGCTGCCTGCCACGTGCTTGTTGTGTTTCTTGACGTGCGAAGGTCGCTGGCTGTTGTCACTGGCCTGGCCGGTGCTGTGAGCCACCGCGCTCACGCACGCACCGTGGACTCCGCCCGGACCGTGCGGACAGTTCCTGGCCGCTGACGCCACCGCGTCGCCATGCGCGTCAGGGTCTCCACCGCCGATCGTCTCGGTCATCGCCAGCGCACTGGCGGAACCGAGCGCCAGCATGGCGGTCGCCCCGAGGATCGCTAACCGCAACCTGATCATGAAATCCCTCCTGAATCGAGCTGCTGGATCTGCCCCGACCCCTCGGTGAGAAGCAATAACGCGGACCGGCCTGCGGTTAACCAATGTTTGCCAGGCGCAGGAATTTAGACGTTTCGTCGTTAAACCCTGCAACGTCGCAATAACCCCGGAGGAACAATGGCAGCACTACGTCGCAGAAACGTCGTCGCAATGTTGTTGAAGTTGGCTGGCGCTTCGCCTCGGGCGAAGTCGCTCAAGGGGGGTCCCGGCTGCACGTGCGAGAGCTGCGTGCAGGCCTGGGACCGCCAGCACCCGGTCAAGGTGTCGCCCCCGCGTGAGAGCGGGCGCCGCCTGCGCCTCGGCCTTTACTGAGCCGCGCCGCTCAGATCGAAGTCAGCAGGGCGAGGTTGCTGAGGGAGACGACAGCGAGGCCGATCGTGACCGCCTGGACCGCGAGCAGCGAGATCCGGAAGGTGATCCGCGACAGCCGATGATCTTCGCGGACCTTCCGTGCGGCGGCCATCAAGGCAGCCGCTGCTGAGGCGACGATCATCAGCTTGAAGGTCCAGAAAAGGGCGACCCCCCCGACCTCGAGCAGCTGGTTGCTGATCGGCATCAACTCGACTGCTCCTCGGGCTCGGTCGATGGCGGTGGTGAGCGTGTCGGTGGCCTGACTCCCGAGCAGCAGGCCACTCCACAAAACAGCCTGCCGGACTTCCACGAAGGTACAACGCACTGAAGGCGCGAGGTGGCTTCACCCGTCACGCATATATGACGCGAGGGTTCTGGGTCGAAGGGCGCGGTGTGGCGTTCCTAATTTGGAGGTGCCGACTCAGATGGACACTGGAACCCTCGTCATGATCCTTATCGTCGCCCTCGTCGTCGTGGTCTTGCTGTTTCTCATTCGCGCGGCCGGGGTGGGCCGCCGGGCCCGAGCCCGGCTCCGGCCTCTTCCCGCCGAGTCACGCGACCGCTACATCAGCGAGTGGGACGAGATCGAGACCAAGTTCGTCGACGCGCCCGAGCAAGCGGTCCGGGAAGCCGAATCACTGGTCATGTCGGTGCTGCGCGAGCGCGGGCATCCGCTGACAGAGCGAGACCTGCCGAGTGAGGTGCAGCGAGCCCACAAGCTCGGGTACTCGACCCGAGGTGACAGGACCGAGGGCATGCGCCAGGCCCTGCTCCACTACCGCGGGGTGATGGAACGGATGGTCGGGCCCGAGGACCAGGCGAAGCGCGAGGAGCGCCGGCGAGAGCTGGCCTGACTCCAGGCCGCTACTGCGCCGGGGCCGTGATGCGCGGCCAGACGTCGGACACGGTCGACAGCCGGGAGGAAATCTCGGAAGCGCCGGCGATGCTGTAGATGTACGTCACGCCGGTGGGCGTCGGCTGGCCGCCGAAGCACGTCGAGCACTGCTTCTCGCCGGCATAAAAGACCAGGTCGTTGGTCAGAAAGTGGACGCCCGAGCGGCCCGGCGGGCTCGTGTTCGAGACGCTGTTCGCCTGCACGCTGTAGAAGCCGACGCCATTCACGCCGCCGTTCGGAGTGGGGAATGTGTAGGCGATCCAGCGCCCGTCCGGAGATGCCTTGGGCCGGACCCATCCCAGCGTGGTCATCGACGAAACCCCGCTCGAGGGATCCCAGCGCTTCATGTTGCCCGCCGTGTCTCGGAAGAACAGCCGGCTGGGCAGCGACGCCCAGACGGCCATCGTGGCGCCGGTCGTCGAGTAGACCAGGGTGCCGTCGCTCGCTCGGCGAACCTGGTCGGGCGACGTCTCGCCGCTGCCGCCGATGTCAAAGGTCTGGAAGTAGGCGACATAGAGGCCGTCGGGCGAAAAACCGAGGAAGCTGTCGTCCTGGTTGAAGCTGATGCCGCGACCGGGCGCCGCCGGCAGCGTGCTGAGGACTCTGTTGCCGGACGCACCGACGAGGTGCCAGGCCGTGCCGTCGAGATAGCTCATCGATTTTCCGTCCGGGCTGAACGCGTACTGGCCCGAATCGAATCCGCTCTGAGCTGTCGAAGATGCACAGGTTGCGGGCGTGCGCGGGGTCCTGGATGTCCCGGACCACGACGGTCGGGTCGCCGACCACCGTGCCGATGACGAGGTTGTCACCCGCCGGTACGGCCGATGCGCAGTGGACCATCGAGGTTGCGACAGCGGGTGGGCTGGCGGCGGGGGATGCGCTCGTGCCGGCGGGTGCCGAGGCCGCCGCGGATGCCGACGGGGGCGCGGTCGTATGCGCGATCGGAGTGGAGCCGCCGCACGCAGCGAGCGCCGTCGCCATGACCAGGACCGCTGCGCGCCCGCGCACGCGGTAACACTAGCCGCGAAGGGCCTGGTCGAGCACCTGGCTTAGCAACTTTCGCGTTTCTGTCGGCAGTTTGTCGCGGAGCCGGTAGTAGATCCAGATCCCTCTCTTCTCGGATTCGACGAGGCCCGCCTGCTTCAGCTTTGACATGTGGTGAGAGATCGTCGGCTGGGTGAGGCCGAGGCCGGCGGTGAAGTCGCAAACACAGATGGAGTCGCGCGCCTTCCACAGCGATGCGACCATGGTCAGCCGGGTCGGGTCTCCAAGAGCTCGCATGAGCCCGGCGCGCTGTTCAGCCCAGTTTTCATTGACTGGAGGCAGCGCGCAGCAGACGCCGCGCTCGCGGACCACGGGAAGCTCCTTGACATCCACGTTGATCATGGTACCGTATCCATCCGCCGTGGATGGCCCGGACTGCGGCTGTGCGGGCTCCTACTCGACAGAAGCGATGAAGGAGATAGGCCTGACTGACGCCGTCAGCCTCGGCTGTGGCAACCCGACCATGCTTGCCGACCTCAAACCCGGCGAGATCGTGCTCGACCTGGGCTCGGGCGCGGGGCTCGACGTCCTCCTGTCTGCCCGGCGCGTCTCACCGGGCGGTCATGCGTATGGACTCGACATGACCGACGAGATGCTCGAGCTGGCGAACCGCAACCGCGACCGCGCTCGCCTCAAGAATGCGACTTTCCTGAAAGGCTCGATCGAGAGCATTCCGCTTCCAGACGATTCGGTCGACGTGGTGATTTCGAACTGCGTGATCAACCTGGCCGAAGACAAAGGTGCCGTGATCCGCGAGGCCTACCGCGTGCTGAGGCCGGGCGGGCGATTGGCGGTCGCGGACATGGTCGAGCTCGAGCCGCTGAGCTCGGAGCTCAAGCAGCGACTGGACTCATGGGCCGGGTGCATCTCGGGCACGATCCCGATCGACGAATATCGAGCTGCCCTCGTCACGGCCGGTTTCGACGAGCCAGACTTCGAGGTCCACGCGACGCAGAGCCTGCCGGGTGTCGGCAAGGTTGGGAGTGCCTACATCCGGGCTCGTAAGCGTTAACGGGTCATGGCTACCACGAAGCAGAAGACCGCCGCGAAGCGAAACATCAAGAAGGCGGCGACGGCCGCCAAACGGAAGCGGACGATCTCCAAGCTGCCGAAGAGCACCCGCACGGCCCTCGGCAAGCAGGCCAACAAGGTTAAGCGCCAGAAGGCTCGCTCCCGCTGATCCGGGCCAGCGCGATCTGGCGCGCGGCGGCGTCCGAGCTGATGCCGTCGCGTGCCGCCCGCTGCAGGATTCCGTAGACCGCATCCCCTATCCCGGCGAGCCTCGCATCCAGCTCGCCGCGAGTCCAGTGCTGTTCTTCGATGCCGCCACCGTGCAGCACGCCGCCGGCGTTGATGACGAAGTCCGGCGCGTAGGCGATACCACGATCGCGCAACCGGTCCGCGTCCTCCGGTGTTTCGAGCTGGTTGTTCGCGCCGCCGGCGATCGCGCCGCAGCGCAGTTCGGGTATCGACCGCCGGTTGATGATGCCGCCCACCGCGCACGGCGACAGCACGTCGCATGGCGTCGAGAGGGCGTCTTCAGGCGCCACCGTCTGGATCCCCTTCGCTCGCAGGGCCTCCATGCGGCCGGCGTCGACGTCGGTCGCAATCACGGTCGCGTCGGCTTCCATCAGGAGCTCGATCAGATGGCCGCCGACGCCGCCCGCGCCCTGGACGAGCACGCTTCGCCGGCTGAGGTCGTCGGAATCGAAGACGTGACGGCAGACGGCGCGAATTCCATGCAGCACGCCCACCGCCGTATCGGGCGCAGTATCTCCCGACCCGCCGGCGGCCTCTGTCTTGCAGAACACGTAAGGCGTGACCTCGGCGATGACGTCCATGTCGACCGCGGACGTGTTCATGTCCGGGGCGCAGCTGTACAGGCCACCTAAGGAGTTGATGAAGGCGCCGTACTCGCGCAGCAGGCGGCGGCGTGCCTCGCCCTGAGGGACCTCAGGCGTCGGCAGCGCGATCACGGCTTTGCCGCCGCCGTGGGGGAACCGAACGCTGGCGAACTTGAGGCTCATCGCCTCGGCAAGGCGCATGCCGTCGGCGAGCGCATCGGTGGGACGAGGGTAGTGCTTCATCCGCGTGCCGCCCGCTGCCGGACCGAGCCTGGTCGAATGAACGCAAACGAACATGAGCGTGCCAGTCTCGCCGTCGCGATGGACCGAGACGGATTCGCCGTCCCAGCTGGCCAGGAGGTCTTCCATCGACCTCCAACTGTAGTTAGGCCGCTTTCGGGTGTTCGACCACGGCGAGGACCCTCGGCGCCACGAATCGCGCCGTGCGGACGACACCGCCGGTGCGGGTCAGCTCTCGGACCTCGACGGTAGTGCGCGAGCTGCGTACCTCGACGCTGCGCCCAGCGCGGGTGGCCTCGATCGTGTACTCACGGGATGCGCCTCCGCCGGCGTCCACCAGGACCTCGACGAAATCTCCTTTTGCCATACCTATGTTCTTCCCATCCAGGGACCGATTCATGCGTTCTAACTGAGTGACGGCGGAGCCTCCGGAGCACGCCCGGAGCGTGGAGCAGCTGAAGGAGGCGGCCCTGTCCTGCCGGGGCTGCGAGCTGTGGGCCAACGCCACCCAGACCGTCTTCGGCGAGGGCCGTGAGAGCTCGAAGCTCATGCTGGTCGGCGAGCAGCCCGGCGACCAGGAGGACCTCCAGGGCAAGCCCTTCGTCGGCCCCGCCGGCAGGCTGCTGGAGAAAGGCCTGGAAGAGGCGGGCATCGATCGTCGCCGGGTCTACGTGACCAACGCCGTCAAGCATTTCCGCTGGACCCGCCGCGGCAAGAGACGGCTGCATGAGAAGCCAAACGCCGGCCAGGTCCGTGCGTGCAGGCCGTGGCTGGAGGCGGAGATCGAGGTGGTCAAGCCCCAGGTGATCGTCCTTCTCGGCGCCACCGCCGCCCAGTCCGTGATGGGCCCGGCGTTTCGGGTGAGCAAGCAGCGGGGCGAGGTCTTGAGCTCGCCATTCGGCGTCCCGGTGTTGGCGACGGTGCACCCCTCGTCGATCCTCAGGGCCACGGACGAGGAATCGCGAGACGCCGCGCTGGCGGCGTTCATCGCCGACCTGAAGGTTGCGGCCCGGCACGCCTGAGTCCACAATGCCCTCCGCATGGCCCAGGCCAAGGAGCGGGCGCTCCTACCGCTCTCGGTCCAGAACGCCTACCGGGAGCGCTATCGCGCGATCCGGCCGGGCTGGAGGTCGAGCGGCGACCAGCTCGAGACGATCGTGCGCAGCCACGTCACCGCCGCCAGCCGGGTCCTCGACCTGGGGTGCGGGCGCGGCGGGGTGGTCGAGCTCTTCTGGCGGGACCTCGACCTGGCCGCCGGCCTCGACCCTGACCCGGCTTCCCTGACCGAGCACCGCTCCCAGGCCATGCCTGTGGTCCGCGGGCGCGGCGAGAACATTCCCTTCGTCGACGAGTCGTTCGACCTCATCGTCTGCCTCTGGGTGCTCGAGCATCTCGCCGACCCCGTGGCGACGCTGAGCGAGGTGCGCAGGGTGCTCAGGCGCGGCGGCCATTTCGTCTTCGTGACGCCGAACATGCGCAACCCGGTGATGCTCGCCAACCGGATCGGCAGGGCGATTCCCGCCCTGCAGCGGCGGCTGGTGCCCCGGGTGTACGGGCGCGATGAGGCTGACACGTTTCCCGTCCAGTACCGCGCCAACACGGTGCATGCGATCCGCGCCCAGGCAAAGGAGTCAGGGCTCGCCGTCTACGACTTGCGTGTCGTGCCCGATCCGACATACCTGGCGATGAACGGCTTCATGTTCAACGCCTCGGTGATGTCGGAGCGGCTGATGCCGAAGGCCTGGGGCGTCCACCTCCTGGGAGACCTAGTCCGGCCCCAGTAGGTATCCCATCCGGTGCGGCGTCCGCGCCAGCTGTGAGGCGAGGAAACCGGGCGCCCGACCTTGCTCCTCGGCCGTCTCCTTGGCGATCATCGCGCGCCGCACCACAGCCGCGCCCCACGAGCGGAACGGTTCGGGCGGAAACGCGCGCGGGCGGGCGTTGACCATCGGCAGGCGCACCGCCTCGGTGTCGGCTCTGGTGATCAAGTCGGCCAGCGCCTCTCCCGCGACCCGCGTCGGCGCCACGCCGTTGCCGGTGTAGCCCGCGGCGTAGTACACGTTGGTCTCGCCGACGCGGCCGAACGCCGGCAGGTGGGTCGGCGAGACGTCGATCGGCCCGCCCCAAGCGTCCTCGATCGGCACGTCGGCAAAGCTCGGGAACATCAGCCGGAAGCCCTCCGCCGTCTCGGTGACGGCCCGCGCGTCGTGCGTGAACATATGGTCGATCGAGCGGCGCGCGCGCCCGCCCCCGCCTCCGAACGCGATGCGCCCGTCGGGTGTCGTCCGAAAGTAGCGCAGCGAGGTGCGAAAGTCGGAGATGAGCTCACCGCCCGTCCAGCCGATCTCGCGCAGGCGGTCCGGAGCGGGCGCGGTCAGGACGATGTAGCTGCTCCAGGCGACCAGCCGGCGGTTGAGCTGTGGCCAGCCGACGCCCCACGCGTTGACGGCGAGGACCGCATGTTTCGCCCGCACGCTGCCCTTCGGGGTGATCGCCGTCGTGCCGTCGAGGCGATCGACCGCGGTGCCCTCGTGGATGGTGACTCCGCGCTCGAGGAGGACGCGCCGAAGCCCCCGGGCGAGCCGTGCCGGCTGGACAGAGGCGCCGTCGCGCATGTACGCGCCCCCTCGAAAGGCCGGCGAGGCGCAGCGGGCTTTCACCTCTGCCGGCGTCAGGGCCACCAGCTCGTCCGCCGCTCCCACCTCGGCGGCGAGCCGGACCATCTCCTCGCACAGCTTTTCGTGCGCGCCGGCGGTGATCGCATACATGTAGCCGCCGGCCCGATACCAGGCGTCGACGTTGTTCCGGCTGCAGAAGTCGCCGATCGCCGTGATGCTCGCCGAGATCGCCCGGCACGCTCTCATCGCCGCCTCTGGGCCGTACAGCGTGACCAGCCCGTGGAGCTCGTCCCACCAGCCGCTGGCGAAACCGCCATTGCGCCCGCTCGGGCCGCCGCCACAGATGTCCTGCTCCAGGACCACGACGCCCAGGTCGGGGTCGCGCTCGGTGAGGAAGAACGCGGTCCACAGGCCCGTGAAACCGCCGCCGACGATCACGACGTCGGCGTTGACGTCACCGGACAGGGCCGGGCAGGGCCGGCCGGGATCGTGGGCGAGGGCCTCGCGCAGCCACCAGCTGCGCTGGGCACCGGGCGTGAGAGCCGCGCCGGTCAGGTTCAGGGAGGTTTGCATGGCGCTAAGCATTGAGGAAGACGTAACTCTGGCCGAAAATAGCGGTCATGAACTTGAGCATCGCCGTTCTGCTGGTCATCCTCGCCCTCATCGCCTTCATCCTCGCCGCCATCGGGTGGAGCTACCGCAAGACCGACCTGATCGCCATCGGCCTGGCGCTCTGGTCCCTCTCGATTCTGATCGGGAGGATCTCGCATCTCAGCCTCGGCACGCTGATCCTGCTCCTGGCGTTCCTGGCCTTCGTGGCCGCGGCGGTCGGCTGGCGCTACCGCAAGATCAACCTGATCGCGGTCGGGCTGGCGCTCTGGACGTTGACGAACATCGTCTCCTAGCGCGCGGCCGGAACCCTGGCCGCCCCGCCGCCGCCCGTGAGGCGCGCCGCGATGACCACGGGGATGATCGTGACCAGGATCACGAAGGACACCACGACGTTGACCTCGGGCAGGCGTTGACCCAGGCGGATCGCGCCGAAGATCCACAAGGGCAGCGTGTTCTGGGCGCCGGCCGTGAACGTGGTGACGATGACCTCGTCGAAAGAGAGCGCAAAGGCCAGCATCGCACCCGCGACCACGGCGGTCGCGATGAGCGGCAGGGTGATGTCGCGAAAGACCTGGAAGCCGTTGGCACCCAGGTCCATGGCCGCTTCGACTAGCGAACCCTGGGTGCGGCGCAGCCGCGCCAGGACGTTGTTGTAGACGACCACGATGCAGAACGTGGTGTGCCCGACGATGATCGTGAGCGTCGAAAGCTGGACGCCGCCGAAGCTGAAGAACGCGTTGAGCGAGATCCCGGTGATGATCCCGGGCAGTGCCAGCGGCAGCACGAACATCAGGCTCACCACCTCCTTGCCGAACCAGGTCATGCGGTGGATCGCGAACGCCGCGCACGAGCCCAGGACCAGGGCGACCGCCGTGGCGATCAGCCCCACCTGCAGCGAGAGCGCCAGCGAGGAGCGGATGTCGGCGTCGTCGATGGTGGCGCTGAACCACTTGAGGGTCAGGCCGGGAATCGGCCAGCTCTGGATGTTGGAGGTGTTGAAGGCGTAGAGGAAGATCAGCACGATCGGCGTGAACAGAAAGACGAGGATGAGCGCCACCCAGAGCCGGAGGAGGACGCGGGTCCAGAAACCTTCCATCTCGGTAACTACATGGCCTCGAACGCGCCCAGGCGGTAGGCCACCACCAGGTACACGGCCATGATGGCCACCGGGACCATCGACAGTGCGGCCGCGAACGGGATGTTGTTGGCGATGCCGATGTTGTTGAAGACGACGTTGCCGATGAAGGTGGAGCCCGCGCCGCCCACGAGCACAGGCGTGATGTAGTCGCCGAGGGTCAGCGAGAAGGTGAAGATCGAGCCGGCCACGACTCCCGGGAGCGCGAGGGGCAAGACCACGTCACGCACCGCGCGCCACCTACGTGCCCCCAGGTCTCCCGCGGCCTCGAGCAGCGATTCGGGCACGCGCTCCAGGGCCGCGTACGCCGGCACGATCATGAACGGCAGCCAGATGTAGGAGAAGACGACCCACATCGCGACGTTGGTGTAGCCGATGTTCGCGGGCGGCAGTCCGATCGACTGCAAGCTCCAGTTGAGGACGCCGCTGTGATTGAGGATCAGGATCCAGGCGTAGACGCGGGCGAGGTAGCTGGCCCACAGCGGCAGCAGCACGGCCGCGAAGAGAAATGTCTGCATTCGCCGCGAGGCGATGCGCGCCATGTAGTACGCGAAGGGGAACGCGAGCAGCGCGTCGGTGAGCGTGACCAGCGCCGCGAGGAGCAGGGTCCTGCCGATGATGTCGCGGTAGGCCGGCTCCTGGATGATCCGGGCGAAGTTGTCCGTGTTCCAGACCTGGATGATCTGAGCCGTGAAGGGGTCGATGGTCCAGAACGCCGTGATCAGGAGCAGGACCAGGGACGCGAAGTAGATGACCACGAACCAGGCAAGCGGCGGGGTCAGGAGGAGCAGCGAGCGCAGGCCGGGAAGGCGCCAGAAGAGCGCCGAGAACGGGACGGCCCCGCCTCCTTTGCGGCGGGGCCGTCGGACGACGTCTAGCAACTCAGCCTTTGATCGCTGTCCAGGCCGAGACCCACTGGTCGTACGGGATGCAGTTCTGGCTGCCGTCCGCGCAGGTCGCGATCGGCGTCTTCCAGAACTTGATGGTGTCGAAGTAGGTGCCCGGGGCGTTGGCGTGGTACTGGGCACACGAGCCCGCCTGAAGCGCCTCCATCTGCGCGCAGGCCAGCGTGTTGACGGGGGTCTCGCCGAAGAACAGTGCCTGCTCGGCCTGGATCTTCGGCGTGCTCACATACTGCGTCCAGAGGTAAGCGCAGTTGGGGTGGGGAGCCTTGGTGGCGAGCATCCAGGTGTCGCCCCATCCGGTGGCGCCTTCGCTCGGAATCGTGTCCGCGACATGGGCGCCCGCCAGTTTCAGCTGGATCGTCTGGTACGGCCACGCGGCGCCGATGAAGGCATCGCCGTGCTGGAACATGTCGATCTCGATCGATGCGCTCGGCCAGTACTTCTTGATCAGCTTGCGCTGCTGCGTCAGGAGCGCGACGGTGGCGTCGAACTGCTTCTTGGTCAGCTCGTACGGGTCCTTGATGCCGAGGCTCGGCTGTGACTTGCTCAGGTAGAGGGCGGCGTCGGCGATGGTGATCGGGTAGTCGTAGGCCGTCACCAGGCCTGTGTTGCTCGCGTCGTAGACCGCGCTCCAGCTCGTCGGCGCGATCTTGAATTTGTCCGTGTTGTACAGGAGCACGTTCGGGCCCCACTGCAGGGAGATCCCGTAGTGGATGCCGCTGATCGTGTTGTAAGGCGGGTTCTTGAAGTAGGTCTGGAAGTTCGTCCAGTCCGGGATGAGCTTTTCGTTCATGGGCCTGACGTCACCGGCGTAGATCAGGCGCAGGTCCGCGTCCCCGGAGGACGACACCATGTCCCACTGGCCCCCTCCGCCGCCCCCTCCGCCGTGCATGAGGCTGAACATCTCGTCCGACGAACCGGCGTACTGCGCGTGCACCTTGCACCCCGTCGTGTTCTCGAACGCCTTCTTCCAGGAGTCGTCGACGTAGCCTTCCCAGGCGATCAGGTTGAGCTGGCCCTCACCCGCGCCGACCTTGTCGAGTGGCTTCAGGTTTGCGGTCGGGGGTGGCGCCTGCTTGTTCCCTGTGTTGTTGGGCGTCTGTCCGCACGCGGTCACCACGACCACGGCGGCCATGACTCCGGCGAGGGCTCCGAACTTCATCGCCTTGCTACCTCCCAGTGTCGAGCACGTAAGTGTGATCAGGCGTCCAGGCCAGCCTCACCGGCCGGCCCTCGAATCTCCTGGAATCTCCGACGGCGTCCATATTCTGACGTACAGCCACGAGTTGCTCGCCGCGGTCGAGGCGCACCAGGTAGCGGCTGCTCATGCCGACGTAGATCACCTCCTCGACCTGGCCGGATTCGACGACCATCCCCGGCTCCGGCTGCTCGCCTTCGGCAAGCATGCGGATCTTCTCCGGGCGGACGACGAATCGGACGCCGTCGCGCAGGAGCACGTTCGAGATGCCGATGAAGCCGGCGACGAACTCGGTCGTCGGGCGCTCGTAGACCTCGACCGGTGTGCCGACCTGCTCGATCCGCCCGTTGGCGAGGACGGCCATGCGGTCGCTCATCGTGAGCGCCTCTTCCTGGTCGTGGGTGACGTAGACGAAGGTGATGCCAACCTCCTTCTGGATCTGCTTCAGCTCGATCTGCATCTCCTGGCGGAGCTTGAGGTCGAGCGCACCGAGGGGTTCGTCGAGGAGCAGCACCTCCGGCTCGTTGACGACGGCCCGAGCGAGCGCCACCCGCTGGCGCTGACCGCCGGACAGCTGGTTCGGGCGGCGGTTGCCGAGGCCGGTCAGACGCACCATCTCGAGGGCGCGCTGTACGCGCTTGACGCGCGCTTGCTTCGGCACGCCCTTCACGCGCAGCCCGTAGGCGATGTTATCCGCCACCGACATGTGGGGGAAAAGGGCGTAGTCCTGGAACACGGTGTTGGTGTCTCTCAGGTAGGGCGGCAGCGAGGTGATGTCGCGGCCGCCGAGCTCGATCCGGCCGGCGTCGGGACGCTCGAAGCCGGCGATGAGGCGGAGCAGCGTCGTCTTGCCGGAGCCGGACGGGCCCAGCAGGGTGAAGAACTCGCCCTCGGCGACCACGAGGTCGACGCCATCGACCGCGACCACCTGGCCGTAGCTCTTGCGAACGCCCTCGACTCGTAAAGCGGGCTGTTTTAGAGGCTCCTCAGTCAAGCGAGGCCATGACGTGCTTGATCTGGGTGTATTCCTCGAGCGAGTAGAGCGACATGTCCTTGCCGTACCCGCTCTGCTTGTAGCCGCCGTGCGGCATCTCGTTGACGAGCGGGATGTGGGTGTTGATCCAGACGGTGCCGAACTGCAGCTTGCGCGCCATCCGGAGGGCGCGGCCGACGTCCCGGGTCCAGACCGAGGCGGCGAGGCCGTAGTCCACGCCGTTCGCCCACGAGAGCGCCTGCTCCTCGTCGCTGAACCGCTGCACCGTGACCACCGGGCCGAAGACCTCCCGGGTGACGATCTCGTCGGTCGGGCTCTTCGGCACGACCACGGTCGGCTCGTACCACGAGCCGGCCTTCTTGATCCGCGCGCCGCCGGTGAGCACCTCGGCGCCCGCCTTCTTGGCTCGCTCGACGAACCCCGACACCCGGACCAGCTGCTCCTCGGAGACCAGCGGGCCCATCTCCGTGTCGTCGGCGAGCGGATCACCGACCTTCAAGCCTTTGATCGCGGGCACCAGGTCCGCCAGCAGCTTCTCCTCGATCTTCGGCCCGGCGATCACGCGCGTCGCCGCCGTGCAGTCCTGGCCGGCGTTGAAGTAGCCGCCGATCTTGATCCACTCCACGACCTTGTCCAGGTCGGCGTCGTCGAAGACGATGACGGGGGCTTTGCCGCCCAGCTCGAGATGCACGCGCTT
>VBHA01000040.1 GCA_005889495.1 Chloroflexota bacterium
AGGCTTCCGACTCCCTTCATACCGATCGTCTCCGCGGCCACAGTCGTCGCGGACCGGATGCAGTCGATCGGCGTCATGCCGAGATCGCGCATCAGCAAGAACTCCTCGCCGTTGGAGCCGTGAGGGCCGACGCCGGTGTCGGTGCCGAACGCGATCTTCACGCCCGACTCGATGGCCAGCTTGACGCTCGCCTTGTGGTCGTCGATCACCGCGCGGGCCTTGCCGATCGCGTAAGCCGGCATCTTCCCCGCCTCGGCGTGGCGGATGACCCAGTGCGGCGCCACGAGGGTCGGGATGAGTGCGTTGTGCCCGTCGAGCATCATCTCGATCGCGTCCCCATCCAGCCAGATACCGTGCTCGATGGTGGCAACGCCGGCCTTCAGCGCGTTCTTGATTCCCGCATTTGCCTGCGCGTGCGCCATCACCTTGCGGCCCTGCACGCGGGCCTCCTCGACGGCCGCCTTGATCTCCTCGAGCGTCAGCGCCGAATGGTGCGGCTGGTCGCCAGGCGAAAGCACGCCGCCGGAGGTGCAGAGCTTGATCCAGTCGGCGCCGGCGCGGATGACCTCACGCACGCGCATCCGCATGTTTTCAACGCCGTCGACCACCATGTAGGGTCGGTCGGGCAACGGTATGTCGAGGTCGGCGCCGCACATGAAATGTGAATCGGTATGGCCACCGGTCTGGCTCAGCGCACTGACCGTGACGAACATGCGAGGTCCGGGGAAGTAGCCGGCGTCGATGGCCATGCGGATGCCGGCGGGAGAGCCGGCCGCGTCGCGCACGGCGGTGAAGCCCGCATCGAGGGTTCGCCTGGCCGCGCGCACGGCGCGCATCAGCTCCAGGGTCGGAGGCGTGGTCAGCTCGCGCGCGAAGTCGAGGCCCTCGCCGAGGTTGGTCAGGTGGACGTGGCAGTCGATGAGGCCGGGTAGAAGAGTGAGGCCGGAGGCGTCGATCGTCTTGGCGTCGCGGGGAATCTGCGTTCCATCCCGCGCACCCGCCCTGGTGACGTGTCCATCCTCGATGAGCACGACGGCCTGGCGCGTGGTCTCGCCTGTGGCGGGGTCGAGCAGGGCGTCGCCGAAGACCGCGGTGATCACGACCGGATGTTATGGGTTTCGGCAACACTCGAGCCACCGACCAGCCGATTATGAGTCGGCCGCTCTGACCAACTGAGCTACGGGCCCTCGGGGCCTGAGTCTATCGAGGCCGGGAATATCGCCCCCGCCCCGCGATTCCTTATTTGTGAGCATGCTGGCTGCAGGGCTGCTGGTGTTGAGGCTGGTCATCGGCCTGATCGTTGCCGCGCACGGCGCGCAGAAGCTCTTCGGCTGGTGGAGCGGTCCGGGCATGGCCGGCTGGATCGGCGCCATGCACCGGATGCGGATCCGACCCGCCGTCCCGTGGGCCTGGATGTCGGCCCTCGCCGAGCTCCTTGGCGGACTCGGACTCGCGGTCGGTTTGCTGACACCGTTTCCCAGCCTCGCCATCGCCGGTGCGATGCTGGTCGCGATTGCGCTGGTCCACTGGCCGCGCGGATTCTGGAGCACCAAGGGCGGCTACGAGTTCAACCTGTCGATCCTGGCCGCGATCGGCGCCATCGCCCTGACCGGTCCGGGCGCCTACTCGCTCGACGCGGTCCTGCGCATCCGCTTCCTCCCCGAACCCATCACCTTGATCGTCGGCACCGTCCTGGTCCTGGTCGGCGTGGGCGTCGCCCTCGGCACCCGGGCGCCGGCGCCCGCACCCGCTCCCGAGAGCAAGGCGCAGGCCGCCTAGGCGACCGCGCGGCGGCCCTTCGCGGACGGTCTCCGGGACAGCAGCGTCCGGAACCATGCGCTCGTGGCGGGCAACGGCGGCAGGTGGGCACGGACAAGCGCCACCATCACCTCCGGCAGCGTGGACATGCTGGGAACGACGAGGTAGCGCTCCTCCCACCGAGGCCCGAACTTCTCCTTGTAGTCGTGCAGCATCCGGCTGCGCTGGAATCGGTCCAGTCCCCAATACACAGCCCGCAGCGCGCGCTCGGGGCCGCGCGGCTCGCCGGACGAGATGACCCTCGGCGTCATCCCAAGGCTGAGCTCGACGATTCCGCGACCTCGCGCTTCCGCGACCGACCTCACGATAAGTGCTTCGATCACGCCGTAAGTGCTGTCCGGCCGGCGCCGCATCAGGTCCAGCGTCCAGGCCCCGCGCATGGGCACCGGCAGCCAGCTGACGAACGCCTCGAGGCGTCCGTCCTCCGCGAACGCCAACCCCACCACGATGTCCGCATCTGCCAACGTCGACAACGTCCCCAGGCTGTAGGCCAGCTCGGGCGAGCGCCGGCTCCGCAACCACGCTCCTGAGACTTCCTCGAGCTGCTCGCCGTGCGCGGCCAGCGCGTCCGGTCCCGCGGCAAAGGCAAACCGCACCCCCGCCTTCTCGCACCGGTGGAGCGCGTACCTCAGGTCCGCGCGCCTTTTTCCCGCGAGGGTGAAATCCGAAAGCGGCACCACCGCCTCCGCGCCGACGGCGACGAGCGTCAGGTCGAGCGCTCGGTACGGAGCGTCCTCGTCCACCTGGTAGAAGGCCGGGATCCAGTCGTGGCGGTCGCAGTGAGCGACGAACTCTCCGGCGGCGTTCCGTACGGACTCGGGCGGACATATGGGGTCGCCCAGGGCAAGCGCCGTCCGTCCGCGCAGCGTATACGCGACGCATCCGCCTCCTGGCAGCCATAGGTAGCTGGACGCACCATGCACAGCCAGCCGGGAAATGTAGTTGCGACCCCAGGACTTCAGGACCGTGCGCAGGCGCTCCCTGTCCGCGGCCGCTGCACGCGGCGCCAGGACTGGCCGGAGCAGCTGCGTCAGCGCGATGAAGACAAGGGCGTAGCTGACGACCGGCAGCGTGCCGAGGAACCAGTCCCCCCTCTCGGTCAACGCCCGGTAGGAGGCAGGGCTGCCGGCAAGCGTGGCCGCGAGCGACTCGAGCGTGCGCACCACGCCCACCTCCGGCCGGAGCTGGGTCTCGAGCAGCAGCGCTCCG
This sequence comes from Chloroflexota bacterium, assembly GCA_005889495.1. Taxonomy (GTDB): domain Bacteria; phylum Chloroflexota; class Dormibacteria; order Dormibacterales; family Dormibacteraceae; genus 40CM-4-65-16. Next base: position 3,028 of record VBHA01000040.1, read on the forward strand.
GCGACCGCGTAGACCACGGCCGTCATCACGCCGGCGCCGAGGACCGCAAGGCCCCACCGCACGCCCGCCGGGTCCGAATCGGCGTCGAAGTGATGCCGGAACCACCAGAGTCCGAGCAGGATCCAGGCCAGCAGGCTCGCGCCTTCGAAGTCGAGGTCCTTGAGGAGCGCGAAGGCGATGCCGGCGGCCAGGACCACCAGGGTCAGGCGGAACGCGACCCGCTTGCCCCGCGCGATGCCGCCCGCCAGCAGGAGCAGCGCGATGCCGGACAGCACCACGCCGGTGCGGCCGCCCAGCGTCACGGTCGTGGGCAATAGCGCCTGCAGGACCTCGGTGCGGGTCTGGTGGTGGACGAGCAGGGCGCCGACGATGTCGAGGACGCCCGCGACCACCAGCAACCCGGCAAAGAACCAGCGCACCCTGCGGCGCTCGAGCCGCCGCTCGTAGACCATATGGCTAGAAAGCTACGCCGGGCCGATCACCTCGACCTCGTTCCCGTCCGGATCGTCGACGTAGAAAGTCCGTACTCCCTTCAGCACCGGGTGCACGCCATGCCGCACCTCGACTCCGGCCTCGATGAACCGGTTCTCGAGCTCGTCGTACTCCCGACGGCCCACCCGGAACGCGAGGTGATGCAGCACACGCTTTTCCTTGTGCCGCGGGAAGTAATCGTCCGGGTGCGGGTGCGGGATGAGCACGATCATCTCGGGGATCCCGCCAGGCTTCGCCACCATCAAGAACTTGTTCGGCAGCTCCGGCGGCGACATGATCTCGAGCCCGAACTGGTCGCGATAGAACTGCAGGGCCGCCTCCATGTCCGCGACCCACAGCACGATCTCTGCCAGCCCCTCCACGCGACTCATGCCGCCACCGCCGACATGATCGCCGCCAGGTTCGCTTCCCGCACGCGCGGCGAGACGGAGCAGCCCGGCGCCAGCAGGAGTCCACGCCCGCCCGTGTCCTTGACCGCCGCGCGGGCCTCAGCCTCGATCTTCGGGCCGGGCCCATACACCAGGGTCAGCGCGAAATTCAGGTTCGAGCCGCACAGGTGGAGGACGTTGAACCACGCCTTCTCCGGCAGCGCGTCGAGCACCGCGAGGTCGTAGGGCAGCGCGAGGTCGCGGTAGACGGCCTCCTTCATCACCTTGTCACCGGCGTAGCCCGAGACGGCGAAGAAGATGCCCGCCGCGCCCGCGCGGACAGAGCGGTTGCTGAAATCCAGCAGCGCCTCCGCGATCCTCTCCAGCGCCGGGCCCACGGTCTCCGGGTGCTGGCGCAGGTCGCGCACCACGCGCGACTGCGACTTGCCGACAAGGTAACCGCCCACCGTGAGCGGGCTGAACACCGTCTGGATCACCGGCACGTCCGGGCCCAGCTCACGCGCGACGATGCCGATCGACTCGACCTGGTCGTCGAGCGCTTTGGGGTTCGCCAGCTGGACCGACGTCCAGGCATCCAGGTCCGGGACCGCGGGCCGGATCATGACCGGCGCGCGCAGGCTGTGCCCGGAGGGGTGGTAGACGGAGCCAAACGCCTCCGCGAACGTGCTCGCGCGCGGCTGAAACTTGACGAAATCCCAACCGAACCGCCTCGCACGTTCGACGGTGATGGCGGCCAGGTCTCCAGGCGACCATTCCTCGCGGTACGTGTGGCCCCACGCCCCGACCGGCGGGCGGTCGGCGACATCCATCGCGAGGGCGGCTTCGACTCGCTGCCGGCCGGTCATCAAGTTCGAGTTTAAATTGGAGCTGTTCATGGACATCGCGAGCGAAGCTGCCCGGCTGCGCGCCGCCGCGGAGGCGAAGCCGATGCGGCTCCCGGTCAATCGCAGAGTCGACGAGTCTCATCACGCCGTCACTCCCGACGGCCTGTCCGTCTGGTACACGATCCAGGTCTCGCCCCGCCGCCGCATCCAGGAGGCGGTGTTCGAGCGTGAGGACCGCATCCCGTCGGACGACGAATGCCGTCCGTGGCTCGACCAGCTCATCGTCGGCGCCAGGGCGACAGAGGCTCCGAGCTTTCCAGGCTCGACGACCCGTCGTTTCGAGGTCTTCGAGAGTGCTTCCTGAAGCGGTCGTCGCGGAGCTGCGTCGAATCGTCGGCCGCGAGTCGGTCATCGATTCCGCGAACGACCTGCGCATCTTCGAGCGCGACGGGTCGATCGAGGGCGCCGTTCCAGACGCCGTCGTCCTGGCCTCCACCACCGAGCAGGTCGCGCGCGTCATGAAGGTCGCGGCGAAGCACAAGATCCCGGTGGTGCCGCGTGGCGCCGGCACCGGGCTCTCTGGCGGCGCGGTCACCATCCGCGGCGGCATCGCCCTCCAGGTCACCCGCATGCGTCGCATCCTGGAGATCGACCCCGTCGCGCAGACGGCTCTCGTCGAGCCGGGAGTCGTCAACCAGGAGCTGTCGCTCGTCGCCGCGCAGCACGGCCTGTTCTACGCCCCCGACCCCTCGAGCCAGAAGGCCTGCACCATCGGAGGCAACGCGGCCGAGAACTCGGGCGGACCTCACTGCCTCTACTACGGCGTCACGACGAACCACGTCCTCGGCATGGAGGTGGTGCTGGCCGACGGCTCGGTGCACTGGGTCGGCGGCGACGTGCCCGACCGCGTCGGCCTCGACCTCTGCGGCGTGCTCGTCGGCTCTGAGGGGACGCTGTGCGCGATCACCAAGATCAAGGTCCGGCTGCTGAGCATCCCACCCAGCGTCGCGACCCTGCTGGCCGCATTCCCGAACATCGAGACCGCCAGCCAGGCCGTTTCGGCGGTCATCGGCCACGGCATCGTGCCGGCGGCGCTGGAGATGATGGACAGCGTCACGGTGGGCGCGGTCGAAGCTCACTACCACGCCGGCTACCCGACCGACGCCGGCGCCGTGCTGCTCGTCGAGGTCGACGGAATCGCCGAGTCGACGCGCGAGCTGATGGCCGCGATCGGCAAGATCCTGGCCGAGAACCACGGCTATGGCCTGCGCGAGGCGCAGACCCCGGCCGAACGTGACCTGCTGTGGCAGGGCCGCAAGGGCGCGATCGGAGCCCTCGGACGGATCAAGCCCAACTACTACCTGCACGACGGAGTCGTCCCCCGGTCTCGCCTCCCCCAGGTCCTCTCCGCGGTCGGCGAGATCGGCGAGCACTACAAGCTCCCCGTCGCCAACGTCTTTCATGCAGGCGACGGCAACCTCCACCCCAACATCCTCTTCGACATGCGCGACCACGAGGTCCTCCACCAGGTCGAGTCGGCCGGCGAGGAGATGCTGCGTGCGGTGGTCGAGCTGGGCGGCGCCCTCTCCGGCGAGCATGGGATCGGGCTCGAGAAGAGCGCCTTCATGCCGTGGATCTACAGCGAGGACGACCTCGATGCCATGCACCGCGTGAAAGACGTTTTCGATCCGGCCGGCATGCTCAACCCGGGCAAGATCTTCCCCGACCCGAGCCGCAAGGCGGTCCACCTTGCCGGCCGCACGGGCCTCGCAGTCGAGGCCAAATGGTGGTGACAGCCACATCGATCGAGAAACCTGCGAGCGCTGAACAGCTTGCGAAGACGCTGCACGACGCCGCTACCCAGAAGCTCGCCGTGATCCCGGTCGGCGGCGGCAGGGCGCGCGGCATGGGCGACCCCGCCTCGCGCGCGGACGTCGAGCTCCACACGACGCGCCTCGACCGGGTGATCGAGCACTCGCAGGCGGACATGGTCGTCAGCGTGGAGGCCGGGATCACGCTCGAGGCGTTGCAGGCCGAGCTCGCGAAGGCCGGCCAGTTTCTGCCTCTCGACCCTTTCAACTCACCGGGCCACACGATCGGCGGCCTGCTGGCCAGCGGGTGGACAGGGCCGCTCCGGATGCGCTTCGGCTCTCCGCGAGATTTCCTGATCGGCATTCGCGTCGCCCTTCCCGACGGCCGGCTCGCGACCGGCGGAGGCCGCGTGGTCAAGAACGTCAGCGGCTACGACATGATGAAGCTCCACTACGGGGCGCTGGGAGCGCTCGGCGTCATCGTCGCGGCTTCGTTCAAGGTGTTTCCGCGGCCCATGCACGACGTCACGGTGACGAGCGACGGCGGTTGGGAGGACACGTCGCGTGCCCTCGCGACGCCTGTCGCTCCGTCGGCGCTGGAGCTCTTCTCTGACGGACGGGTGCTCGCGCGTTACACCGGCAGCCCCGACGCGATCAAGCGCGTCGTGGGCGAGCTCGGTTGGAAGACCGCGGATGGGGCGGTGTGGGAAGAGCACTCCCGGCACGCACACCCGACGTGGGCACGCATCGGCGCACCGCGCGAAAAGCTGCGCGTGCTTCTCGACGGACTTTCGGACTGGTGGGCATCGCCGGGCGCCGGTGTCGCCCATTGGGCCGCCCCGGCCGACGCCTCGGCCGTCAGGGCCGTGCGTCAGAAGGCCGAGGCGTCCGGCGGTTCGCTCGTGATGCTCGACGCTCCGGACGATTTCATGCGCGACGTCGGCGCGTGGGGCACGCCGCCCGAGACGATCGCGATCATGCGCAACCTCAAGCGGGCCTTCGACCCCGACGCAGTCTTGAACCCTGGAAGGTTTGTGGTATGAGCGCTCCTACCCATTCACGGGGAGATGGCCTTGTCCTCCCCATTCATGGGGAGGTGGCGCCGCAGGCGCCGGAGGGGCAGGCGCCGGAGGGGCAGGGCCGGAGGGACTTCGCGAGGCTATCCGATGACGACCTAGCGACCTGCGTGCACTGCGGCTTGTGCCTCGACGCCTGTCCCACATTTCGCGTGACCGGGCTAGAGACCGAATCGCCCCGCGGCCGCATCTACCTGATGACCCAGTGGAAGCGAGGCACGCTTCCATTCGACGAGGAGCAGGTCAAGCACATAGACCTCTGCCTCGGATGCCGCACCTGCGAGGGCGTCTGTCCCTCGGGCGTCCCATACGGCCGCATCATCGAGGCCGGGCGCGCCGACGTCGAGGACCGGCGGCGACCTTCGCCCAAGCGCGCGGCGAGCCGCATCGCGCTGCGCCAGCTCGTCGGTCATCCAGGCCGGCTGCGCGCCGCCGGTATGGCCACGCGCGCGGCCCAGCGGCTCGGCCTCACCTCGGTCTTCAGGTCCGGGCGCATGCTGCCGAAGCTCCGCCGGCCGTTTCGCCGGCCGGGCGACGACGTGGCGCCGGCGCCCGGCAGGGCGAGATACCGCGTCGCGTTCCTGACCGGCTGCGTCATGCCGATCCTGTACCCGGAGTCCCACGTGGCCGCCGTGCGGCTGCTGCAGCTCGCCGGTTGCGATGTCTGGTTTCCGGCCGGCGAGCGATGCTGCGGCGCCCTCTTCGCCCACAACGGCGACCTCGCCGGGGCGGAACGGCTGCGCGAGGCGAACATGCGCGTGTACGACGCGGGTACGTTCGACGCGCTGGTGGTCGACTCGGCGGGTTGCGGCGCTCACCTGAAGGACTTCTACCCGGGGCTCAAAGGCCGGGTCAAGGACCTCACCGAGTGGCTCGCCGAGGTGGGCTTGCCGAAGGCCGAGAGTGAGCTCAACCTTCGCGTCACCTACCAGGACGCATGCCACCTCGCCCACGCGCAGCGAATCAAAAAGCAGCCGCGCGACCTCATCCGCTCGATCGGCGGGGTCGAGCTCAAGGAGATGCGCCACCCCGACATCTGCTGCGGCGCCGCCGGTCTGTACAGCACGCTCGAGCCGCGGATGTCGAACCGAATCCTGCAGGAGAAGCTCGACGACGTCATCGCCACCGGGGCCGACGTCGTGACGGTCGCCAACCCTGGCTGCCAGATGCAGCTCGAGGCCGGCCTTCGCGCGCGTGGCTCGAGCATGAGGGTCGAGCACATCGCGGAGACGTTGCTCCGCGCGTACTAGATCTTCAGCTTCGGCAGGACGGCCGTCTTCGTGACGTCGACCTCGACGCGTGCGACCGCCAGCGTGACGTTGTCCGGAGCTCCCAGCTCGCGGCAGCGTTCGATCACCCTTTCCGCGCCGCGGTCCAGGTTGCCGTCCCGCAGCAGAAGCCGCCCCATCTCCTCCACGCTCACCCCCGCCGTCTCGACTCCATCGCTGCAGAGGACGACCGCGTCGCCTTCCTCGAGCTTCATCTTGTCGGCGAACGGCTGGATCTGCTCCCACACGCCGACCGCGCGCGTGAGCCGGTGCTTGAGGGGATGGTTCTCAGCCTCCTCCGGTTTGATCAGGCCGAGGCGCACCTGCTCCGCCGGCCACGAGTGGTCCTGCGAGATGAGCTTGGGGAAGCCGTTGCGAAAAAGGTAGGCGGGGCTATCGCCGACGTTCAGCAGCGCACATTCGCCGGCACGGATGGCGGCGATCACCAGGGTGCTCCCCATGCCGGCCCAGTCCGGGTTCTCCTGAGAGGCCTTGAAGACCGCGGTGTTCGCCTCCTTGCACGCCCGCTTCAAGCGGTCGAGGTCAGGGCCTTCCTGCCCGTCCTCGGACAACACCCTGGTCACCGTCTTGACGGCGATCGAGCTCGCGTGCTGCCCCGCGGCATGGCCGCCCATCCCGTCGCAGACGACGATGAGCGTGTCCAGCCCGGCCTTGTTGCATGAAGCGAATTCTGGCCGACCGTGAGCCGGTCGCCGTCGTTCAGCTGCTTCTCCTGGACGGACTCGCCGTTGACGAACGTGCCGTTCGTGCTCCCCAGGTCGACGACGTAGAACGCCTCGCCCCGGCGCTCGAGGCGGGCATGGTGGCCGCTCGTCGCGGGGTCGCGGAGGATCACGTCGTTGTCGGGCGAGCGGCCGAGGCGGAGGGCCTTGTCGGTCGCGCGGTGCGCGTGGCCGGCGTCCGGACCCGACTCGATCGTGAGCTCGGCCTGCGGGCCGGCGGAGACGCCATCGGGCGGCCGCGTCCGCGTGGGCATGGCCATCGTCTCGGGCAATGCCGGAGCCGGCGGCGCCGGCGGCGGAGGCTGCCATGCGGGCATAAGCGTCGTCGGCTCGCGGTCATCGCCGGGCCTGGGGCCTCCGTCCATCGGCGGAGGCGCGACCATCGTCGCGGCGACGTCGCTGCCGCTTCCGGTGGGACCGCGCCACGGCGGGGGAGCAGCCTGTGGAGCCGACGGCGCGACCGGCTCCTCGGGTGCGAGGTGCGCCCCGGCGGCGAGGTCCGCATCGGTCGATTCAGCGGCGGCCGGCGCCGCTGAGGCGGCGGGGCCCGACCAGACCGGGGGCGGAGGCGCGTTCCACGGCGGCGGCGCGACCGCGGCCGGCTGCTCCGCGGGCCTCATCGATCCCGACTCGACGGGTGCGGGTGCGGCGGGAGCGCCCCATGAGGGGGCGGGAGGCGCAGCCGGCTCCTCGGTCCTGGGGATGTCCCAGCCCGCGGAGCCCTGGCTCGCGCCGGGCACGTCCCAGGCCGGCGCCACTGTGGGCGGCGACGCAGGGGCGGCGGCGGCCGGTGCGCCCCAGTCGTTCGCCGGAGGCGCGGCCGGAATGTCCCAACCCGGCGCGGCCGGGGGGTTCCAGGAGGGTGCGCTGGGAATCGCCGGCGCCGCGGCGGCGGCAAGCGGGGCCGCGGGCGCGGCGACGGGCGGTGGCGGGCTCCAGGACGGCGCGGGCGCGGGAGGGGCTCCCCACGCCGGCCCGGACTCAGCCGCGGCTGGCGCGGGCGCAGCCGGTGCGGGCGAACCCCAGGTCGGGGCAGCGCCCGTCGACGGAGCCGACTCCGGTGAGCCCCAAGAAGGCGCTGCAGGCGGCGACGGAGGCGGGGCCGCGGGCGGTGGGGCGGGCGGCGGAGCGGCCGGAGGCGGCGCGCCCCACGCGGGCCCCGGCGAAGAGGTCGGCGAGGCGACCGCGGGCGAGGCAGGCGAGCCCCAGCCACCAGTCCCGGGCCTGGCTGCTGCTGGTGCCGGTGCTGGAGCTCCCCAGCCCGGCTGCGGCGGCGGCGCCGCGACCATGGTGGGCGCGACGGTCCGCTGGGCGGGCACCGGCGGCGCCCACGTGGCGGCCACCCCGGCGGTCTGGTTGGCCGGTGCGGGAGGCCGTACGGGCGGAGCCGATTTCTTCCTGTGCCGTCGGCGGGTCCGCAGGTACAGCAAGGCGACGACGATCGCCGCCACCGAGAGCAAAATCAGCAGTAGGTTCTGGTCTGGCATCCGGTCGGGGGCCTCCCTTCTCGCCTATTCCGGCAAATTCGATCGGTATTCGGTCGCCGTTTGCGTAGTGAGGAAGTATGCCACCGTGATCGCTATTCGCTACGCGGGTTGGCGCCGTTCTCGATCACGAGCCGCCCAGACGCGACACCCGGCACGGTCACGTCCGCCTCGAGGGAGTGAGCGCCGGCGCCGAGCGGTTCGCCCGTCAACACATGAAGCACGAGCCGTCGCCCAAGGGGCATGTCGAGGCGCTTGGGCAGCGGGGCCAGGCCAGCGTTCGTCTCGATCTGCAGCTGGTGCCCGGTGACGAGGATCCCGTCGAGTCGCAAGCCCGTCACGCCGACGAGCACCGCGGGCCGCGTGCGATTCTCGAGCGCGAAGCTCACGCCCCGCGGCTCCGAGCGCAGGCTGTGCAGGTCCGCGAGCCGTTCGGCGAGATAGCGCGGGATCTCCGGCCGGGGCCGGCTCGGAAGTGACGTCGAGCTGACAGAGAAGGAGAGCTCGGCGTGGTCGACGGCCTGGCCCGCGACGAGGAGCGTCGCCTCGATTCGATACTCGCCCTCCGCGGCGAGCGGAAGGCTCAGGGTCGTGGCGCTGACGGCCGGCTCGAACGGAGTCGGCACCTCGACGTCGACCGAGCCCGCGAAAGACTTTTTCTGGACCGCGTCGCGGACCCGGTCGAGGCCGCGCGCGCCGGCCGCTTTCTCGCGCGTGAGCGACCAGCGGACGACGCCGCGCCCGCCGACGTCCGGGTCATCGTTGACGACCACCAGCCGCGCCGCGAACGGGACGTGCGGACTCTGCACCACCCCGAACGGCCGCCGCTGCTCGAAGGCGAGCGGCTCGACGATCACGCGCGTCGCCTTGAAAGCGTGGGTCAGGGCTTCGAGCGCGCGCTTCGGCCGGCGTGCGCCGTCGAGCACGCCGAAGCCGATGGCGGGGAATGGATCCACGAGGTGGTAGGCGAAGGCGCCCCAGCACGGCTCGAACTTTCGCGTCCGGAGATGCTCCGCGGCGTAGCGCACCACGCCGGCCTGGTACTCCTGCGAGGCGGCGACGTAGTCCTCGAGGCTGCGGTGTGCCGAGGGAAGGCCGACGCCGCGCTCGGCCCAGTTGACCGGCTGGAAACCGGCATGCCTCCACGCCGGCTCGTCGTCCGCGACCGGCCATCGCGCGCCGATCTGCTCCCAGGCGGGCGAATCGGCGCTGGGCAGCGATTGCGCGCCGAACGCGCTCACCATCAACGGCTCGACCAGGCCGATGTCGCGCCAGGACGCGTCGGACCAGCCGAGCATCAGGTGCAGGTCGACGTCGCCTGACGCGGCCAGCGCGGGGCGAGACCCATCGAGGCGCTCGAAGGTCGCCTTCAGGTCCTGGTCGATCGAATGGTTCTGGCGCACCGCATGCACGTCGCCGAGGTCGAAGTTCGTCGCCAGCCACGGCGGCTCGTCGTGAGCCGTCCACATCACGATCGACGGGTGGTTCTGCAGCATCGCGACCATCTCCGCGAGCTGCTCGCGTGCGGCGGTCTCGAAGAACCGGGCTTCGTCGGCACGAGCGTGGTAGACATACGTGCCCGTCAGCGGCAGGTCCTGGAAGACCATCATCCCCGCCTCATCCGCCTGGCGATAGAAGTCGCGCGGCAGCACGTTCGCGACGACTCGGAGAGCGTCGACGTTGGCCTGCTTCGCGGTCGCGATGTCGGACGCGAAGACTTCGGCGGTCAGCTCGTCGAGTCGGTACGAGGGTGCATAGCACGCCCCGCGAACGAAGATCGGCCGGCCGTTGACGCGAAAGCTCCACCGGCGCTGGCCGATGTCCCAGGTCAGCTCGCGAAAAGCAAACCCGTCCTCGACCCGCGACGACTCGACGCCGTCGGCGGTGCGCGCGACCAGCTCCGCGTGGTAGACCGTCTGGCCCCCGAAGCGCCAGGGCTCCCACCGTTTCGCGCCGGGCAGCGCAAGGCGGATGGCCATCGAGTCCTCCGCGCCCCCGGCCAGGTGGACCTCGCGCCGGACGCGCAGGGCCTCGCGTCCCGCCACGGGCACGACCAGCTCGACCTCGCCGTCCATGTTTCGTCCGTCCAGGTTGCGAAGTCGCGCCTCGACCTCGAGCCGGCCGTCTCCACCCTCGAAGGTCGGCCGGATGCGCATCCAGTCGACGGCGATCGGCCCGACGTACTCGAGCTGCACCGGCTGCCACAGGCCCAGCGGCACCTCGGGCCGGAATGGCTCCGGCAGGCTCCGATAGGCCGAGGCGGGGTAGGGTTTCAGGTCGCCGTCGTTGAACAGGCCCATGATGTGGCGCTTCGACTCCGGCTGCGTCTCGACCGGAGCCTCGCAGCAGATGACGAGCAGGTTCTCGGGCTTGAGGTATGGCGTGAGGTCGAACCCGAACGGCGCGAAGTAGCCGTAGTGGGAGCCGAGCAGACGGCCGTTCAGCCAGACGTTGGTGGCGAGGAACGCGCCCCCGACCCGGAGCACCACTCGGCCGGCGTGGTCGGGGCGCGGAAACTGGGTCCGGTACCAGATGGCCTGCCGCCCTTCGCGTGCGGCCAGCTGGCGCGGCACCTCGATCGGCTTCCAGCCGCTGCCGCGCCCTGTTGGCAGGCGCTCAGCCTCGCCTTCGCCGAGCGGCATCCAGATGGCTTCCCAGCCCGTGAGCTCCCTCCTTCCGACGGCGCGCTGCGCCAGCGGCATGAACAGGGAGTCGCTCATTGCGTGTAGGGCCCATCTGCCGTGGCGCACAGGAGGACTGGCCGTCTGACCGCCCGCTCGAAAGCGCCGGTCCTGCTCCGGTCCACGAGCGCGAGGATGCTGCCTCCGAAACCGGCTCCCATGATGCGCGCGCCGTAGCAGCCGTCCGCCGACCACGCGCACTCAACGAGCGCATCGATCGCCGGCGTCGAGACTTCGAAGTCGTCACGCAGGCTCGCGTGCGACTCCTTGAGCAAAGAGCCCATGAGCCCGAACTCGCGCGCCCTCAGCGCGGCGACGAAGGCATGGACGCGTGCGATCTCGGAATCGACGTGCCGCATTCGCCGCGCGTCGCCAGCCTCCGCTTCGCGGCGGCGCTGGTTGTAAGGGGTGTCCGCGAGCGCTCGATGCTCACCGGAGTCGATCACCGCGATCGCGACCTCATCGGGGAAAGGCACCACCTGGTACTCCAGCGTCGCGCAATCGAGCAATAGCGCGCAGCCCCGCCTCCCGAGCGCGGATGCGAACTGGTCCATGACGCCGACCTGGACGCCTGTCGCCTTCTGCTCCGCGCGCTGGCACGCGAGCGCCGCCTGCCTTCCCTCCATGTCCGGCCTCAGGCCCGCCGCCACTGCCACGAGCAGCGCGGCCGATGAGCTGATGCCGGCGTTGGGCGGCACCTGCGAGCTCACGTTCACGGCCTGGGGTTCCAGGCCGAGCTCCTCACCCACGGCGCGCACGTACGCGAGCCCACCCTGCACGTCGCTGGTGATGGACCATCTCTCGGCGACATGTCCCGAGACTTCGGTGAAGCGGTCCACCGCCGCGGGCAGGACGACACCTCCCAGGTAATCGACGTGCTCGCCGATCAGGTTGACCCGGCCTGGCGCCCTGCCATGCCATGTGGTGGGATTAGAGGGCACGAAGCTCCGCGGCGGTGTCCTCGGCGCGCGCGTCGAGGATGAACGCGCCGGCCCCGAGCTCGGAGCCGGCCAGGTACTTCAGCTTGTCCTTGGTCCGGTTGGGCGGATAGAACTCGACGTGGAAGTGATGATGCCGATGGCCTCGCCCGGGCGGGCGCTGGTGCATCGCCATCACATAAGGAAGAGGCTTGGCGAAGAGGCGGTCGTACTTCTGCAGGAGGCCTTTGAGGTTCCGCGCAAACGACTCATCGTCCTGCTCGTCGAGGTCCGACAGGCCGCCGCGATGCGCGATCGGCGCGAGGTGGACCTCATACGGCCAGCGGGCGAACTCGGGCACGAATGCGATCCACCGCTCGTCTTCGAGGACCCGTCTCACCCCGCCCTTCTCTGTCTGGATCACGTCACAGTAGAGACAGCGCCCGGTCTTGCGCTTGTGCCGCGCCTCCGCGGAGAGCTCGCGCTGCAGGATTGGCGGCACGAACGGGTACGCGTAGATCTGGCCGTGCGGATGGCTGAGCGTGACCCCGATCTCCTCGCCGCGATTCTCGAAGACGTACACGTACTTGACGTTTGGAAGGCGGCTCAGCTCATCGGTGCGGTCGCGCCAGACCTCGATCAGGTCGAGGATGTGGTTGACGCTCTGCTGCCCGAGCGAGGAGTCGTGGTCCGGCGTGTAGCACACGACCTCGGCGCGCCCCTGGTCGCCCGTGTAAGAAGGGAAGCGGTTCTCGAAGACGGCGATGTGATAGTCCGGCTCGGGGATCTCCGTCTCGGGCATACCCGGCCTCGTGGGGCACAGCGGGCAGTGGTCCGCGGTCGGGTGGTACGTCCGGTCCTGGCGCCAGGGCGCGACTGTGACCCACTCCTCGAGCAGGGGGTTCCAGCGGAGCTCGGACAAGCCTAGAAGTCCGCCCTGCGCGAGGCCGGCCCCTTCTTGTCGTAGTAGATGAGGTAGCGGCCGTCCGGTTTCCGAACGACGCGCTTCTCAGTTCGCTTCAAGGGCACGCTGCACCGCTTCGGCCGGGGTGCTGACGACCTCGAGCCCGTGCACATCCCACGTGTCGAGTGCGAACACGGGACGGTCGAGCCTGCGCGCCAGGGCGATCTCGCTCAGCGTCCCCCATCCATGTCCGATCGCGATCACGCTGTCGGCCGCGGTCACGATCACGGCGTTGCGAGCCTGGCCGAGCCCGGTCGCGATCGCGATGCTGAGGTGCGGGTTAACGTCCGCCCGGTCCGAGTCGGGCAGGATGCCGACCACGGTGCCGCCTTCGCCCGCGGCGCCTTCGCTGGCTGCGGCCATCACGCCTCCGAAGCCACCGTTGAGGACGACCGCGCCGTTCTTCGCCAGGAGCCTGCCGACCTCTCGCGCCACCTCGAGCTGTGCGGGGGTCGCATCAGAGGCTCCGCACACGGCTACGTAACGACGGGGCATGAGAGGCAAGTCTATTCGGTACTATTTCCTGCGAAGTTCAACGCCCGTGGGGCAAGGAGGTGAGGCGAAGCTTGGATAAACCGAGTCGCGGTGCCAGCCGCCTCGTTTGCCAGCCAGGAGTTCGGGAGGACGAAACCCTCTAGGGCTTCTGATCCGCTACTCGACTCCTGGAGTCGGAGGCGGTAGCACTGCGAACGTAGAGACAGCGTGAGGGCCGGTGACGAACCGGCCCTCAGTTTTTTCTCCTCACTAGGATTCACATTCGTGGCCGAGGACTTCTCCGCGCGGCTCAACGAGATGCCCGAAGGCTGGCTGCAGGCGATGGGCGTCACCATCACCCACGCGACGAAGGACGAGGTGCGCGCGGAGCTGGTCACCGGCCCCGAGCACATGCAGGGTTACGGCATCGTCCACGGCGGCGTGCACTGCGGGCTCATCGAATCGCTCGCTTCGATCGGCGCCGCGCTGTTCGCTCTGCCCCAAGGCAGGCACGTGGTCGGACTGGAGAACAACACGAGCTTCATCCGCGCGGTCCGGATTGGCGTGAAGCTTCGCGCGATCTCGACGCCGATCACGCGCGGCCAGCGCACGCAGGTGTGGGAGGCGCGCGTGATCGATGAGGAGGACCGGGTCGTCGCCACCGGCCGCGTCCGCCTGCTCTGCCTGGAGCCCGAGCAAGCCCTAGCCGGCGAGCAGGTGAAGGGCGTTCTCCACCCGCGGCAGACCTAGCCTAGACTGTCCGCCAACGTGGCTCGATCAGGGGCAGCGCTGCAGGCGACGCCTGATGAAGTCACCTCCGCTTTTGCCGAGGACGGACGGATCCTGGCGGCCGCGCTCGGCGCGCGGGCCATGACCAGGACCTTGGGCCACGCGTCCCTCATGATCACAGGCGTTCCCATCCCAACCCTGAACGGGGTGGTCACGTTGCGGCCCTCGGTCAAGGCGGCCGACGCCGGCAAGCTCCTCGAGGTCATGGAGCGCAAGCACATCCCGCACTCGATCCAGATCCGGCCGGGGTGCGGAAGCGAGCTGGTCGAGCTGGCCGCGAGCCGGGGCCTGGTCGAGGACGAGCCTGTGCCGCTGATGGTGATGCAGCCGGCCGCCGACCGGCTCGGCGAGGTGGCCCGGCATCCCGACCTCTCGATCCGGGTGCTGGCTCCCGATGAAGCATCTGTCCATGTCGCGATCGGCGCCGAGGGTTTTGGGGCGCCTGTCGAGCTGTTCGAGGCGCTGGTCACACCGCGCGTGCTCGCCCATCCCGCCTTCCGCGCCTACGTCGGCACGGTCGACGGCGAGCCGGTGACGACCGCGCTGGCGCTCGCGCACGGCGACCACGTCGGCATCTTCGATGTCGCGACCCCGCCGCGACACCGGGGTCGCGGCTACGGCGCCGCCGTCACCGCGCGGGCGGCCCTCGACGGTTTCGAAGCGGGTGCATCCTTCGCCTATCTGCAGTCTTCGCCCGCGGGGTTTGGCATCTACGAGCGGCTCGGTTTTCGGACGCTGGAGACGTGGACGGTGTGGGTCACCCCGGGCGCCCCGTCACATAGCTGAAGATGATCTCGTCGATGAGGCGCTCCACCGGCGCCAGGTCGTCGGTGAAGACCTGGTCGTGGTAAGGCGAGACACGTAGCCGGCCCTCGCTGAGAACGCTCACAGCCACGTCCTGCGCGACCGGCTCGCTCACAAGGCGGAGGTTGTGCTCCACGTCCTGGAGCGTGACTGGCTCGGTCGTGCCGTAAATGAGCGTGTTGTTGAAAGCCGGCACGTCGACCAGGAAGACGGTCGAATAGACCGCGGCCATCGTGCTCGCGATCGCGTCGACGAGCCTGTAGTCGCTCGCCGTCCGTCCCGCGTTCACGACGGCGACTCCGCCGGGACGCAGGTGGTCACGGACCTCGCTGAAAAATTCGCGGGTGGTGAGGTGAAACGGGATGTACGGCTGCCGGTAGGCGTCCATGACGACCACGTCATACCGGGCGGCCTGCGTGTCGACCCAGTAGCGCGCGTCGGCCACGACCGCGTGCACGTTGGGCTCGTCCAGGTGAAAGTACCGATGGGCCACGTCGACGATGTCCGGGTCGATCTCGACGCCCGTGATCTGAACCCCCGTGCCGTAAGCGGCCGTGTACTGGCGCGCCGCCGTCCCGCCGGCGAGGCCGAGGATCGCGACGTCCGCTGGCCGTGGCTCGGACGCCTGCGCGGGGCGAAACGAGTCCGCGATCAGCATGTAGTCCCACGGCCCGCCGGTGAGCAGGCTGCTCGTGTCGTAGATCGAGTGGATCGCCTCGCCCTCGTTGAGGATCAGCTCCGTCCTGGTGCCGTCCTGCACGACCTGGATGTACCCGTAAGCGGATTCCTTCTCGTACACGAGCCGGCCGACCTGTGGGGGCTTGATGCCTGAGGGCAGGAAGATCCACGCGAGGATGACGGCCGCGGCGAAAGCCGCGTAGAAGCGGCGCCTGGGCCACGGCCACAGGCCCAGCACCGAAACCGCGACTAGCACGAGCCCGAATCCCTCGAGCGTCGGCCGCGTGCCGAACGTCGGGATGAACCAGAAGACAGGGAGGAAGGTGCCCAGGATGCTGCCCGCGGTCGACAGCGCGTAGACGCGGCCCGCGGTGTTGCCGCCGGTCTCCACGTCGCGAAGCAGCAGCCTGATCGCGAACGGGCTGACACAGCCCAGGAGCACGACCGGTGCGGCGAACAGGATCACGACCGCGAACAAGGTGCCTGCGACCAGGCCCACGCTCAGCTCCTTGAACCCCTGCTGGGAGATGAGCAGGATCGGGTAGCTGACCAGCGGGATGATGCCGATCCACAGCCCCGCCCACGCCGTGATCTGATACAGGACCTCCTCGCGCGGATGGCGGTCGGCAAGGCGGCCGCCGATCACGTAGCCGGCCGAGAGGTAGATCAGGATCAGGCCGATCAGCACGCCCCACACGTAGAGGCTGGTGCCGAAGTAAGGGGCGAGCAGGCGAGACGCGCCGAACTCGACACCAAGCGACGCCATGCCCGAGATGAAGACGAGCGGCAGGAGGAGGCGCCGGCTCGCGAGCGTGGTCAGCTGGGTTGCTCCGCCGCCCACTTGCGTGTCCGTTCGTCCATCGGGACGGGGAGCTGGACGCGCACCTCCGCGTACATGTCTCCGGGCGGGCCGCCCTTCGGGTCGGGCATACCGAGGCCGCGGAGGCGGATCTTGGTCCCGTTCTGCGTCTCGGCCGGCACGTTGAACTTCACCTGGCCGCCCTTCAGAGTCGGCGCCGCGACCTCGCCGCCGCGCAGCGCCACCTGAAGGGGCACGGGCACTGCCACCCTGACGTCCTGGCCCTCGCGCGTGAACACGGGGTCGGGCGCGAGCTGAACGGTGGCGCGAAGACCTGGCACGCGGAGCACGGTGCCTTCCTTCACGCCTGCGGGGACTTTGACCTCCACGCGCCGACCGCCCGGGAGCTCCACGGTCCGGCTCGTGCCTCGGTAGGCCTCGGCCAGGCTGACTGTGATGGGCGCCTCCACGTCGATGACTTGCTGGCGGGCGCGGCCGCGAGTCCCGCCGCCGAAGATCGAGCCGAATATGTCGCCGAAGCCGCCGCCCTCGCCGAAAAGGTCCTCCATGTCCTCGGGCGTGACGGTCCGGTACTCCACTCGGGGGCCGGCATTCGTGCGGAACCCGCCACCGCGCGGGCCCGCGCCCGGCTGCACCCCGGCGGCCTGGGCCGACGCCCAGTTGTCGCCGAACTCGTCGTAGAGCTTCCGCTTCTTGGTGTCCGAGAGCACCTCATGGGCCTCGGATCTGGGACGCCGTCCGCGGCACGCCCAGCACTTCGTAGTAGTCCTTGGTCTTAGGCACCTCAGGTTCTTACCCGTTTGTGGTGCTCGACCCAACCCGGCTGGAGGACGTAGCCGAGGGCCTCGTTGATGTGCAGCATCGGCGCGTTCTTCGAGTCGTTGTCGGTCCGGACGACCGGGATGCCGAGGTCGGCGGCCTGGGCCAGGCTCTGCAGCTTGACCGCGCGCGCGATCCCGCGCCCACGATATTCGCGGTCGGCGCACGTGTAGCCGGTCCATACCGTGCCCCGCACGGGAGGGAACCTGAGGAAGCTCATCGCCACGGCGCGATCGCCATCGACCGCGATCCACAAACGGTCCAGCCGGCGGTCCGGCGCATGGAATCGCCTCATGAAGTCCTCGAACGTCTGGGGCACGATGGGCAGCGTATGCGGCACGTCCTGGACAGTCACCTGATTCAGCCCGAAGAGCTTCTCGTACTTCCGCGGATCGTCCCAATCCGCCGCGGTCATTATTCGGATTCCCGCGCCGTCCATCTTCTCGCGGGCGGCAGCCGCATCCTCGCGCAGACGGCCGGCGTGCTCGGTAAGGTCGAGCTCCCACACCTTCTCGCCTCGCTCGCGCTGGTAGCCCAGCGAGCCGAGCGCCTCGAGCATCTCCGGCTCGTCCTCGCCGCAGTAGGCGAGGAGCAGCTGCGAACCCTGGTCAGTGGCCGCGTCCCCGATCCACGACCACATGGACGTCAGGCGGTCGAGCTCGAGGTGGGAGCGGTCGAGCCATACCTCGACCTCGCAGTGGCGTACCGGGAGCTTGTTCCACGGCGCATGGATCCACGCCAGGAACGCGACGGGCGTGCCGCCGATCTCCGCGATGAAGCGTCCTACCTCGTAACCCTTTCGCGGGGTCTCCCAGAGGAAGCGGGTCATCACCGGGTCGTGAGGCATGGCCGGATAGGAAGCGGTCATGAGGTCCGCCGCGAGAGGCGCGTCGTCGAGCGTCGCCGGCCGGTAGGTCATGGCCATGAATGGAGAATCTACAGCCCGATGATTCGAGGCATGATGCCGTCCGCGTCGATCACGAGGACGCCGACCGTCGGGGCTTCATAGCGGACCAGGTGCCTGGCGACCTGGAGCCAGCACCACTCGAACCATCCGGGCTTTTGCTTCAGCCGCCGCCTGGCGCTTACCGGGTTCCACTGGTGCACGCCGCCCGGGTTGAACAGCAGCGCACCGTCGACCCTCTGGATGTCGGGGCGGTGGGTGTGCCCGTAGACGATCACGTCGGCGTCCGGAAACCTGCGCCGGAGGCTGCGAGGCAAGCCACCGTGCGGACGGAAGAAACCCAGGCTCAGCGTCCACAACAGCGTCTGCGGCTCCTCGATCCAGCGTGAGCGGTTGCCGTGCACCAGCACGATGCGCACGCCTTCGACCGTGAGCTCGCGCGTGGCTGCCAGGTCTCCGAGGTCGCGGTCGTGGTCTCCCCGGACGGCGTGGACCGGCGCGATCTGCGACAGCTCCTCCAGCGTCGAGCGGCCGTCCACGTCCCCGGCGTGAAGGATGAGCTGGGCGTTTCTGAAGGCCACGGGGACGCGGGCCGGGAGCCGCTCCAGGAACTCGGGGCAGTGCGTGTCGGCGATGACTCCGACCGTGGTGGTCACCGCCGGCTAGCTTATCCCGAGTTCAGAGCTTACGTTTTTGGTCGCCGACTTGACAAATTAGCAAGGCATGGCTTCTAATTAGTGGCGTGAGAGACCCACGGCGCGAAATCTTGAGCCAGGTGGCCGCCGGGACGATCTCGGCCGAGGAAGGAGCCGCCCGCCTGGAAGCCCTCGAATCGGCCCCCCCAGCGCCGGCCCTGCCCGCGGAGGCGCCCACGCCCTCGCCGGCCAACGCGGTCACGCGGGTCAGGGTCACCTCGCGCTTTGGGAACGCAGAGATAATCGGCGACCCAACGATCGCCACGGCAGTTGCCGACGGGCCCCACAAGGCCCGCCAGGAAGGGGACACGATGGTCATCGACCAGTCCCTGCTAGGCGATGACAGCACCTTCGAGTTCAACCGGCCTTACGCCCGCGTGAGCATCCCTGGGTTCGACTTCCACCGCAAACTCGTCGTCCGCATGAACCCGGCCCTGGCGCTCCACAGCTCGGTGCAGGCAGGAAACGTCCGCATCCAGGGGGTCAAGGGCCCGATCACCAGCGACGTGCAGGCCGGCAACTCGCTGGTCGACGGCTTCGCCGGCCCGCTGAACCTCTCCGTGGCCGCCGGAAACCTCGAAGCGAGAGGCCGGCTCGATGGAGGTGTGAGCTCGATCAAATGCCAGATGGGCGAGGTCAAGGTGCAGCTGGACAGGACCTCGAACGTTCGCATCACGGCCCGCACGACCATGGGCGACGTCAGGGTCGAGGGGGTCGAGGACCAGGTCGTCGGCAGTGGCTCCGGCAGCCTGGAGATCAACTGCACGATGGGCGACGTGAAGGTGAGCGTCGCGTGATGGCGCGCACCATGACGCGGCGCCCGCCATCGAACTGCCCGGTGTGCAATCACCGCCTCGCGACCACTCGCCTCTCGTGCCCCGAATGCAGCACCGAGCTGTCGGGCGCTTTCACGCAGTGCGAGTTCTGCGTCCTCACCGACGAGGACCGCGACGTGCTTCGTGTGTTCCTCGCCTCGCGCGGAAACATGAAAGACCTGGAGCGACACCTCGGGGTCAGCTACCCCACCGCCCGCGCTCGCTTCGACGCGTTGCTCGGCAAGCTCGGCATCGAACGCCCAGCCTCCCCCGCCCCGTCGCGGATCGAGCTGATGGAGCAGGTGGCCCGTGGAGAGATCGACATCGACGAGGCGCTCAAGCGCCTCAACTCAAATGGCTGAGGAGGTCTGCAGATGATTCCCATGGAGCCCGGCCCGGAAGACTTCGCGAGGATGCTCGCTGAGCAGCGCGCCCGCATGGACGAGGCGCGGGCCATCGCGCACTACGCGCACTCGCGCAGCGGTCTGCTGACGAGATACCTGCGCCGCCTGGCGGACCGCGTCGACCCCACCGGACGGCGGCGCCGCGAGCTTCGATGACGGTCCAGACCCTGGAGGAAACGGCTCCGTCCCCGGCCGCGGCGGCCGTGCGACTGCGTCCCTGGTCCGTCCTCGCGTCGGGACCGTTCCGCAAGCTGTGGGTGGCCACGACGCTGTCGCTGTTCGGCGACTTCTTCAGCTACATCGCCATGGCCTGGTTGGTCCTCCAGCTCACCGGCTCCAGCCTCGCGCTCGGCACCGTGCTTGTCGTGCAGGCCCTGCCCAGGGCCGTCCTGATGGTCGTCGGTGGTGCGCTTGCCGACCGGCTCTCGGCCCGGCTGACGATGCTCGGATCGATGGGGCTGCGCGCCGTCTTCGTGGCGCCCCTCGCGCTGCTGGTGCTCACCGGTCGTGTCCAGATGTGGGAGGTCTATGCGATCGCCGTGGTCTTCGGCATCGTCGACGCGTTCTTCATGCCCGCTCGCTCATCGATCCTCCCGCAGGTCGTCGGCGACCGAGAGCTCGAGCCCGGGAACGCGGTCCTCAACGTCACCGCGCAGGCGTCGGTCATCCTGGGGCCGATCCTGGGCGGCGTCATCGTGGCGGTGCTCGGCATCGGTTGGGCGTTCGGCGCCGACGCCTTGTGCTTCGTCACCGGATTCCTGTTCATCCTGTGGCTGCCTTCGGCGACGTCGACCGAGACCGCGAAGCGGCGTTCCAACGGCGGCTTTGGCGGGCAGATCGTCGCCGGGTTTCGGTACGCCTGGTCTGACGTCGGCATCCGGGCGCTGTTGATCGTGATCGCCGTCGTCGACTTCGCCGCCAACGGCGCGCTCGGCGTCGGGATTCCGACCCTCGCCCACGGGCGCTTCGGCGCCGGGGCGGCGGGCCTGGGCGTCCTGTTCGGAGCGTGGGGCGTGGGAGCGACCGCGGGCGCGCTCGGAGCGGGCCTCCTGCCGCCGCCCCGACGCATGGGCTGGCTGATCGTGTTCCTCTGTGCGTGGCTGGGAACGGGGATGTTCGCGGTCGGACTCCTACCTTCGCTGGCACCGGCCGCAGTGGTGATGGGACTGTCCGGCATCGGCACCGGCATCGTGAACACGTACGGTGTCAGCTGGCTTCAGCGCCGCACGGACCCGGCGATGCAGGGACGCGTCATGTCACTGGTCATGCTCGCGTCGATGGGCCTGACACCGATCGCGTACGCGGCATCCGGCGTCCTCGCCCAGCTCAACCCCACGCTGCTCTTCGCCATTGCCGGCGCGATGACGCTGGCATGCGCGGTCGGTGCGGCCGCCAACCGGCAGGTCAGACAGCTGACCTAGTCGGTCCCTACCTGACGCCCGCGGCGGCCAGCCCGGCCGCGTGCGCGGCCGAGGCATCCATGCCCGCGTCCAGCGCCAGGACCGCCGCTCCGGCGAAGGCGTGCGAGCGGTGCTGGTCCATGTTGAGGTCGATGTTCGCCAGCGCAAACCAGGCGCAGTACGTCTGCCGGGCGTAGGCAACGTTCTCCGGAGGACGGCTCATGGCCGCGGTGGCCCACTGCACGGCCGTGGTCACATCCTTGCCTGACGAAAGCGCCTTGAACGCGCCCTGGGCTGCGGCGTGGCAGGCGCTCGCCGGCGCGCCGCCCCTTTTCGCCCAGGCGAACCATTCCGCGTATGAGCGGTCCTCGGCGGTCGGACCAGAGGGACCTCTGGCGGCCCTCGCCTGCTCCACCACCTGCCAGGCCTGCTTGCCGGGTTGCGCCGGAGCGCCGGCCGGCGTCGCTGGAGCCGCCGGGACCGGGGCCACCGGCAGGTGGCCGCCCGAGACCGGAGCGGGAGGCACCGGCGGCGGTTCCGGCCTGGCCGTCTGCGCCGCCGGCTGCGCGGTCGCGTGCGGGATCTGCTCTTTCGGCGAGAACCAGGTGGGCGTGCCCGGCTCGGACGCCAGCGGCACACGAGGCGCCCACGCCGGGACCTGCAGCGAGGGCGCCTGCTCCTTGTGCGCGGTGGATGGACTCTCGGTGCCCACCGCGGCGGGAGCGCCCGGTGCCCACGCGGGACGGGACGGCGGTCCGGACTGGGCCGGGTTCACCGGCTGCGGAGGCTGCGGTTCCGGCTTGCTCGCGGCCGGGGCCGCGGGCGCTGGCGGCGGCGGTGGCGGGACGGGCTGGGTCACCCGCGCGGCGGGCATCGGCGGAGGAGGCTGCTCCTGCCTCGGCTCGGGCGCGGGCGTGATGGTCGGGGGGATTGGCGGCTGGGACGGGGTCGACGGCGTTGACGGTGTCGAGGCCGCAGGCGCCGGCTCCGCGGAAGCGGCCGCCGCGACGTCGAACGAATCGGGCCAGCTCGGGATCGCCTGCGCGGGCGTCGCCGGCTCCTCCTCCGGAGATGGACCCTGCCCGCGCCCGGCGAGCTGCGAGGACGGCGGCCATGCCGGCATTGCGTGCTCGGTCGGCGGCTCGGGCGGCCAGATGTCGGTCTCCTGGGGTGGCGCTGGGGCGCTTTCAGACCGCGGCGGCCAGGTCGATTTCAGCGCGTCGGCGGCGACCGCCCTGGGCGGGGCGGTCAGCGGGGCCTCGGTCACCTCGCTCGCGGGAATCGGCTGAGCCGGCTCGGCCGGCTCGGCGGGCTCGGCCGGCTCAACAGGCTCGGCGGGCTCGGCACGCTCGGCGGCCTCTACCGGCTCGGCGGGCTGGGGCGGCGCCGAAGCGACCGCTTCCGACCACCTTGCTCCCTTCGCCTCAGGCTCGGCCACCTCTCCCTCGAGCGCCCCGCCCGGCGAGGTCGGCACTGTCTGCGCCCATTCCGGGGTCTTCTTCGCGTTTCCGTTGGTCGAGCCCTCGGAAGCCGTCCAGTCGGGGTCGCCTTTCTCCATTGAGATCGGCGGCGGCATGGCCTCGTCCGCCGTGTCGTGAGCCTCCGAGTCCACGGCGTCATCGGCCGGGGCGACAGGCTTCGTGTGTGCCCAGACGGGCGTCGTCTCCCCCGTCGGGACGGCGTCCACCGGCTCTTCGGGCGCGACCGGAGGCGGCGTCGAATCGTGTGGAGTGGAGGGCTCGGTCTCCAAATCGCCGTCAGTCTAGCGATGAGTTGTTGATCTTGTTACCAAGTTCAGGCGAAGAGGTTTTTCAGGGCGTCCTCCGGCACCGGGTCGGGTTGCTGCTCGGCCCAGTCCGCGGCCTCCGAGGCTTCCTTGTCGCAGGCCGCCTGGACCTCCGCGGCGCCCTCGGCCGTGATCCACCGCCGCTGGAGGAGCCAGCTCACGAAACTGGCGATCGGATCGTGCCGCGCGGCCTCCTCCATCTCCTCCTGGGTTCGGTACTTGAGCTGGTTGTCCTCCGAGGTATGAGAGTTGATGCGCCAGATCTTGGCGTCGATCAGCGTAGGTCCCTCGCCTCGCCGTGCCCGAGCCACCGCCTCCCGGCAGACGTCGTAGCAGGCGGGCACGTCCGTCCCGTCCACGGTCACGCCGGCGATGCCGTACCCCGCCGCGCGGTCGGCGACGTCCGGGTTGGCCATCTGCAGACGGATGGGCACTGAGATCGCGTAGCTGTTGTTCTCACACACGAAAACCACGGGCAAGCGGTGCACGGCCGCGAAGTTGACGCCTTCGTGGAACTCGCCCTGGCTCGTCGCGCCATCGCCGAAAGTGCAGAGCGTGACGGTGCCCTCTCCCCTCAGCTTCGCCGCATAGGCGATGCCGGCCGCCTTCGGGATCCAGCTGGCGACCACCTGCGAGACAGGCGCGATTTTCAGCTTGCGGTAGCTGTAGCAGCCGCCCGGGATGTTCCGTCCGGCGGACAGGGGATCGCCAGCCTTGGCGAAGACCGCCAGCATCCATTCCTTCATCGTCAGGCCGCGCACGATCGCATTCGCGAGCCCGCGGTAGTGCGGCACAAGCCAGTCGTCCTTGGTCAGCGCCGCGGTCGAGGCGACCTGGATCCCCTCATGGCCACGGCTCGAGCCGACGAAGGGCGCGCGCCCCTGCTTGACCAGGATGTGCATTCGGTCGTCCAGCGCCTTGGCCATGCACATCCATCTGTGTAGGTCCAGGTACTCCTCGCGCGTGGCGCTGCGCGCCTTGGTCGTGGTCGCCATCACGCGCTCGCTTTGGGAAGAAACGCGGTTGCGATGTCCACGACTTCTTCGGCGGTCAGTCCCATGCGGTTCAGGTGATCGTAGTACCGGCGGTGGAAGTCCGAGAAATCGTTGCGCTCGGCGCGCTCCTCGCGGATGCGCTTGACCTCGGTCAGGACTCTGGCCACCAGCTCCGGCTCGGGCTTGATCCCCGCGTGGCGCAGCGCGTGCTCGATCACGAGCGTGCCCGAATGCTTGCCGTACACGTAGGAGATCTCGGCGCCGAGGTCGGCCGGCGGGATGAACTGATAGATCGCCGGATGGATGAGCATGCCCGCGGTGTGGATGCCGGATTCGTGGCTGAACACGTTGAGGCCGATGCCGGGCTCGGTCGGCTGCACGGGCACGCCGCTCATCTTCTCGAGGCTGCGCGCCAGGTTTCTCAGCCGGTCGTACTTGAAGTTCGGGATTTCGATGCCAAACAGGTAGCGCAGCTGCAGCAGCACCTGGTGCATCGGCGCGTTGCCGGTCCGCTCGCCGATCCCGTTGACGCTGGTCGTGAAAACCTCGGCGCCTGAGCCGAGGGCCATCACGGTGTTCCACGCGCCGAGGCCGAGGTCGTTGTGGAAATGCACGACAAGTGGTGCGTCGGGAGCGGCCGCTTTGATCGCCGGGATGTACTCGCGCACCGCGAACGGCGAGTAGCAGCCGACGGTGTCAGGGGTCGAGGGACGCGTGCCGCCCGCCTTCAGCCCTTCCCGGTGGATCTGGGCGATGTAGTCGACGTCCGCGCGGCTTCCGTCCTCGCCGCCGAACTCGATCGAGGTCGCTCCTTGAGCGCGCGCGTAGGCGATCGCCTCGCACATCATCCGCAGGTTGGCCTCGCGGTAGTACGACACCGGGAGCTCGAGCCACTCCGACTCGGGAATGCCGTCGCGGTGGAGGAGCGTCTTGCCGAGCTTGTACTTCACGTGCAGGTCGGAGGCCGACGTGAAGATGAAGTAGGTCACGTCGTCGCGCTTGTGGCCGAGCTTGTCGATCACCTGCATGGTGGCGTCGATGTCGCCCTTCGTCGACCGCATCATGCACACGACCTCGAGGTCTTGCTTCAGCTCGCCGCGCTTGCGGCCTTCGAGTACCAGGCGAAGCGTCTCCCGCTCGCCTTCGCTTACATATGGAAAGCCGACGTCCATCACGTGGACGCCGATGTCGGACAGCATGCGCGCGAGCTCGTACTTGTTCTGTGGGGTGATGGCGACGCCCGGCATCTGCTCCCCGTCGCGCAGGGTGTCGTCGTAGATGCGGATCTTGTCGGGTGGAGGGAACTTGAGGTCGTGGGCGAATCGAGTCGGGTCGCGGGCGAGCTCTTCGAGCGGCTCCTGAAGCTCTACCGGCTCGATGTCATCCACTGGTCGCCGACGACTTGCGGCGTCGCTCTTCGAGTCGTTTGCGGACCCAGGGCACGAGCCCGCCCATCTTCAGCAGGTCGGTCATGAACTGTGGAAAGGCTTCCGCCCTGTATTCGTCACCCTTCGTGAAATTGCGGATGATTCCCTGCTCGAGATCGATTTCGAGCTCGTCGCCCTCCTCCACGGCCTCCGCGGCCTGCGGCGACTGCATGATCGGGTAGCCCATGTTGATCGCGTTGCGGAAGAAGATCCTCGCAAACGAGTCCGCGATCACAAGCGAGATGCCCGCTCCCCGGATGGCGACCGGCGCGATCTCGCGCGACGAGCCGCATCCGAAGTTGGAGCCACCTACCAGGATGTCGCCCTCCGTGACCCCCTGCGCCCACGTGTCGCGGCCGGGCACCCCTTCCATCGCGTGCTTGCCAAGCTCCTTCTCGTCGAGGGAGTAGATCGCGTACTTGGCCGGGATGATCTGGTCGGTGTCGATGTTGTCGGCGAACTTCCAGGCTCTGCCGCGCACGACCTTCGGAAGAGTCATGGCCTGGCCGGAAAGTCCGCCGCGGCGGCCTGGGGCCGCGGGCGAACGAGCGTCACGATCACCGCGATGACCAGCGCCGCTGCGATGAGGAGCGCCCCCACGGCAAAGGTGATCATCACCGGGACCATGTACCTCGAAAGCATCGACTGCTGCGCGGCCTGAGGCCCCAGCGCGGTGCCGTTCGGCGCGATGGTGTACATCTCGCGCGCCTGGGCCAGGGCGGCTGTCGTCCGGTAATCCACGTCCGACCCCCTGTAAAGAGTGAAGGCGTCGTTGGCCTTGGTGAAGCCGGCGGCCGTCCAGTGGAAACCATTCACGATCTCCTCCCCGGCCCAGGACGTGTCGTCCAGATTGATAGGCACGGGGCCTTTGTAGCTGTCGGCGGCGATGAATCCACTCTTGACCGAGCTCAGCATCGACTCGGCGTCACCTGGGGCACGGAAGACGAAGACGGTCTCGAAAAGCACCTCCCGGTTGCTGGACCAGATGCGCTGGTACCCGGTCACGAAGCCGCGAGAGGTCAGCATGTCCCGAAACGCCTGCCGGGAGCGGGCGTCCGTTCCTGCCCACTGGGCAAAGGCACCCGCGTCGAAGTAGCCGACGAGGTCACCCGACCGGTTCGAGGTGGTCTCGACGAAGTCAGGCTCGACCGGGTTGGCGAGAGCCTGGGGCAGGTCGGTCGTCCCGGGCGACGCCGCCATGGCCCCGGACATGGGAAAGATGGCCAGGCCGGCGATGGCGGCCAGGGCGAGCCGCCGCAGCCTCATGCCAGACCCGCGGGCATCCTGGCGAGGACCTCGCTCGGGTGCGTGATCACACCCGCGACCGCGCTGGCGGCGGCGACGGCGGGGTTCGACAGGTAAACCAGCGCCTTCGGGTGCCCCATGCGCCCGGGGAAGTTGCGGTTCGTGGTGCTCAGGCACACCTCGCCCTCGCCGAGCACACCCATGTGGCCGCCGAGGCAGGCGCCGCACGTCGCCGTCGTCCACGCCGCCCCGGCGGCGAGAAAGGTGCGGATCAGGCCTTCCCTCTCCGCCTGGATCGCGACCTGGTGCGAGGACGGGGTGATGATCAGCCGCACACCAGGCGCCACCTTGTGGTTCTCCAGCACCGCGGCCGCACGTCGCAGGTCGGTGATGCGCGAGTTGGTGCACGAGCCGATGAAGACCTGGTCGAGCTTCGTCCCCGCCACCTCCGACAGCGGCGCGTAGTTGTCGGGCGACATGGGCTTGGCGACGCCGAGCTCGACCTTCTCCGCGTCGAACTCGAAAACCTTCTCGTACTCCGCGTCGGCGTCCGAAGAGACCGGCGTGTAGGGGCGCTTCGCGCGACCGTCGAGGTACTCCCGGGTGATGTCGTCGAACTCCATGATTCCGTTCTTGGCGCCGGCCTCGATCGCCATGTTGGTCATGGTCAGGCGCGCCTCCATGTCGATGTGGCGCAGCGCCTCGCCGGTGTGCTCCATCGCCTTGGACCGGGCGCCGTCGACTCCGATCTGGCCGATGACGTAGAGGATCAAATCCTTCGCCTCGACCCATTCCTTGAGCCTGTTGCGGTAGACGAACTTCAAGGTCTCGGGGACGCGAAACCAGAGCTCGCCCAGGGCGAGCACGCACGCCAGGTCGGTCGAGCCGATGCCGGTGGCGAAGTTGTTGAGCGCCCCGTAGGTGCAGGAGTGCGAGTCGGCGCCGACGACGAGCTCGCCCGGGAGCACGAGCCCGTGCTCGGGCAGCACCGTGTGGCAGATGCCGCCCTGCCCCACCTCGAAGTACCACTTGATGCCCATGTCGTGCGAGAACTCGCGCGTGAGCCGGCCGAGGGTTGCGCTCGCGGCGTCCTTGGCCGGCTGGAAGTGGTCCTGCGTCACCGCCACCCGGTCGGGATCCCAGATCTTCTCCGCGCCCATCTGCTCGCGCATGATCTTTCCGGCCGGCGGGATGGTCAGGTCGTGGCCCATGGCAAAGTCGACCTTCGCCAGCACCAGGTCGCCGGGCCGCACGCTCTCGCGGCCGGCGCCCCGCGCCAGGATCTTCTCGGTCATCGTCATGCCCATCGCGGTCTTCTCTAGTCCCTCAGCCTCTTCGCCACCGCGTCTCCAACCTCTCGCGTCGACAGGCTGCCGCCAAGGTCGCGCGTGCACTCGCCGGCGCGCAGAGCCGACTCGACCGCACCCTCGATCGCACTCGCCATCTCTTTTTGACCCAGGTGTCTCACCATCATAGAGGCGCTCAAAATCGCCCCGATCGGGTTCACGATCCCCTTTCCGGCAATGTCAGGGGCCGTCCCGTGCACTGGCTCGAAGAGGCCTCGCTTCATCTCGGGATTGATGTTTCCCGAGGGCGCGATGCCCATGCCCCCGATCAGCTCGGCGGTGAGGTCGGACCGGGTACCTCCTGGCGACCGCCTTCCACTGCTGCTGCCACAGGGCGCCGGCGTGTGTCATCGCGTTCGACTTGTCGACCATGACGACCTCGCGCTTTGCCGCGCCGAATGCGTAGTCGATGATCCGCGTCACGCCGAGGTACGTGTTGAGGTCCTCCTGGACCGCGACCTCGTCCTCGGTGCCCTGCTTGAAGCGGCCTCCCATGCCCACGTACAGGCCTTCGGTGTTCTCGCGCACGATGAGCAGGTCGATCTTTCGTCGCTCTTCGTTTCGCAATGGGCTGAGGCGGTCGTCGTAGAGCCTGGCCGGGCGAAGGTTCACATACAGGTCGAGCTCGAAGCGGAGCCTGAGCAGGACCCCGGCGAGGTAGGCGGCGTCGTTCACGCGCGGGTCGCCGACGGCGCCGAAGAGGATCGAGTCGGCCTTCTGCAGGTCGCTCCAGGTGGCGTCGGGGATCGCCTGGCCGGTGCGCATGTACTGGTCGGCGTTGACGTCGTACTCCTCGAAGTCGAAGTCCGCGCCCGCGGCTTTGAGGACCTTGATCGCCTCCGGGACGACCTCCTTGCCCGCGCCGTCGCAGGGCAGGACGGCGATGTGCTTACGCAGGTGCGACTTCCTTCTCGCGCAGCTTGTAGCGCTGGATCTTGCCGGTCACGGTCTTCGGCAGCTCGGGCACGAACTCGATCATGTGCGGATACTGAAACCGCTGGAGGCGTGACTTGCAGTGCTCCTGCAGCTCGGTGGTGAGCGCGTCGCCCGGGACGGCGCTCGGCCTGGCGATCACGAACGCCTTGATCTTCGTGAAACCCTCGACGCCGATCCCGACGACCGCGCTCTCGGCCACCGCCGGGTGCTCGAGCAGCGCGGACTCGATCTCGATCGGCGAGACCCACAGGCCACTCACCTTGATCATGTCGTCCGAGCGCCCCTCGTACCAGTAGAAGCCGTCCGGGTCGACCCGGTAGCGGTCGCCCGTGAAGAACCAATCGCCGAGGATCGAGCGTTTCGAGCGCTCGTGCTGGGCCCAGTAAAGCGCGAGCGCACTGTCGCCCTTGACGTAGAGGTCGCCGGCCTCGCCCTGCTTCACGGGCTTGCCGTCCTCGTCGAGGATCTTCAGCTCGTAGCCCGGCACGGGCTTGCCGCTGGACCCCGGCCTGAGGTCGTCGAGCCGGTTCGAGCAGTAGATGTGCAGCATCTCCGTCGAGCCCACACCGTCGAGGATCGTCAGCCCGAAGGCGTCCTTCCACCGCCGCCACACCTCCGCGGGCAGCGCTTCGGCGGCCGCCACGCAGTGGCGGATGCTCGACAGGTTCCTGCTCTTGGCGCCGTCGAAGTTGAGGATGGCGTTGTAGAGAGTCGGTGCGGAGAAAAAGAGCGTCGGCTCTTGCTTCTCGATGGTGTCGAGGACGGTTTGCGGCGTGTGCCTCCCGGCATGGAGCACCGTCGAAGCGCCGACCCAGTACGGAAAGGTGAGGTTGTTGCCGAAGCCATAGGCGTGGAAGAGCCCGGTGGTGGAGAAGGTGGTATCGCTTTCCCTGATGCCGAGGACCTGCGTCGCGTAGGTCACGCACGTGTAGGGGATGTCGTGCTGGAGGTGGACGACGGCCTTGGGCTTGCCGGTGGAGCCGGAGCTGTAGAGCCAGAAGGCCATGTCGTCCCTTCGGGTGGGCGCCGAAGGAACATCGGAGTCGGGTTCGAGCTGGTCGGCCCGCATGGTCGCCAGCCGGCCGGTCGCGGGCTTCAGCTTCTCCTCGGTGTTCGCGTCGACGACCACGACGCGCGCCAGCGAGTCCTCGATGTAGTGGGTGTAGTCCTCGCTTCTCTGGAGGAGGGGGTTGACGGGGACAGGGACGGCGCCGATGCGGACCGCGCCCAGGAACGACGCGACCCAACCCGGCGAGTCGTAGCCGACGAGGAGGACGCGTTCTTCGCGGCGGACGCCCAGGTCGAGGAGGCGCCGGGCGGCGCCGTTGGCGAGCTTGAAGAGGTTGCCGTAGGTGAGGTCGCCGGCGGCGGAGTGGATGGCGACCTTGGCGGAGCGGTGGGACAGGTTGCGTTCGAGGAGGTCGGCGCCGACGTTGTAGCGCTCGGGGAGATCCACCAAGCGAATCTTGGCACGCTTTGGGGAGGGACGGTGAAGGGGGCGTTGGGATAGGGTTTGGTGGCCGGGAGCTACGCGGATTTGAATATAAATTTACTGGTTTGGCGCTTGCGCTTTCGAACATTTTTTCGTAAGCTTTCCATATGGTTCAGCCGGAGCCGGAAGCCGTCGACCTGGGCGTTCTCCTGACCTGCCTGCGCGGCACCATCGACCGCCTGGAGCTTGAGTTCGCCCAGTACGCGGCTGAGTTCGAGAAGGACGAAGGCTACTCGTACGAGGGGTATGACACCGCCGCCGACTGGATTCGCTTCAACTGCCACATGAACTCGCACGCGGTCTGGAACTCGCTGGCCGTGGGGGCACAGCTGGCCAGGCTCCCCCAGAGCGTGGAGGCGATGCGGGCGCAGGAGATCGGCTACGCCCACCTGGCCACCCTGGGCCGGACCGCCGAGGCGGTGGGCAAGGTCTTCGACGAGACCCAGCTCCTGCCCCTGGCCAAGAAGTTCTCCCCGGGAAAGTTCCACCACAAGGTCCAGCACTACCGGCACTCGCTCGATGCCAAGGCCTACAACGATGGTCAGGAACGGCTGGCGGAGGAACGCTCGCTCCGGATCGGCACGGCCCAGGACGGCTGTCTTTTGATCAGCGGCGTTCTCGATCCGGTCGGTGGCGCCACGGTGCGCAATGCCCTGGAGCCGCTGGCCAGGCCGTCGGGCGCCCATGACCACCGGTCGCGAGAGCAGCGTCTGGCCGACGCCCTGGTCGAGTTCTTCTCGGCCGGCAAGCCGGCCAACCTCCAGGTCACGGCCACGATCGAGACCTTGAAGGGCCTGGCCGGTTCAGCGGCGGGAGAGATGGAGTTCTCGCTTCCGCTTTCATCAGCCAGCGTCCAGCGTGTGGCCTGCGACTGCAGCGTCACCCGGGTCCTCCTCAACCAGGACTCGCTGACCATCGACGTCGGCCGGGCCACGCCCAAGATCCACTCTTCGTTGCGCAAAGCCCTGAATCTGCGCGACCGGTACTGCCAGTGGCCGAGATGTGAGCGGTCAGCTCATTACTGCGACGGCCATCACCTCCAACACTGGATCCGCGGCGGACCGACCGACCTGGACAACCTGGTCCTCCTCTGCAAGCGACACCACCGCATGGTCCACGAGGGTGGGTGGCAGCTGATCAGGACGGACGAACGCGAGGTCATCGTCATCGCGCCCACCATCACGTTCGGGTTGCCGCGAGGGCCAGACTAAGACTCGATGACCGTCGAGAGAAGGGCGCGTCGGTTCTCGTCGGAACGGCTCGAGCGTGTGGCGCGCCGGTTGATCAATACCTCTCCCCTCTGCTCCCTTGCGACGGTCACGCCCGGCGGCCGCGCGCACATCAACCACATGTACTTCGCGTGGAACGACGCCTTCGAAGTGTTCTGGATCTCCGACCCTGGCTCGGTCCACTCGCGCAACCTCATCCGGAACCGGTCGGCGGCGGTGACCATCTACGCCTCCAACCAGGTCTGGGGTAGGCCCGACCGCGGCATCCAGCTCTTCGGCACGGCAGGAGTGGCGAAGGCCGCCGAGGCCGCGCGTGCGTATGGCCGGCGCTTCCGCGATTTCGACCCTGAGGCCAACGAGCTTCCTTATTACCGGTTCCGGCCGCGCAACCTGAAGCTCTTCGACGAGCGAGCGCTCGCCGCCGGCACGCTCGTCACCGCGCGAGTGACGCGCGGCGGGCTCTCCTGGCTGAAGACCGAAGTCTGGGCTTAGGCCAGGGAGCCGATGACGACGCAACGAGCGACTCCCGGTCGCGGTTACTGCCTGGAGACCGCGGCCGCGCCTTTCCTCAGCACGAACTTCTGGATCTTCCCGGTGGCGGTCTTCGGAAGCTCCGGCACGAACGTCACTCCATGCGGCGCTTTGAAGTGGGCCAGCCGGTCGCGTGTGAAGGCGATCAGCTCCGCCTCGGTCGCCGAGGCGCCCGGCTTCAGCACCACGTAGGCGAACGGAGCCTCGCCCCACTTCTCGTGCGGCAGCCCCACGATCGCCGCCTCCTGCACCGCCTGGTGGCGCAGCAAGACCCCCTCGACCTCCAGGCTCGAGATGTTCTCACCGCCGCTGATGATCACGTCCTTGATCCGGTCGCGGATCTCGACGTAGCCGTCAGGGTGGATGACCGCGGCGTCTCCGGTGTGGAACCACCCGTCGCCCATCACCTTCTTGGTCGCCTCGGGGTCGTTGTAGTAGCCCTTCATGATCACGTTGCCTCGGGCGATGATCTCGCCGAGCGTCGCCCCGTCAGCGGGCACGTCCTTTCCGCGTTCGTCGACCACGCGCAGCTCCCCTGACGTGATCAGCTCGACTCCGGTGCGCGCCTTGATGACCCCCAGCTCGGTCGTACCGAGGTTCCTGTGCTCGGGCCGCGGCTCGCAGATCGTGATGAAAGGCGCTGTCTCCGTCAGGCCGTAGACCTGCGTCACCTCCCAGCCCAGCTCGCCCTCCAGCCGCTCGATGGTTGCGGCCGCCGGGGCGGCACCCGCCGTGATCACGTGCACTCCTTTCGGCACGTCGCCGCGCACGTCGGCCGGAGCGTTGGCGAGGGCGATCAGCACGGTCGGAGCGGCGCACAGCCATCCGACTTCTTCCCGGCGTACCAGGTCGAACACACGCGCCGGCTCGACCTTGGGCAGGCAGATGTGCGTTCCACCGGCGGCCGAGATGATCCACACGAACGTCCATCCGTTGGCGTGGAACATCGGCAGGGTCCACAGGTACCGGTCGCCGACCGTGATGTGGAAATGCACGAGCGTACCGACGATGTTGGCCCACGCATTGCGGTGCGTGATCATCACGCCCTTCGGCTTGGCCGTCGTGCCGCTCGTGTAGTTGATGGTGAGGAGATCGCTCTCGTCGATCTCGGGCCGCGTGAAACCCGGCCTGGCTGCTTCCAGCGCCGACTCGTACTCGGTCCAACCCTTCCTGCCGCCCGCGCTGCCCAGGCTTACGAAGTGATCGACCCCGCGCAGTTGGTCGCGGACGCCGTCGACGGCGTCGAGATACTCCGGGTGGACGCACAGCACCTTGGCGCCCGAATGGGAGGTGATGTACACGAAGTCGTCCGCGGTGAGCCGGTAGTTGATGGGCACGAGCACGGCGCCGATCTGCGGCACCGCGTAGAACGACTCGAGCTGCTCGTGGGTGTTGGGCGCGATGTAGGCGACGCGGTCGCCCTTGCCCACCCCCAGCGCCTGCAGCGCCGAGGACCACTGGTCGCAGCGCGCGAAGAGCTGCTCGTACGTCATGCGCAGGTCACCGTCGACGACGCCCAGGCGGTCGCCGTACAGCTTTCGGGTACGCCTTGCGAAGTCCAGAGGCGTCAGTGGCGTCTCCATCTCGGTCTGCCTCCTAAGGATTCAGCATGAGCGCGAAGTCGGTGGTCTTGATGCCGCCGACGAACGCGGTGTGCGCTTTGGGCTCGAGCTCGACGGAGCGCTCGTAGACGAACGCGTACACGTTATCCAGGGTCCAGTCGCCATAGCCCTGGATGCGCAGTCCGTAGCGGAGGTCTTCGTCCCTCATGCCCCGCTGGAACAGGTCGCCGGCGCGGGTGTAGATCGCCTTCAGGATGTCCAGCTGCATGCTCAGCTCGGCGATCGTCTTGGCGTCGCCCTCCGCCTCAACCAGCTGCTCGACCTGGGTTTCGAGGTCGGCGATCTCCTTCTGGTAATCGTCCACCTCACGGTCGAGTTTAAGCCCGTCAGTGGATCAGGTAATTGGTGGAAATCGACGCCGCGATGAGGATGGCGATGATGTTGACGACCTTGATCATCGGGTTGATGGCGGGGCCCGCGGTGTCCTTGTTGGGGTCTCCGACGGTGTCCCCGGTGACCGCGGCCTTGTGCGCCTCCGACCCCTTGCCGCCCAGGTGGCCCTCCTCGATGTACTTCTTGGCGTTGTCCCAGGCAGCGCCTCCGCTGGTCATCTGGAGGGCGAGGAAAAGGCCCGTCACGATCGCTCCGAGCAGCATTCCTCCCAGCGCGCGCGGGCCGAGCAGGAAGCCGACCGCGAGTGGCGCGATCACCGGGATGACGCCCGGCACGATCATCTCGCGCTGAGCCGCCGCGGTCACGATCCGCACCGCAGTCCCGTACTCCGGCCGGCCGGTGCCTTCCAGGATGCCCTTGATCTCGCGGAACTGCCGCCGCACCTCCTCCACAACCAGGCCACCCGCCCGCCCGACGGCGAGCATCGCGAGTGATCCGAACAGGAACGGGAGGATGCCTCCGAGGAACAGCCCCGCGATGACGCGTGGGTCCGCCAGCTCGAACGTCGTGGGGTGGCCGGCCTTCGCCAGCTCCTGGGTATAGGATGCGAAAAGAACCAGGGCGGCCAGCCCCGCCGACCCGATCGCGTAGCCCTTGGTCACGGCCTTGGTGGTGTTGCCGACCGCGTCCAGCGGGTCGGTGACCGCGCGCACCTCTTTCGGCAGCTCCGCCATCTCCGCGATCCCGCCCGCGTTGTCGGTGATCGGGCCGTAGGAATCGATCGCGACGATGATGCCCGTCATCGAAAGCATCGCGGTCGCGGCGATGGCGATGCCGTACAGGCCGCCGAGCCAGTAGCTGAGCAGGATGCCGGTCGCGATCGTGACCACCGGCAGGGCGGTCGCCATCATCCCGATCGCCTGGCCGGCGATGATGTTCGTGGCGTGGCCGGTGACGGAAGCCTTCGCGATCAGGTGCACTGGCCAGTAGGCGGTCTCGGTGAAGAATTCGGTGATGGCGACGATCAGCACCGTGACGATCACGCCGACGAGCGCCGCGAAGAATAGGCGGTCCGGATCGCTGATCGACGAATTGGCTGGAAGGTAGCCATTCGTCTTCATGTACTGAGTCACGAACCAGAAGCCGGCAACGGCGATGACCACCGCCACCAGCAGTCCCGCATAGAGCGCGCCCATGATCCATCGCGGGTTGAAGATGCGGACGAAGAACGTGCCGACGATCGAGCCGATCACGCTCACGGCGCCGAGAAGCAGGGGATAGATCACCCAGCCGAGCTGGTCCTTGAACAGCAGCGAGCCGAGCAGCATGGCGGCGATCATCGTCACCGCGTAGGTCTCGAAGAGGTCGGCGGCCATGCCGGCGCAGTCGCCGACGTTGTCCCCCACGTTGTCGGCGATGACGGCTGGGTTGCGCGGGTCGTCCTCGGGGATGCCGGCCTCGACCTTGCCCACCAGGTCCGCGCCCACGTCGGCGGCCTTGGTGTAGATACCTCCGCCGAGCCGAGCGAACACCGAGACCAGGCTCGCGCCGAACGCAAGTCCCACCAGCGAATCAGGATTCTTGAACACGAGGTACGCGGCCGACACGCCAAGGAGGCCTAGGCCGACGACCATGAAACCGGTTACCGCGCCGCCGCGAAAAGCCACCTGCAGGGCGGGGTTCAAACCACCCCGCGCCGCCTCAGCGGTGCGCAAGTTGGCACGCACCGCGATGTTCATACCGACGTAGCCCGCCGATGCGGAGAGCACAGCGCCGACGACGTAGAGGGCGGCCGTCTCCCAACCGATGGTCAGGCCGATGACGACCGCGATGATCACGCCGATGATCGCGATGAGGGTGTACTGGCGGTTCAGGTAGGCTGCCGCGCCCTCCTGGATCGCGGCGGCTATCTCGCGCATGCGGTCGTTGCCGGTCGGCTTGCGGAGGACGAGGAAGATGAGGACGACGGCGAAGAGGACGGCCGCGAGGCCTCCGGCCACGCCGAACCAGGCTGTATTTGGGTCCATCTACCTCCCCTCTAAGCGCGAAGACAGTTCCGATTCCGCGGAGCGAAAGATTAAAGGAACCGCGAAATTCACCACGCGAGGTCGAAGCCCTGGAGGTTCCCCGACGCCTGCGACCACCGCGCGTCCACGCTGTCCACCCGGGCCATCCGCGGGCCCGCCCGGACCGCTCGCTCGAGGTCTTCCAGCTTGCCGCGCTCGCCTTCGGCGACGAGCTCGACGGTGCCGTCGTCGTTGTTGCGCACCCATCCCCGGAGGCCGAGCCGCTGGGCGGTGCGCTGGACGAAGTAGCGAAACCCCACGCCCTGGACGTCGCCGCGGATGACGGCGTGCAGCCGCTCCATGCGTATATCGTCCTCGCATGCCAACCTCCGCCATCGTCGCGATCGGCGACGAGCTGGTCGGCGGCTTCACGCTCGACACCAACTCGCACTGGATGACCGAGAGGCTGCGCCTGCTGGGTTACCCGGTGAAGCGGGTGACCCAGATCAGAGACAAGCCGCACGAGATCATCGAACAGGTCGGGC
This sequence comes from Chloroflexota bacterium, assembly GCA_005889495.1. GTDB lineage: Bacteria > Chloroflexota > Dormibacteria > Dormibacterales > Dormibacteraceae > 40CM-4-65-16. The sequence goes on from VBHA01000040.1 coordinate 39,772, forward strand.
GAGAGCTGGACGATCCCGACGTCACCGACGTCTTCCTGACGGGTGGGCTGGGCCCGACCCCCGACGACCGCACCTTCGCCGCGCTCGCCGAGGCGCTTGGCAAGGAGCTGACCGTCTGGGAGGAGACGCGGGCGCGGATCGAGCGCCGTGTGCAGCGGATGCACTCG
>VBHA01000120.1 GCA_005889495.1 Chloroflexota bacterium
AAGCGCAAGGTCCCCGTGACCGTGCTGCTCAAGGCGCTGGAGCTGCCGCAGATGAAGGGGACGGAGAACGACCGCGAGGCGCAGAAGCGTGCGCTCATGGAGATGTTCGGGGACGTCGACAACAACCCCGAGCACCGCTACATGGAATCCACCCTCGACAAGGACACCACCAACAAGGTCGAGGACGCGCTGCTCGAGCTGTACCGCCGCGTCCGCCCCGGCGACCCGCCGTCGGTCGACAACGCGCGCAACCTGCTGCAGTCGCTGTTCTTCAACCCGCGCCGCTTCGACCTCGGCCGCGTCGGCCGCTACAAGGTCGACAAGCGGCTCGGCCGCGACGAGGAGGACATCCTGGAGCGCGTCCGGCAGCGCGAGCTGCGGATCCTGGAGAAGGGTGACTTCATCGCCTTCCTGCGCAAGCTGATCGAGCTCAACAACTCGCCGCGCGAGAAGCAGATCCCTGACGACATCGACCACCTCGGCAACCGCCGGGTGCGTGCGGTCGGCGAGCTCCTGCAGAACCAGTTCCGCATGGGGCTGATCCGGATGGAGCGAATCATCAAGGAGCGCATGACGATCAGCGACCCGCACACGGTCACATCGGCATCGCTCATCAATGCCCGTCCCGTGGTCGCGGCGATCAAGGAGTTCTTCGGCTCGAGCCAGCTGTCGCAGTTCATGGACCAGCACAACCCGCTGTCGGAGCTGACGCACAAGCGTCGGCTGTCGGCGCTGGGGCCAGGCGGCCTGTCGCGCGAGCGCGCCGGCTTCGACGTCCGCGACGTGCACCACAGCCACTACGGCCGCATCTGCCCGATCGAGACGCCGGAAGGTCCGAACATCGGGCTCATCGGCAACCTGGCGACCTACGCCAAGGTCAACGAGTTCGGCTTCATCGAGACCCCTTTCCGCCGCGTCTACAACCGGGTGTCGGTGAACCAGGAGTTCGCGCCCAAGCTGGTGGGACGCACGCTGCGTCGCGCCGCGGTGGATGCCAAGGGCACCGAGGTGCTGGCGGCGCACGAGGTGCTGGACGACAAGGCGATCCAGAAGCTGCTCAAGGCGCACGTCGCCTCGGTCGACATCGTGCCCTGGGTCTCGACCGAGGTCGAGTACCTGTCGGCGGACGAGGAGGACATGTTCGGGATCGCGCAGGCGAACGCCGCGCTCACTCCTGAGAGCAACTTTGTCGAAGCGCGCGTACCGGCGCGAGCCCGAGGCGACTTCAAGATCGAAGAGATCCAGAACATCCAGTACATGGACGTCTCGCCGAAGCAGATCGTCTCGGTGGCGACGGCCATGATCCCGTTCCTGGAGCACGACGACGCCGGCCGCGCCCTGATGGGCGCCAACATGCAGCGCCAGGCCGTGCCCCTGCTCATCACCGACGCGCCGCTGGTCGGCACCGGTGTCGAGTACTACGCGGCCAAGGACTCCGGGGAGATGATCGTCGCGGACTTTGCCGGGACGGTGGTCGACATCGCCAACCCGAAGGAGATGAAGGCTGTGCACGCGACGCCGGTCTTCGAGATCGTCGTCAAGCCGGACGCGGGCGGACCGGAGCGGCACTACCCGCTGCAGAAGTTCGCACGCTCCAACCAGGGCACCTGCCTGAACCACCGCGCGGTCGTCAAGCCGGGGCAGCACGTCGAGAAGGGCGACATCCTGGCCGACGGTCCCGCCATCGACAACGGCGAGATGGCGCTCGGGCGCAACGTGCTCGTGGCCTTCATGCCGTGGGAGGGCTACAACTTCGAGGACGCGATCCTGCTCTCGGAGCGGGTCGTCAAGGAAGACATGTACACCTCGATCCACATCGAGGAGTACGAGTCCGAGGCCCGAGAGACCAAGCTCGGTCCCGAGGAGATCACCCGCGACATCCCGAACGTCGCCGACGACGCGCTGCGCAACCTCGACGAGCGGGGAATCGTCTACATCGGCGCCGAGGTCCAGCAGGGCGACATCCTGGTGGGCAAGATCACGCCGAAGGGCGAGACCGAGCTGTCGGCGGAGGAGCGACTGCTCCGCGCCATCTTCGGTGAGAAGGCGCGCGAAGTGCGCGACTCGAGCCTGCGCGTGCCGCACGGCGAGCGCGGGATCGTGGTCGACGTCAAGGTGTTCAGCCGCGACAACAAGGACGAGCTGGGCCCGGGCATCAACGAGATGGTGCGGGTCTACATCGCCCAGAAGCGGAAGATCTCCGCGGGCGACAAGATGGCCGGCCGCCACGGGAACAAGGGCGTCGTCGCCCGGATCATGCCCGCGGAGGACATGCCCTACATGCCGGACGGAACACCGGTGGACATCGTGCTCAACCCGCTCGGCGTGCCGAGCCGAATGAACCTGGGCCAGGTGCTGGAGACACACCTTGGCTGGGTGGCGGCGGCAATCGGCCAGAAGATCGCGACGCCGGTCTTCGACGGCGCCCCGATGGCGACGATCGTCAAGGAGCTGGAGAAGGCAGGCCTGCCGGTCGACGGCAAGGTCCGCCTGCGCGACGGCCGCACCGGCGATGAGTTCGACGAGCCGGTCACCGTCGGCCAGATCTACATGCTCAAGCTGGCCCACCTGGTCGAGGACAAGATCCACGCCCGGTCGACGGGCCCCTACAGCCTGGTCACCCAGCAGCCATTGGGCGGCAAGGCGCAGTTCGGCGGCCAGCGCTTCGGCGAGATGGAGGTGTGGGCGCTCGAGGCGTACGGCGCCGCCCACGTCCTGCAGGAGATCCTGACCGTCAAGTCGGACGACATCGTCGGCCGCGTGAAGGCCTACGAGGCGATCGTCAAGGGCGACAACACGCTCGAGGCCGGCATCCCGGAGTCGTTCCGCGTCCTGGTCAAGGAGCTGGAGGGCCTTGCGCTCGGGGTCGAGATCCTGAGCGAGGACGAGCGCCAGATAGTCCTTTCAGAGGAAGACATTCCCGAGATCCCGCTGGACCTCGGCATCAGCCTCGAGCGCGAAGAGCTCGGGGAGGATTCTGCCGAGTGAAGGGAGGCAGAATCCGGCATTCAAATAGTGGAGGGGTCCCCGCGAAATC
>VBHA01000121.1 GCA_005889495.1 Chloroflexota bacterium
TCGACCACGTGTTCATCCTCACTGGCGGCGGACCGGGAACCACGACCCAGCTTCTGAGCCTTTACATGTACCGAGTCGAGTTCAAGTTCTTCGACACCGGGCAGGCGGCCGCGCTGGCGGTCGTCGTGCTGGTCTCGTTCAGCCTCATCTACTCCTTGATCTCACGCGTGCTCCCGCTGGAGCGGACGTGAACGTCCTGGCCTCCGGCCGCTTCCAGCGGAGCGCGCTAGCGGCGATCGCGCTCGGCGTCGCCGGCGTCCTGTACGGCTTCCCGCTCTACTGGCTCGTCGTCACGTCGCTCAAGAGCAAAGGCGAGCTGTTCGCGAGCACCGTGCACCTGGTCCCGCACAACCCGACTCTGGCCGCCTACACCAGCGTCCTGATCGACCGCGGATTCCTGGTCCTGCTCAAGAACAGCATCGTCGTCTGCGCCTCGACGGTGGTGATCACGCTGGCCCTGGGGTTGCTGATCACGTACCCCATCACCCGTCTACCCCTCCCACCGCGGCTGCGCGTGAACGTGCTGACCTGGGCGCTGTCGTTGCGCTTCCTGCCCCCGATCGCCGTCGTGATCCCCTACTTCGCCATCGTCCGCACGGTCCAGATCTATGACCAGCCGATCGCTCTGATCGGGATTTACTCGCTCTTCAACCTGCCCTTTGCGATCTGGATGCTGAAGGGGTTCCTGGCGGAGATCCCGCTCGAGCTGGAGGACGCGGCGCTGGTAGACGGCGCCGGCCGCTGGACCGCGTTCCGGCGCATCCTCCTCCCTCTCGCCGCGCCTGGCGTCATGGCCGCCGGGATCATCATCTTCACCTTTGCGTGGAGTGAGTTCCTCTTCGCTTTGATCCTCACCGCCACGCCGAACTCGCAGACCTTTCCAGTCGGCGTGCAAGGACTGGTGACCCAGTTCGAGATCATCTGGAACGACATGGCCGCTTCCGGCGTGATCGCGATGACGCTGCCGCTCGTGTTGATGGTGATCGGCCGCAGGTACATCGTCGCGGGCCTGACCTTCGGTGTGATCCGGGAGAAGTGACTCGAGGCGCCGTCGAGGAGCTACGGGCCGGAGGATATCCCGGCCCGTAGCTTCGGCTTGTTACCAGACTGACGGTGGGATCGTGATGGGGTCGCTCGGCACCAGCGTGGCCACGGACACGTGAGGCCAGGTGAGGGGAGCGAAGTTCAAGAAAACGGTCTGCGAGTACTGGATCTGGGTCATGTGGATCTTGATGGGGCGCGGCCTCGGAATCGGGAACGGAGGGTGCAGTAGGAACGTCGGCAAGGGCAGCGAAGGATGGCCTGGATCGCCCTCGATGCTCATCGGTGGAGCGCCGGCTTCGAAGGGCGGCACGATGATGATTATCTCGACGGTCTCGATCCAGAAAGTCGCCGTCATCAGCACGGTCTGCGCGTTCGGGCCTTGCGCTGGGTCACCTTGCAGGAAGGCGATGTTGGGCGTGCCTCCGCCAAACATAGGCGCCGGCTGCTGAGTGGAGATCGAGATGATGGTGGTGGAGACGATGTTCTGGGACGCGATGTGGTCGCGGAGGACCGAGTTGGGGTCGTCCAGCATCGCCTGGGTGATGGTCCCAGCCGCGATGAAAGACGTCAGGTCTTGGGGGATTCGCGCGGTGCCATTGGCGGCCGCGGTCTGGCTGGGGAAGCGCAACTTGTTGGCGGGGTTGCCGATGGCGAATGGGGTGATGTCGACGGCCGGGATCGTCGGCTTTCCGGCGATCGTGGTAAAGGTCCCCTGCGCCAGCACAGTCGTGCCGTGGGGGATCGAGGCCATGCGGGTGACGGTCTGCCCCTCGGCGGGATCGGTGGTCGGCGGGACGATCACCCAGAGTCCCGGCTCGAAGTGGATGCCAGTGGGCTGGCCGGCCAAGGTCACGTCGCTGATCGACTGCAGGTAGGGGACGCCGTTGAGGAAGGCATCGGCCTGCGCGCCGGTACCACGGTTGGGAACAGAGCCAAGGCTCTTCGCAAACGACAGCGTTTCCTGCGTGAGGTTGAGCTCGAGGACGTTATCGCCCCCGGCGGGAATCGGCAGCGGCGTCGGGGTCGTGCCGCTGTCAGGCCGGAAGATGGTGTTGAAGCCGTTGCCTGAGAACGTACCGCTGAAGGCCGCCAGCGGCCCCAGGTTCGGAGCCGCAGCGACCGGTCGCGGCTTCATGAGGCTGGGCACCTCCCCGTACTTGAATCGCACGGGGACCGCGAGCTCCTTTTGAAGCTTCGGGCTCCTCATCGGAGTCTTCGTCAGAATCTTCATCGCTCAACTACTCCTACCGGCGCGGGGCGGCGCCGGGCCGTGGGCGGAGAGAGTTCGCCGAAGAAGAACCATCCGACACAAGGGATGATCTTCCTCGGCACCATGGGGGCGCCCTTAAGCCATGGCGTCGTCTCGCTCTGAGGGCAGGATGCGCGCCCCGACCGCTGCTTCCGGCGATGGCTTATCACATGCCGGTGTTTGCGTCAAGCGAGACTTCTCGATGTCAGAGTCGTCCGGGTGTTGGCGAGCTCACCACCATGCGGCTGTCCGAGCTCTTTGCTCCGGGCAAGCGAGCGCTGTTCCCGTACAACTTCAAGTTTCCCGAATCAACGACTTCCAACACACCGTGCCGGGCCCCGAGACAGGACTACTCCTGTGGCGGTCAGCCCAGGAAGATGCCGGAGAGGACGGCGTTGACGCCGCCGGTGCGGGTGGCAGTCACCGTCACGGTGCCCCCGGCGGCGACGTTGATGGGGACGTTGAACCAGGCGCCCTGGGAGAAGTCGGCGTTGAGGTTGGCGGTCTGGGGTCCGGAGCCGTCGTTGACGGTGATGGTCTCCCGCCGGCCCAGGCCGTCGAAGTCGAGGGCGTAGACGTGGACGGTGCCGCTGTAGGCGCTCGCGAACTTGAGGTGGACGGTGACCTGGTTGGCGTCGTAGACGCAGGCCGCCTGGCGGCTGCTGGTGTCGGGACTCTGCAGGGCGGGGACCGCGGTCGTGTTGTTGGTCCAGATGAAGCGGGCGACCTGGTCCACGGTGACACTGGCCTTGGGCATGGAGACCAGGTCGCCCCCGTTCCAGCCCAGCAGGGCATAGCCGTCGGCGCCGTAGACCCCGACCCAGCCGCCCTGGGGCGACTGGCTGGTCGGCAGCCCGGCCAGGGTGGTGGCGGAGGCCACGTTGGAGGGGCCGGAGCTGGCCGGTCCGTTGCTCGCGGTGACGCGATAGAAGTAGGTCGTGGAAGGGGTCAGGCCGGAGTCGACAAAGCTGGTGCCGGAGCTGCTCCCGACCTGGGCCCAGCCGTTGCTGCCGTCGGCTGAACGCTGGACCCGGTAGCCGGTGGCGCCGCCCGAGGCGGTCCAGCTGAGGCCGACCTGGGAGGCGTTGAGGGCGCTCGCGCTCAGCCCGGCCGGCGGCGCCGGCGCCTGGGGTGCTCCGCCCAGGAAGATGCCCGAGACGACCGCGTTCATGCCTCCGGTCCGAGTCACGCTCACCGTCACCGTGCCTCCAGCGGCGACGCTGACGGGGACGTTGACCCAGGCCCCCTGGGAGAAGTC
>VBHA01000122.1 GCA_005889495.1 Chloroflexota bacterium
ACGAGCTCCGCTGTGGCCTCGACAAAGGCTCCAACCGAGACGACGCCTTCCTCGACGGTCGACCCCGCAGTGTCCTGGCGAGGCTGAACGCGAACCGCGAATGGCACGTCGCCCGAGCGGACGCCGGCCGCGCGCGGCGGCTGGAAGGTGACGGTCACGACCTCTTCCTGTCCCGGGAAGAGCCTGACCATGGGTGGATTCGACGAAGCCCACGAGGCGGCGTCACCCAGGACGTCGACGACGAACTCGTCGACGATCTGGCCGTTGTTCTGGACCTTGACGCGGAGGGAGGCGACATTGCCGGGCTCGACGCTTACGGTCTTGGTCTCCAGGCTGGCCATCGCACCCACGGCGCACGCAGTCTAATCAAGAAACGGCTCCGGTGACTGAGTCGCAAAACGCCTGATAACATCACCGCGGGTCGAAAGCGATGCCTTGATCGTCTGCAAGAAATGCGGTAACCAGAACCCGGACGGAGAGACTTTCTGCGCGTCCTGCCACAGCTTTCTCGAGTGGTCGGGCGAGAAAGTCGTCGAACCACCGCCGCCTCCACCTCCGCCACCGCCGCCCGTCGTCGAGTCCCAACCGGCATTTGTCGAGCGGGTCAAGCAGGCGGTCGGGCTGGATAGACCGACGCTCGAGCCGGAGGCGGCGCCGGCCGACCGAACCGACAGAGCACCGGCGTCCTCAGCGACGCCGGTCGCAGGTTCAGCCGCTCCCGCCGCGAGCACCTGGTCGCCGGCCCCGACCTCGACCGCCTCGCCCCCGCCGGCCCCCGTCACGAGCCCACCGTCCCAGCTCCCGCAGGCGGTGCAGCCCCAGGCGGTGCAGCCCCAGTCGGTCATTCCCGCCGCCGAGCGCGCTCGGCAAGCGCCGAAGCACGAGGCACCCGCCGGCCCGAGGTACAAACCCGGAGACCTGATCTGCGGACAGTGCGGCGCCAGCAACAGTCCCGAGCGGCACTTCTGTCAGCGGTGCGGAGCCAACCTTGCCACGGCGGTCGTCGTCAAGGCGCCGTGGTGGCGCAAGCTCTTCCCGGTCCGCACCGCACCGGCCGCGGGCACGCGTTCGAAAGGCGCCCCGGTGGAGCGCGCCTGGGGCGCGGCGGCATTCCGCATAGTGGCGCTTGGCCTGATCGCCACCGTCGTCCTCGTCTACTTCGTCGTGCCGCCACTTCACGACCGCGTCAACGGCACCGTGAAGTCGGCGTACGCGGCGGCTCACCGCCACTTCGCACCCAGCACGTCATACGTCCGGCCGAGCGACGCCAAGTCGAGCTCCCAGGTGCCCACACACCCGGCCCGCCTCGCGATCGACCTCATCAAGGAGACGTACTGGGCGGCCAACACGGCGACCGACAAGCAGCCATGGATCCGCCTGACCTTCGGCGGTCCGGTCGACCTGGACGGCCTCCTCCTGACGTCGGGAGCCGGGAACGACTACGCCTCACTGGCGCGGCCGAAGCAGGTGCAGCTCGTCTTCTCCGACAAGTCGACTGCTCAGCTGACCTTGAAAGACGACCCCAATCCGATCACCTACGACATCACCGCCCACAGGGTCACCTGGGTCGAGATCCACATCCTGAGCACCTATCCGTCCGCGCAGAGCCCGGACGTGGCCATCAACGAGGTCGAGCTCTTCAGGATCGAATAGGGGTCTCGAGCTCCAGGACCATCTTTTTGTAGTCCGACTCCGCTCGCCGAGCGCCCGCCCTGTCCCCCGCCTTCTCCCTTGCCTCGATCATCACCCGCCACAGCCCGTCGTCATAGCGATCGGCGTCGAGCCCCGCCGCCGTCACGCCGGCCG
>VBHA01000123.1 GCA_005889495.1 Chloroflexota bacterium
AGGCGATACATATCACCGTCGCGAACGATCATGGATGACGCGCCTCGGCCGACACCTGGCTCGAGCGCATGCCTGAGGCTCGATATGGCCACGTGCAGGTTGCGGGAGGCGGTGTCCGGGTCGGCATTGGGCCACAGGGCATCCTGCAGCACCTCGCGGTGGACCGGCGCCCCGGCGTCGATGCAGAGGCGACGCAGCAACGCCCGCGTCCGGGGCTTCATCGCGGCCAAGACGACCGGCTGCTCGTTGAGGCTCATCTGGAATTCGCCCAGGCAGCGGATCGAGACGGCGACTCTCGGAGCGGGTTCGCTCGGGCCCGGCGACTGCGAAAGCGGGTTCGCGGCGATCCCGGTCCTCGTCC
>VBHA01000041.1 GCA_005889495.1 Chloroflexota bacterium
GCAGGTGTTGCTGGTCTCGGGCTACCCCGACCTGGTCGTGCTGCGCGCCCTGGCCGAGTCCGGGGTGGTGGGAATAACGGCGTTGTGGATCGCGACCCTGATCGCCCTCAGGCGCTCAGCGAACCGTCTTGATCCGGCTCACGAGCACGGTGCCGAGAAAGAGGAACACGACCGCGCTGGAAAAGACGATCCGGTACCCGCCGTTGCCATGCGGGCCGTTTAGCGCGTCGATCAGCGGCCCGCCGAAAAACGGGATCACGGCCTGCGGCAGCGTCAGGGCGATGTGGAAGAGCCCCATGTCCTTGGCCGAAGCCTTGGGGTCCGGTAGCGTGTCGCAGGCGAGGGCCCAGTCGACCGCGAAGTAGAGCCCGTAGCCCACGCCATACGCGATCCCGAGCCCGAAGACCAGCGGAATGACGGTCGGATAGAGTGCGATGAAGACGATCGCGACAAAGGCTTGAGCCGCGCCGGCCGCGTAGACGAAGACCTTGCGCCGCTTGATGCGGTCCGAGAGCATGCCGCCGAAGAAGCCGAAGGGGATGGCGGTGACCACTACGACCAGCAGCCAGTTCGACGTGAATGCCTCGGCGCCGTTGCTCGTGTGGAGAACCACGTCCCGGAAGAAGTTGAGGAGAAAGTAGAGGACGGCCGTGATGCCTGAAGAGATCATCAATCGCGTGAAGATGACCCAGGCGAAATCGCCCTCGTGCAGGGGTCGGAGAAATTCGCGCACGGTCTCGCCCAGGGGCCGGCGCGGTTGCGGGACGACCGGGGTCTCGCCCTCGCCCCTTGCCGCCCAGACCGTCGGCGCGAGACTGAGGAGCGCGACGCAGCCAAGCACGAGGTAGATGGCCGTGTTTCGGCCCATCAGGGAAGTGACCGCGAGCCCGCCGCCGATCCCGAGCTGGGTCATGGTGGCGAGAAATCCGCTCGCCTTGCCGACCTCCTTCGCCGGGACGACGTCGGGGATGATCCCGGCGTAGGCGGCTCCGGCGGCGTTGAAGAAGAACTGGACGATCGCGTATCCGACGAGCACGGCCGGAAAGCTGCCGGCAAACATCAGCACGATCAGCCCGGGGAAGGTGAGGGCGGTCCCGATGACCATGATCGGCCGCCTCCGCCCGAAGCGGCTGTGGAAGCGGTCGGACCAGGCGCCGACCAGGGGCGGAACCGTCATGGCCAGGAAGCCGCCAACGCCCAGCGCGACCCCGATGCCGGTGTTCTGGAGGTCTTTTTGAGGCACGACGCGGTCGATCTGGGACTGCAGCAGGATCGTCGTCAGGGGGATCCAGAGGAAGTTGCTGCCGAACCAGAACGCGCTCAGCGCCGCGTGGCGGAGATTGCCGAACCCGGTTTCGGCTTTCGCCGTCAGCCCGACTGCCGTGGCCACGCCGGAAGGCTACTGTTAATAGGTCTTCACCGGGAGGCGAGAATTCTGTAGTCTTTCCCGGCCTAGCCCATGCCATCCCTACTTGCGCGGGCAAAAAGAGTTCTGCTCGATGTGCCGGGTCGCGGCAAGCTGGCCTATTGCCTGCTGCGCGATGAGCGTGTGCCCAGGGCGCCGAAGGCCGTGCTCCTGGCCGCCCTCGGCGTGATCGTCAGCCCGTTCGACTTCCCGGCGTGGATCCCGGTCCTCGGCGAGCTCGACATGCTCGCGCTCGGCATCCTTGCCGTGGAGACTTTCATCGAGGCGTGCCCGGCCGAGATCCGCCGCGAGCATGAAGCGGCGCTCAAAGCGAAGCAGAGCGCCTGGGATCGGGATGTCCGCGATACTGTTTCCATCGCGCGTCATGGGGTGAGGCGTCTGGTCGATCGAATCCGTTCGCGAGTCCGCCACCGCGACGAATATCAATCCATGTCGGAGGTCGGGTGAATTGCGGGTCTTGCTGACAAAGGACGTCGACAACGTCGGCCGCGCCGGCGACGTGAAGGAGGTCGCGGACGGTTACGGCCGCAACTTCCTGCTCCGCCGCAAGCTTGCGGTCGCAGCCGGGAAGGGGGCCGAAGCCGAGGCGAAGCGCTTGCGTGACGCGGCGACCAAGCGCGAGACGAAGGAGCGCAACGAGGCGCAGTCGGTCGCGGATGAGATTGACAACAAGACGGTGGTGGTGCGGCTGAAGGTCGGGGCCGAGGACAAAGCGTTCGGCTCGATCACCAACCAGGACATCGCCGCCGCGCTGAAGGCGCAGCATCGCGTCGAGATCGACCGGCACAAGATCGACGTGAAGGAGCCGATCAAGACGCTGGGCGAGCACCAGGTGTCGCTGAAGCTGCATCGCGACGTGGCCGCTCGCGTCAACGTGATCGTCACACAGGACCGCTAGCAGGCCGAGCATGGCGACCACGCTTTCACTCGCCGCAGGGCGGGTACCACCGCACGACCTCGACGCGGAGATGTCGGTCCTCGGGTCGATCCTTCTCGACCCGCTTTCGATCGCCAAGGTGCTGCAGTTCCTCCACCCGGAGGACTTTTATCGCGAGAACAACGGGCAGATCTATCGCGCCGCGCTGGACCTGTTTGCCGGCGGCGAGCCGATCGACAACGTCACCCTGGCGTCTCAGCTGCAGTCGATGAGCTTGCTGGAGCGCGTGGGCGGGCGGGCGCAGCTCGCCTCGATGCAGAGCGCGGTCCCGACCGCGGCCAACATCGAGTACTACGGCCGGATCGTCAAGGAGAAGGCGTACAAGCGGCGGCTGATCTCGGCGGGCGGGAACATCGCCGGGTATGGCTACGACGACTCGATCGAGGCCGAGGACGCGATCAACCAGGCGCAGTCTCTCGTCTTCGGGGTGGCGGACGACCGCGACCAGCGCGAGCTGGCGAGGCTGTACGACCTGCTGGGTCCGGCGATGGAGCGGATCTCGCTGCAGATGGAGAGCGGTCAGGGGATTGTCGGAATCCCGTCAGGTTTCCACGACCTGGACCGCATGACGAGCGGTTTCAAGGACAGCGACCTGATCATCATCGCGGGTCGTCCCTCGATGGGGAAAACCAGCTTGGCCCTGAACGTCGGCTTGCATGCTGCACTTGAAGCCAAGAAATCAATCGCGATTTTCAGTCTCGAGATGTCCAAAGAGCAATTGACCGAGCGTCTCTTGACAGAGCAAGCGCAGATCGATGCTCAGCGAATGCATCGTGGCCTTCTAACTGAGGCAGAGTTTGATCGCGTCTCGAACTCTTTAGGACCGCTCGGTGAAGCCGCGATCTACATCGATGACACGCCGGTGATGGACGAGTTGAGCCTTCAGCTCAAGGCTCGCCAGGCCAAGATGCGGCACAACATCGACATGATCGTGGTCGACTATCTCCAGCTAATGCACGGGCGCGCGCGCGGCGATGACAACAGAGTCCAAGAAGTCTCGGCGATCTCTCGCGCCTTGAAAGGCCTCGCTCGAGAGCTCCGGATACCTGTGATCGCGATTTCTCAGCTGAGCCGTGCACCGGAACAGCGTCCCGACAAGCGGCCGATCCTCAGCGACCTTCGCGAGTCCGGTTGCCTGGCGGGCGACACGGTTATCAATCTCGTCGACGAGCGCCGTGAGGTCCGGATTGGAGATCTTGTTGGCCGTAGCGGGTTTCGTGTTCTAGCCAATGACGAGCTTGGCTCATCGCTTCAATCCAGGACCGTCACCAATTCGTTCTCGACGGGAGAGAAACCCGTATTTCGTTTGTCGACACGAGACCAGGGCAACATTCGCGCAACGGCCAATCACCGATTCCTGACTCCTTCAGGCTGGCGGCGATTGGACCAACTTGCGCCTGGGGACGAACTCGCGCGTTCGAAGTTCTGGGACAGGGTCGAGAGAATCGAGTCAGATGGCTTCGACGAGGTTTTCGATCTCACGGTCGACGGATTGCACAACTTCGTGGCTAACGACCTGATCGTCCACAACTCGATCGAGCAGGACGCCGATGTCGTCATGTTCTTGTTCCGGCCCGAGTACTACAAGTCAGACGAGAAACCCGGCATCGCGGAAATCATCGTGGCCAAGCACCGCAATGGGCCCACCGGCATGATCGAGCTCAAGTTCCGCCGCGACCATACCCGCTTCTACAACCTCGAGACGAGGCGGCCCGAACCGGGCACCGAGTAGCGTTTCGCCCGGTGGTCATCATCCTGGTCGGCGGCCAGTGGGGCGACGAGGGCAAGGGCAAGGTCATCGACTACCTCGCCGCCAAGGCCGACATGGTCATCCGCTCCCAGGGCGGCAACAACGCCGGCCACACCGTCATCACCGAGCACGGCGAGTTCAAGTTCCAGCTCATTCCGAGCGGCATCCTCTACCCCCACTGCCAATGCATCATCGGCAACGGCGTCGTCGTCGATCCCATCGTCCTGCTCAAAGAGATCTCCCAGCTGAAAGAGCGGGGCATCGAGCCGAAAAACCTCATCGTCAGCGAGCGCGCGCACATGGTCATGCGCTATCACCCGCTCTTCGACCAGCTCGAGGAGGAGGCGAGGGGCGACGACCGCCTCGGCACCACCTGGCGAGGCATCGGCCCCGCCTACGCCGACAAGATCCGCCGAATCGGCTTTCGCATCGGCGACCTGCAGAAGGAGGCCTTCATGCGCAAGAAGCTCGCCTTCGTCGTCGACCAGGTCAAGAACCCGATCCTCGAGAACCTCTACGGCAAAGACAAGTACGACTGGTCGACCATGCTCGATGAGTACACGGGCTACGCGAAGCAGCTCGACCCCTACATCAAGGACACCTTCCCGATCATCCAGGAGGCGCTGGACGGCAACAAGCAGATCCTGCTCGAGGGTGCGCAGGCGACCATGCTCGACCTCGACTTCGGCACCTATCCCTACGTGACGAGCTCCAATCCCACCGCCGGGGGCGCGCTCACCGGCAGCGGCATCCCGCCCACGAAGGTCGACCTGACGATCGGCGTCTTCAAGGCGTATACGAGCCGCGTCGGCTACGGCCCGTTTCCGTCCGAGCTCCTCAACGAGGTGGGGGACCAGATCCGCGAGCGCGGTCACGAGTTCGGGACTGTGACCGGCCGGGCCAGGCGCATCGGCTGGTTTGACGCCGCAGTCGCGCGCTACGCCGTGAAGCTCAACGGCGTCGGGGTCGCGGCCCTGATGCGGCTGGACATCCTCGACGACCAGCCGCTCCTGAAGATCTGCACGGGTTACGAGTTTCGAGGCAAGAGATACGACCACCCGATCGCCAACATCTCCCACTACAAGCACTGCACGCCGATTTACGAGGAGATGCCCGGTTGGGAGCAGGACATCGGCGCGGCCAGGTGCTGGGACGACCTCCCGCAGCGCTGCCGCGACTACGTGGAGCGGGTCGGCGAGCTTGCCGGCGCACCGGTCGAGCTCGTTGGCACCGGCCCGCGGCGCGACCAGTTCGTGACCCGTGGCCGCAAGCTCTTCGATTGACAAACCCGCCGGTCGCGGCCGAGCTCGGCTGGCCCCAGGTCCACGCCTTCCGCCTTCAGCGCCATCACCTCTCGGGCCGGGCCCCGCTCCGCGACCTTGCGCGCGTCGTCGGCGACGTCGGAGGCGTCCAGGCGCAGGTCATGTCCGCGGCCGAGCTCCAGATCGCGGTCCGCGCCGAGTGCACGGTGCAGGACGTGCGCGACGCGCTCTGGAAGAAGAGAAGCCTCGTCAAGACGTGGCTGATGCGCGGCACCCTGCACCTCACGCGAGCGGAGGACCTGCCCCTTTTCACCGCGGCGATGGGCCGGCACTGGATCCACGTGCGCCCCTCCTGGCTGAAGTTCATGGGCGTCACCGAGCCCGAGCTCTGGAAGCTCGTCGACGATATCGGGGCTTCGCTCGACGGCACGCCCCTCACGCGCGAGGAGCTGATCGCGGTCGTCGGCAAGAACCGCTCTGAGCACATTCGCGACATCCTTCGGTCGGGCTGGGGCGGCATGCTCAAGCCGGCCGCGCGCAACGGCCGGCTGTGTTTCGGACCGAATCGGGGCCAGAGCGTGACCTTCGTCAATCCTCGCGAGTGGTTGAAGGGCTGGCGCAACATCGAGCCTGAGGAAGGCATCGCCGAGATGGCCCGCCGCTACCTGCGCATCTACGGACCGGCGACGAAGAGCGACTTCGCGCGCTGGTGGGGACCATGGCCGGGAGTCGGCAACGCGGCGTGGAAGGCTATCGCTGGAGAGTTGGCGACCGTTTCCGTGGAGGGAGCGCGCGGGGAGCTTCTCGAGAAGGACCTCGCCGTGGTGAGACGGGCGAAGATCGCCGAGCCTGTGCAGCTCCTTCCGCTCTTCGACCCGTACCTGATGGGGCACGTCAAGCGAGAGCACCTGTACGACAAGGCCCACGCAGCGCTGGTCAGCCGCACGGCGGGGTGGATCTCCGCGGTGGTGCTGGTGGACGGCAGCGTGGCCGGCACCTGGACGCACACTCTGAGCAACAAGACCCTGCGCATCGCGGTCGCGCCGTTCGAGCGCATGCCCGCCCGCATCACCTCCCAGGTCAAAGAGCGTGCCCACGAGCTGGCGCGAGCGCTGGGGGCGAGCAGGTCAGAGGTCGCGGTCGCCTAGGAGGTTCGCGAGATCGTCTTCACCACGCGCAGGTTGGCCTCGCGCTGGCGGAGGCGCCGGGTGCGCTTCCATCTCTCCATCATCACGGTCATCGACCAGATGACGATGACGATCACGGCCATCACCGCCTGGACGATCGCGACGCTGAAGATGGCCACCTCGAGCCCCTGGCCGCTCAGCCAGGTGCCCTGGGGCGGCCGGCGCAGGCCGATCGCAAAGAGGCCCACGGCGAAGCCCAGGGTCGGCCGGATCGACCAGGAGTCGGGCAGCAGCCGGCGGTCGGCGAGCACGAGCCCGGCCACGAACCACGTGGGACCGCTGTCGAGCTGGAAGAGCGGGTCCCAGTGCAGGCTGTAGATCGCGACCAGCGACCCGACCATGAACCCGATCAGCACCACCAGGCTGACGCGCCGGGCGTAGGCCAGCCAAGCCACGCCGATCGCGATCGCGAGCAGGGAGGTGGCGAACACCGGCCCAGGGACGTTGCCCACGTAGAGGCGAACAGGGTCGATCGGGGCCGAGGCGGGGCTGAAAAACTGGTACCACGTCGCGAGGGGGTCGCCGAACGGAGCGCCGTTGGCGGGGTTGATGTAGACGGACGGACCGCCGCGAGTCGCGAGCGCGATCGCCGCGTACGCCAGCAGGCCGGCCTGGGCCCGGATCGCCGGGATGTAGCGCACGCGCAGGAGCTCGAGCACGACGGCCAGGACCGCGATCTCGATCGAGATGACAAAGCTCGCTCCTGGCCCCACCAGGGCCACCCCGAACAGGGCCGCGATCAGAGGGCTGGCCGGACCTCCCCCAGGCCGGTGGGGGCTCCATACCCAGCGTGAAGCGATCACACCCGAGGTGCCGACCACGAGCGCAATTCCCAGCATCTGGGCCGCCGGGAGCTTGAAGATGACCAGGCCGGCCACGATCGCCGGCAACAGGGCGATCGCGGTGACGAGGTCGTCGGGCAGGGTAGACGGCCTGAAAGCAGCCCGATCCAGCCAGGCTCCTGCTTTCACCAACCACGAACCCGGCGGCCTGGCCCTGAGCTCGCGGGAACCCCCGGACAGCACGGGGGGATTGTAAGAAAAGGCGCCACCCTAGAATCCGCCCGTGTTCACGGCCCAGGAGCGGGACAGTCTGCGCGCCGGCGTGCTCGCCGCCGCCCAGCAGGACGCCCGGATCACCGGTGGAGCGATCACCGGCTCGGCCGTCGGCGGCACCGAAGACCCGTGGTCAGACGTCGACCTAGCCTTCGGGGTCAGCCCTGACGCGCCCATCGCGGCCGTGCTCGCCGACTTCACGGCCCTCATGTATCGCGACCATGGCGCCGTCCACCACTTCGACGTCCTGGCCGGGACGTGGGTCTACCGAGTGTTCCTGCTGGCGAGCACGCTCCAGGTCGACCTCGCCTTCGTGCAGGCGCCGGACTTCGGAGCTCGGGCGCCGACCTTTCGCCTCGTGTTCGGCGACGCGAATCAATTGCCCAGCCCCTCAAGGCCGGTTGCAACCGACCTGTTGGGGTTGGCCTGGGTCTATGCGCTCCACGTGCGTTCGGCGCTTGCGCGCGGCCGGCGCTGGCAGGCGGAATACATGATCGGGGAGGTTCGCGAGCACGTCCTCAAGCTTGCGTGCCTGCGGCACGGGGTTCCGATCGATGAGGGTCGCGGGTTGGACCGTCTGCCCGAGGATGCCACGCGACCACTCGAGGCCGCCCTCGTCAGCTCGCTGGACAAGGACGACCTTCTGCGTGCCTTCCGCGCCGCCATCGAGGCGCTCATCGCCGAGGCTCGTCTTGTCGACGCCGGGCTCGCCGAACGGCTGGAACCCACCCTCAGGAAGCTGGCGCGATGATCGGCGGGCTCGTGTCGCACCCTGGCCGGCGTCTTCTCGCGACGATCGCGGCACTCTGGATGACCGGAGTGGCGGCGCTGGAAGTCGGCGCGGGCGCACTGCCCGACTCGACCTGGGTCGCGCTCAAAGCACTCCCGGGGCAGGGTCGCGTCGCTTTGTTCGCGCTGGCCGTGGATCCATCGAACAACCAGTCGGTGATCGCCGCCAACTCACAGGGCTCGCTCCTGAGGACGGCCAACGGTGGGACGTCCTGGACCACGGTTCACACCGGCAAGGTCGCGGTCAACACGATCAGCTTCAGCCCCAACACCAATGGCTTCGTCCTGGCGGGGACCCGGGGCGGGGGAGCCCTGGCGAGCCACGACGGTGGAGCAACCTGGTCGAGCGCATCGGGGCTGGAAGGTCGCAATGTGCGCGTCTTCGCCTTCGCCCTGCCACTCGTCGCCGCGGGCACCGACCATGGCGTCTACACGAGCCCGGACGGAGCCAGGTGGACCCAGTCCGGGCTGACCGCGCCTACGATCAGCGCACTCACCGTCGAGGCGATCCATGCCCCGGTGCGCCTGCTCGCCGGCAGCGACGCGCAGGCGTCAGGCGGAACGCTCTCCTTCTACCAGAGCCTCGACGGAGGCGCGACGTGGAAGCGCTCCAGTCCCGCGATCAGCGGCACGATGACTGTCAAGCTCGTGTCGGGTCCGCTGCCTCCGGTCGGAAACGTCAGACCGCTGGTCGTGGGCACGAACACAGGACTCTTCCTGTCCGGTGACAACGGCGCGACGTTCAATCCCCTCAGCGGTGGTGGGCTGCTCCCAACCACCGACTACACGCAGGTCGCCTTCGTCACCAGCCATCACGACCGCTACTACGCCGCCAGCGACGGAGGCGGGTCGGGATCGGGTGGGCTGTGGCGGACCAGCGATGCGGGTCAGACATTCACGTCGCTCCAGCCGCCGCAGCCCGCGGTCACGGCTGTGGCCGTGTCCAACGACGAGCAGCCGACCCTATACGTCGCCACCTTTCAACCGTCGACGCATGTCGCGTCCCTGTGGACCTACCACGACACGGGCGGCAGGCCCGTCGGTCCGCCCACGACGCCGTCCGCGGTGGCCAGCGCCCCGAGGCTGGGCCACTCCTCCGACTCGATCCTCCGCGACCTGCTCTCATCGCCACAGCTGCCTTACGTCGGCCTCGGCCTCGGGGCACTTGCTGTCGTCCTGACGGCGATCGCCGCGCACCTTCGCGGACGCTACAGGTAGGCCGCTAGACTCGGCTCGAAGTGACGTCGCCAAAAGAGCGCCTGCGTGAGCTCGGCATCACCCTGCCGGCGCCGCCACCGCCTGCGGCTTCCTACGTGCAGACGCGACTGACCCCGATCGGGGACGGGCGGTCACTGCTCTACATCGCCGGCCAGGTCTCGGCCGACGGCGACAGGTTCCTGACCGGACGCTGTCCGGACGAGGTCCCGGTCGAGGAGGCCGCTCAGCGGGCTCGCGCATGCGCGCTGCGGGTGCTGGCGCAGGTCGAGGCGGCGGTTGGGCTCGACCAGGTGGAGCAGTTGCTGCAGGTCACCGGTTGGGTCCTGTCGACCGACGACTTCGGGGATCAGCCCAAGGTGATGAACGGAGCCTCCGAACTCCTGGTGGAAGTCCTCGGCGCGGCCGGCAAGCACACGCGCGCGGCGGTCGGCGCCAGCGCTCTGCCTTTCTCCGTGACGATCGAGATCGCGGCGGTCGCGGTTGTCCGCACCGGCTGAGCCGCGCGCCCGGCGGCTGAGACCGGGCCCGCTGCTGATCGGCAGCCTCGCCTACCTCGCGGTCATCTTCGGCGTGATGCTGTGGCGAGGCATCTCGATCGAGCCCGAGTGGGTCCTCCTGGCCCTGCTCGTGATCGCGATGGCGCTCGGGCGCGGGCTCGCCTTCCTGGCCGACTGGGGACCCTTCCTGCTCCTCTTCTTCGCCTACGAGGCGATGCGCGGATTCGCGTCCAAGACCGGGTTTGCGCCTCACGACCTCTCGGGCCTCGAACGAACCGTGTTCGGAGGCACGCTGCCCACGCTGACCCTGCAGCACGCCTTCTATCACCCCGGCGTCGTGGGACCGCAGGACCTCATCGCGACGTTCCTGTACTTCATGCACTTCCCGCTCCCGATCCTGGTCGGGTTCGTGTTCTGGCTGAACAGCCGCGAGCACTACCGCCGCTTCATCGCCGCGCTGCTTCTAATGTGCTTCCTCGCGTTCGTCACCTACCTGTTCTGGCCCAGCGCGCCGCCGTGGTGGCAGGTCAAAGACGTGTACAAGGTCATCGACCGCACGGTCCAGCTGCTCTGGGGCAACCAGTACTTCGTCTCAGGCATCTATCACAGCTTCAACCCCAACCGGTTCGCCGCCTTCCCGTCGCTGCACGCGGCCTTCCCGGCCCTCGCCGCGGTCTATGCCTGGCGCCGCTACCGGCCGCTGAGCATCGTGCTGATCGTCTGGAGCATTGCGGTCCTGCTGGCGATCGTGTACCTGGGCGAGCACTACGTGGTCGACGCCCTGGCGGGCTACGCCTACGTCGCGGCGGCGACCCTGCTCGTCGAAGGCTTTCTGCGCCTGCGGGCGAGACGGGCGGCGTCTATGCCTGCCAGACCTTCCGCATGATCGTGCGGGCGAGCTTGTCCGGGTCGTGGTGCGACGGCTTGCGCACGTTGACCACGTCCGAGGCGATGAATCGGACCTCGGGATGGCGCGCGGTGTCGGCCGGCCTGAAGATGACCGGCGCCTGGCCGCCGGTCGGCGCGTATGCGTTGTTCGAGTTGACGAGCACGAAGTCGA
>VBHA01000042.1 GCA_005889495.1 Chloroflexota bacterium
GGCGTGGAACTGTTCCAGGACCGCGGACGTACCGGTCGAAGCGACCTCCTCGTCCGAGACGGCGCAAACGATGAGATCTCCCCGGAGGCCAGAAGCTCGTTTCGCCGTCAGCATGATCGCGGCGAGCGACGCCTTCATGTCGTACGCGCCGCGGCCGTAAAGCCGGCCCTCGCGGACAACCGGAACAAAAGGCGAGGCCATCCCGCCTGCACCGACTGTGTCCATGTGCGCGTTCAGCATCAGCGACCGGCCTCCGCCCGACCCACGGACGACACCGACGACCGACGGCCGGCCCGGCACCGGCTCGACCACCGTGACCTCGCAGCCGGCGTCGCGCAGCCACGACGCGACAAAGGCCGCGATCGCTCCCTCGCCGGCCCCGCCGGGCACCAGGTCCGGGTTCACCGACTCGATCGCCACCAGGTCGCAGATCAGCTTCTCCAGCTCTTCCAACATCCGTGCATCCTTAGCACATGAAGACGATCGAGAGAGAGGAAACCAAAACCCAAACCCAGACCCCATTCCAGGCCAAGGACGTCCTGAGCCAGGTCGTGATCGCGGCCCTGGCGGTGGCGCCGGACGCTTCGAGCATCGTCTACGTCAAGCGGACTGTCGAAGACGGCAAGTACGCGCGAAGGCTGTGGCGCACGAACTTCGACGCCACCGAACCTGAGCAGCTCACCAGCGCCAAGGCCAGCGACAACCGGCCGCGCTTCTCGCCCGACGGCCGCTCGCTTGTCTTCATCTCCGACCGGACCGGCAAGCCCCAGGCATGGGTCATCAACCTCACGGGCGGCGAGCCGCGCCAGGTCACCGACATCCCCGGCGGGGTGGCCGCCGCGGACTGGTCCCCCGACGGCAAAAAGCTCCTCCTGGTCGCGGCCAGCGGCGAGAAGCGCTTCATCGTCGGCAACCCCGACGACCCGATCGCGAGAAGGATCCGCGACTACACCTGGCGCTTCGACGGCGTCGGCATCAGGGATGAGTTCATGAGCGTCTGGGTCACCGACGTCGACGATCCAAAGCCGGCACGAATCACGGCCCCCACCTACAACGTCGACGCGGCCGCCTGGTCGCCCGACGGCGCGCACATCGCCTTCCTTGCGGACCGAAGCGAGTCCGCCGGCCTGGAGGAGATCGACGCGGTGTGGACCATCCCCACCGAGGGCGGCGAGCCCAGACAGGTCGCACGCCTGAACGGCGGCATCGTCAACCTCGCCTGGGCGCCAGGCAACAAGGTCGCCTTCCTCGGCACAGACCAGCCCGGCTCGCCCGGCTGGGCCGACCTCGAGCTGCACGTCGACGACAGGCGGCTCGCGGCCGACCGCCACCTCAACATCCAGGTCACCAGCTACGGCGACTACCAGGACGGGGAGCTGTTCGGCCCGCCGCCGCTCATGTGGCAGGACGAAGAGCACGTGATCGCGCTCGTCTCGCACCACGGCTACGCGCATCCCTACCGGTTCGGCGTCGACGGCAAGGTCGAGGCGCTCGCCACGCCCGAAGCAGCGTGCGGCGCGGTCGCCACCGGCGGCGCCCGTACGGCGGTGATCGCGTCCACCAGCGACCATCACAACGAGGTCTTCGCTGTCGAAGACGGGGAGCTGCGAAAGCTGACCACCGACGGCAGCCGCTGGTACGGGCCCTTCGCCCGCCAGGTCGAGCACCACCAGGTCGATCACCCCGACGGCCACACCATCGACACATGGCTGCTCCCCGCGAATGGGAATCGCCAGGCAATCGCCCCGCTGGTCATCGACGTCCACGGCGGTCCGAACTCCAGCTTCGGCCCGACCCCATGGCTCGAGATGAACGCGCTCGCCGACGCCGGCGTCCACGTCATCTACTGCAACCCACGAGGCAGCACCAGCTACGGCGAGAAGTACGCCAAAGACCTCGAGGGCGTGTGGGGCGACCCCGACGGCAGCGACCTGCTGCGGATCATCGAGTGGGCGGTCGACGAAGAGAAGATCGCCGACCGCAAGAAGATCGGCATCATGGGCCTGTCCTACGGCGGGTTCATGACCAACTTCATGCTCGCCAGGCACCCCGGCGTCTTCGCCGCCGCGGTGAGCGAGAACCCTGTCACCGACCTGCTCGGCGAATGGGCGACCTCGGACTTCGGGCGCTTCATCGGCCGCCGCGCGATCGGGGTCCAGAACCCATGGGAGGACGTCGAGGCGTTTCTGTCAGGCTCGCCGTGGGTGAAGATCCAC
Source organism: Chloroflexota bacterium (assembly GCA_005889495.1). Lineage (GTDB taxonomy): Bacteria > Chloroflexota > Dormibacteria > Dormibacterales > Dormibacteraceae > 40CM-4-65-16. The sequence goes on from VBHA01000042.1 coordinate 2,217, forward strand.
CTGAACCACGCGCCGCTCCTGCTCCTCCACGCGGAGGCCGACATGCGCTGCACGCCCGGGAACAGCGAGATGGTCTTTCACATCCTGCGCTCGCTGGGGCGCGAGGTGGAGATGGTCCGCTACCCGGCCGAGACGCACCTCATGCTCGCCCTCGGCCGGCCGGACCGCCGCGTCGACCGGATCGAGCGCATCGTCGCCTGGTTTGAAAAACATCTCGGGGCCGAATAGACTTCCAGAACCGCTTTCGCCGGCATCAACCACATCGTGGTCATCTACGAGGAGAACCACAGCTTCGACAACCTCTACGGCGGATGGGAGGGCGTCAACGGCCGGTCCAGCGCGCCCGCCGCCAACACGCTGCAGGTGCGCCAGGTCGGCGGGACGCCATACGCGTGCCTCCTGCAGCAGGACGTGAACCTGACCTCGCCGCCTCTCCCCGCTGACTGCACGGGGGAGGCCTACGCCAGCCACTTCACGAACGCACCATTCAGCATCGAGCAGTACCTGCCGCCCAGCGCGCGGACCTGCCCGCAGCCTGGCGTGTTCGCGCCCAACGGGCTGCCGCCCAGCCAGAGCAACCTGCCCGGCGGCTGCACGCGCGACATCGTGCATCGCTTCTACCAGGAGCAGTACCAGCTCAACAACGGACAGCAGAACCGCTATGAGACGGGCAGCGACGCCAACGGGCTGGTGATGGGCTACTACGACACGACCCAGCTGCCCATCTACACGTACCTGCACGGAGATGGCGCGCCGCACTACGCCATCGCCGACGACTTCTTCCAGTCCGCATTCGGAGGTTCATTCCTCAACCACCAGTGGCTCATCGCCGCGGCGAGCCCCGTCTGGGCCGGCGCGCCTGCGGCCAACCACTCCGTCATCGACTCCAACGGCATGCCGACCGCCTACCCGCAGTACGCGCCGACCGGACCCGTGTTGGACCGGCAGCTGACCCAGCTGTGTCCCTCGGTGGTCGCAAACCGCGCCTGCGGCGATTACGCGGTCAACACCATCCAGCCGGCCTACCAGCCCTTCAAGGGCTCGCCTCAGCTTCCACCGCAGACCGGCAACACGATCGGTGACGAGCTGACGGCCGCGGGCGTCAGCTGGGCCTGGTACTCAGGCGGGTGGTCGAACGCCGACGGCGACGTCGGCGCGCCGGGCTGGACCAACGGCACGACCCCCGGCGTCTGCTCCGACTCGAACTCGGCGCCGAACCCGGTGTGGCCCTACTGCCCGAGCAAGGTCTTCCAGTACCACCACCAGCCGTTCAACTACTACGCCAACTACGCTCCTGGAACCACCGGCCGAGCGCACCTGAAGGACGAGGTGTCGTTCACCGACGCGCTCGGCGCCTCGGGTAAGGCCTGCGCGCTCAACTCGGTCAGCTTCGTCAAGCCGGTCGGGCTGGAGAACGAGCACCCCGGCTACACCAGCGAGACCCGCGGCAGCGACCACCTGGTCGACCTGCTGACGGCGATCAACGGCAGCGCCTGCCGCAAGGACACGATGGTGGTCGTGACCTACGACGAGTTCGGCGGCCAGTGGGACCACGTCGCGCCTCCCGGACAGGGCGGCACGGCCGGACCGCACGACCTGTGGGGCCCGGGCACCCGCATCCCGGCGCTGATCCTCAGCCCGCGCCTGCGCGGTGACTTCGTGGTCGACCACACCCAGTACGACACGACCTCAATCCTCGCCACGGTCGAGCACCGCTACGGCCTGGCGCCGCTCAGCACCCGCGACGCCGCCGTCAACGACCTCACGAACGTCTTCAACGCCCGCTCCCCGTTCGATACGTGACCGAAGGAGGTCTGACGACCAAACCTAAGAGCTAGCCCCCTGAGCGGCCGAAAACCGAGCTTTCCAGGACGTAGAAGAGCGCGATCAGCGCGTATAAGCCCGCGCTCGCCTGCGGGCTAATGAGCGCCACCACCGTGGCCACGGAATAGATGAAGGGTCCGGGCAGGTAGCTCCGCCCGATGCCGGTGATCACCTTCGGGTCGGCGTCGTCGCGGATCAGACGGTGGCCGGCTGCCGCGTACCACCACAGGGCGTTGAACAGGACCGCGGTCAGGGTCAGCGTGATGCCGTACGCGAGTGCGGCCGCCTTCGCATCGCCCGTGTTGATGTACAGCGCCAGCAGGCGCGTCGGAAAAGGGATGAACGCGATGACCATCAGGAACAGGATGTTCAGGACCTGGAACAGCCGGTCGACGCGCGCCACCTGGTGCATGACCAGGTGGTGGTTGATCCAGATCACGCCGATGGTCGTGAATGTGATCGCGTAGGCGGCGTAGCTCAGCCAGATTCGCTGCAGCTCTCCGCCGAGCGGCTTTCCCTCTGCGACGGCGACGTTGAGGATGAGCAGCGTCGCCGCGATGGCGAAGACTCCGTCGGCGAAAGCCTCCAGGCGGCTCTTGGGCACGGCGTCAATTCAAACGCAAGTTTCAGGTCCGCCGGCCGTCTACTCCCGCCAAAGGAGGTGATCAGACGTGATCACGCCCGTCCTGACGTTCCTTAGCACGCGGCTCGTATACGTCTTCATCACGATCGTCGTGGTGGTCGCGGCGGTGCCCACAGTCATCGTCACCCTCCGCGGCAACACGATCACGGTCACCGGCGCCGCCTCATCCTCGCGAAACCACGGCGACGACGAGCGGGTCAGGATCGTCGTCGAGGTCAAGAAGGCCGGCGACGCGGTGATCGTCAAGCTGAACGACGCCGAAGCGGTTTGCGACGTCCAGATCACGAAGCTGGCCTCACAGTCGAAGCTGTCCGCGGCCGCCACGGCCGTTGCGCTCAAGAAAGGCAAGGACGACTTCCACGCCGCCCTCGCCCCCTTCGCCAAGGAGATCAAGGACGAAGAGGACGAGCTGGACCACCTGACCGTCGTCAGCACCCAGGTCGAGCAGGCCTACCTCGTCCGCATCCGGGAGATCGAGGTGATCGCCATCGGCGTGTCAGGCCAGGCCGGAACAGTGGTGACCATATGCCAGACCGTCATCGTCGAGGTCAGGCAGGTGATCGTGACCGTGGTCAAGCCGCCCTCCGACGGCGAGGAAGACGGCGACGCAAGATTCAACGCCCTGGTTCGTTAATCCGCGCCGTAGACCCATCGTGGGCTGGAAGTGAATACACGAGGAGTAAGGCCTCCTCCTCCTCCAACCTCCCCACCTGCTACTCCAGAGGCCGATGCTCCAGCCGACCCGGCGGGCCCCTCCCTGATTTGCCCGCCGGGCTCCGGTCTGGGGGCTCAACCCCCGACCCGCCCTTCGAGATACTGGGGCCGGCGGATGTTGGGGACCAGGAACGCCGTCAGGATGGCCAACCCTCCCCCGATCCCGGCGGCGATGAGCAGCGTGCGAGGCCCGACCAGGACCGCAAGTGGCCCCGTCAGCGCCATCGAGAGCGGGATCAAGCAGAAGGAGCCGAGGAAATCGATGCTGCTGACCCTGCCCCGGATGGTGTTGGGAACGGCCAGGCCGAGCAGCGTGAGCCACAGGATCTCCCCGCTCCACAAGAAAAGGTTCCAGACGAACACGCCGGCGGCCGCCTGCCAGACGCTCTGCGCCAGGCCGACCACCGCGATCGACCCGATGCCGATCGCCCAACCGAGGAGCATGAAGGTGACGAGGGCGCGAGGCCGCGGCAGCCGGCCGATCAGCAATCCGGCCGCGACCGTGCCCAGACCCCCGCACGCCAGCACGATGCCCAGCGCGCCGGCCGAGGCGTGGAGCTCGAACTTCACCAGGTAGGGGACGAGCGACTGGTTGGGCCCGGCGTAGAGGAACTGGGCGACCGACGCTGTGAGGATCGGGCCCCACAGCCACGGCCTCCCCGCCACGTAGGCGAAACCTTCGCGCGCATCGGCCAGAATCGACCGGCGCTCGCCGGCCGCGGTCACGGGGTAGGGGCGCATCAGGACTAGCGTCACCACCGACACCAGGTAGGTACCGGCGTCGATCCAGAAAGCCGCCTGCGGCCCGCTCGCGGCCGTGATGAGCCCGCCCAGGGCTGGGCCGGCAATGCCGTACGCGATCGGGCTCACGACCGTCCGCAGCGAGTTGGCCTGCCCCAGCTCGTCCGCCGAGACCAGCTGAGGCAGGAGCGCGGACTCGCTTGGGCCAAACAGGGATCCTCCGACGCCCTGGACGGCCACGATCGCGACGATCAGCGGCAGCTCCTGGCCCGAGCCCAGCTCGATCGCCGCCAGGAGGGCGACCGCCACCGCGCGAACGCAATCCGCGGCGACCATCGTCCACCGGCGCTCGAAGCGGTCGCTGACGACGCCGCCCGCGATCGTGACCAGCAGGCGGGGGACGAAAAAGGCAATTCCGACCACCGAAAGGGCCGCTGGGTTCGAGTACGACTGGTAGACGCGCCAGGCAAGCGCGACGAAGAAGATTCCGTCGCCAAGCTCCGAGACGGCCTGGCCGCCGACCAGGAGCGCGAAGTCCCGCCTGCGGAGCAGCCGGAACACGGAGCTGTCCTACTTACCGACCAGCCGGATCGTCCAGAAGTCCTGCGTGAGCCCCGGCTGGATCAGGTACGCGAACGGCAGGGTGAAGTAGCCCTTCATGCCCCAGCCCGGACCCCACGAGTTGCGGACGATGAAACACTGCTTCGCGTGGTCGTAGCCCACCGCCATCACCGCGTGGCCGCCGACCGCGCGCTCGCCCGGGGCCGGCATGGGCGCGTGGCCGGTCTTCGCGACCGCCGCGCCCTCGAAGCTCTCGTAGACGGTGAATCCGAAGACGAACGGATAGCCGGACGCAAGGCAGCCCTTCATCTGGTTGACGTCCTGGACCAGGCGCTGGTAGGAGATGGCGCGGTCGAGCCTGGCGTCCTTGTAGCACTGCGCGGAGGGCCGCCTGGTGAACTTCGCGGTGTCATACGGCCACTCCGGCTCCGGGCAGACTCCGTCGCTGGCGACTGACTTGATCCCGTCGCGGATCATCGCCCCGCTGTCGATCGGCACCGTGCCCTCGATGAGGCGCTCGTTGTAGTAGATGAATAGTCGCGAGGGCACGAAGTCGCGGAGCCTCTGCCTCATGCGGTCGAACTCGACCGCGCCCGCGATCGCGTTGGCGGTGCAGCTGCCGAGGCTGCCCTGGTCGTAGACCGGGGGGCACTTGGCGCGCAGGTCGGCGGCGGCGGGGAGGGCGAGGAGGAACTGGGCCGGCGCGGCGTAGAGGTGGTCGCGCTGGTCGGGTTGGTCGGGGATCCAGCCGTAGCGATGGATCTCGCGAGGTTGGGTCATTTTGGCGTCGCCTCCTCAGAAACTGCCAGGCGGTCTTATGTTCGGACAGTCCGGACTAACGGTGCTCGTCGACGTCGGAAGTCTCCGATAGTCCGGACTATCGGGAGGTTGGCATCTAGAGGTAGGGCCAGTTGGCGACGCTGGGCCCAGCGCCGACGTAAACGTCCACGCCGTTCGGAAAACGATGCGCCTCCAGGACGATCGCGGTCGCGCGCGCGTGACCTTCGAGGATGACGAGGTTCCCGTCCGGGCGCCGCAGCGCGATAATCTCCGGCACTTTTTTGTCCGAGTGGCAAAGCCCCGTCGCCAGCGAGAGCACGACCATGTTCGTCGAGTCGCCCGTGAAGACGTGGCCGACGTTGGTCGCGCCCTCGGCGACCTTGCGAGTGACGGGCGAGAGGATGGGCCACGCTGCGCCCTGCCTCGCATAGAACAGCTCGCCCACCTCGTCGGTGTCGAGGCGAACGCGTCTCCAGCGGAGGTCCTGCCCAAGACCCTGGAAGCTGCCCACGCCCTGGCCGAAACCGTAAGCCGACGTGATGATCTGCCGGCGGAGGTCGTTCTGCGCCTGGTCGCGCAGATCCGGGGACCGCGCCGCCTTCAACGCCAGCGACAGGTTGGCGGCGTTGGGCGGGTTGCCGACGACGTAGGCCTGGAAGTCGGGAGACTCGATCTCGGCCTGCAGCCAGGCGAGGATGACCTGGTCTTCAGTTGCGGCGCCGAGGTCTTCCATCCCGGCATGGGAAAATAGCACCTCGATGCCTTCAAGCCGCAAATGGGTCTATCAGTTCTCCGAAGGCTCAGCCAAAATGCGCGACCTTCTCGGGGGCAAGGGCGCGGGCGCGGCGGAGATGACCAAAGCCGGGATGCCTGTGCCGCCGGGCTTCACGATCACGACCGAGGCATGCCGCGCGTACTACGCGAGTGGTGGAAAATTTCCCAAAGGCCTGTGGGAGCAGGTGCTCCCGGCACTGAAGATCCTCGAGCGCAAAGCAGCCAAGAAGTTCGGCAACCTCAAAGACCCGCTGCTGGTCAGCGTGCGCAGCGGCGCCAAGTTCTCGATGCCCGGGATGATGGACACGGTCCTCAACCTGGGCCTCAACGAAGAGACCGCCGCCGGCGTCGCCGCTCTCACCAAGGACGAGCGCTTCGCGCTCGACGCCTACCGCCGGTTCATCCAGATGTTCGGCAAGACGGTCAAGGGGATCGACGGCGAGAAGTTCGAGCACGCCCTGCGGGACGCCAAGAAGCGGGCGGGGGTCAAGACCGACCCCGAGCTCAAGCCTTACGACCTACGTCCGCTGGTGGCCAGGTTCCTCGCCATCTATAAGGAAGAGACGCGGAGCGCGTTTCCCACCGACCCCGTCGAGCAGCTGCGCGAGGCGATCGACGCCGTCTTCAGGTCGTGGAACACCGACCGCGCCAAGACCTACAGGCGCATGGAGCGCATCCCCGACGACCTCGGGACCGCGGTCAACGTGCAGATGTTGGTCTTCGGCAACATGGGCCAAACATCCGGCACCGGAGTTGCCTTTACCCGGAACCCGATCACGGGCGCGAAGGAGCTGTACGGCGACTACCTCGCCAACGCACAGGGCGAGGACGTGGTCGCCGGGGTTCGGGATACCGAGCCGATAGCCGCTTTGAAGAAGCAGATGCCGAAGGTCTACGGCCAGTTCGAGCGCTACGCCCGGCAGCTCGAGAAGCACTACAAGGACGTTCAGGACCTCGAGTTCACGATCGAGCGGGGCAAGCTCTACATGCTCCAGACGCGCTCGGCCAAGCGGACGGGCGAGGCGGCCGTGAACATCGCCGTGGACATGGTCAAAGAGCGGCTGATCACCAAGAGGGAGGCCGTGGCCCGAGTCGAGCCGAGGCAGCTGGAGCAGCTCCTGTTTCCGCGGGTCGACCCCGCCGCCAAGGCGTCGCCGCTCGCCAGGGGCGTGCCCGCGTCACCGGGCGCCGCCACCGGTGGAGCGGTGTTCGACGCCGACACCGCGGTCGAGTGGGGGAAGCAGGGCAAGGCGGTGATCCTGGTCCGGGTCGAGACCAACCCCAACGACGTGCACGGCATGGTCGAGGCGAAGGGCATCCTCACCCAGACGGGCGGCACGGCCTCGCACGCCGCGCTCGTGGCGCGGGGCATGGGCCGGCCGTGCGTCGTGGGCGCGAGCTCGATCGACGTCGACGTCCGGCAGCGGAAGTTCTCCGCCAACGGCACGACCATCAAAGAAGGCGACCAGATCACGATCGACGGCACGACCGGAGACGTGTACGTCGGCAACGTCCCGACCATCGAGGCGCGCTCGCTCAATCAGCACCCCGCCGCGAGCGCGATCCTGCGCTGGGCAGACGAGATTCGCCGCCTGCAGGTGTGGGCGAACGCCGACTACCCGCGCGACGCCCAGAAGGCTCGCGAGAACGGCGCCCAGGGCGTCGGACTGTGCCGCACCGAGCACATGTTCATGGAGCAGGACCGGCTGCCGATCGTGCAGGCGATGATCATGGCCGGCACCACCGAGGAGCGCGAGAAGCAGCTGGCCAAGCTCCTGCCCATACAGCGCGGCGACTTCGAGGGCATCTTCAAGGAGATGGCGGGGCTGCCGGTGATCATCCGGCTGATCGACCCGCCGCTGCACGAGTTCCTGCCCAGCCTCGAGGAGCTCATCCGCGAGACCACGCACCTCAAGGACACGGGCGAGAACCCGGCGCTGCTGGCGGAGCGCGAGAAGGTGCTGGGCCGCGTCGAGGAGCTGCACGAGGCCAACCCGATGCTGGGCCTGCGCGGAGTGCGGCTGTCGATCCTCTATCCCGAGATCACGCGCATGCAGGTGCGGGCGATCATGGAGGCCGCCTGCAACCTGCGCAAGCGCAAGGTCGACGCCAGGCCGGAGATCATGATCCCGCTCGCCGGCACCGTCGCCGAGCTGCGCGTGGTGCACGCGGAGCTGAAGCCGGTCGCCGAGACGGTGCAGAAGGAGGCGGGGATCCGTGTCCCGTACAAGTTCGGCACGATGATCGAGATCCCTCGCGCAGCGCTGACCGCGGGCGAGATCGCCGAGGAGGCGGAGTTTTTCTCCTTCGGCACCAACGACCTCACCCAGACCACGTTCGGCTTCTCCCGCGACGACGCCGAGCGGGCGTTCATCGTGCGCTACCTGGAGCAGAAGATCCTGCCGCGCAACCCGTTCGAGACGATCGACGAGAAGGGCGTGGGGCGGCTGATGGCGCTCGCCGTGAACGAGGGCCGCAAGACGCGGAAGGACCTGGAGGTCGGGATCTGCGGCGAGCATGGGGGAGACCCCGACTCGATCCACCTGTGCCACAAGCTGGGCCTGGACTACGTGTCGTGCAGCCCGTTCCGGGTGCCGGTGGCGCGCCTGGCGGCGGCGCAGGCGGCGATCGGAGACACCGCCAAGGACAAGTAAGCTCAGGCGCGAGTGTCGGCGGCTTGGCGCCTAGGTGCTTCCTCGCTGCTTTTGTTGCTCGAACATCTCCTGGATCTCGCGGACGGTCGTTGCGTCCTCCGGTTTCTTGTCCGCGGTGCGCAACGAGACGATCCGCGGAAACCGGAGCGCGAAACCCGGCCGGTCCGCTGTCATGCCGGCGGTGTGACGTGGGCTGGGCGTGATCTCGTCGGCCAGCACCTCGACGACGAGCGCGGGTTTCAGCCACACGTCGGGGACGAAGTTCGAGCGCACGCGCGGTGGCTTGACCGGGACCTCGAGGCTGGACAGCCGCTGGTGAATGTCTCGCCAGCCCTGGTCCGACAGTCCGGTGCCGAGCTTGCTGATGGTCACGAACTCGTCTGTGTCAGCGTCGTAGACACCCGCGAGCAGGGCGCCCGCGCCGAACTCTGCCCGCTTGCCCTTGCCGAGGTAGTAGCCCAGCAGGACGACGTCGATGGTGTCGTTCAGCCGGCCGCTTGTGTTGCGCTTCAGCTTCACCCAGTTGAAGTTGCGGGCGCCTGCCTGGTACGGCGAGTCGAGCCGCTTCGCCACGACCCCCTCGAGACCGCGGCTGATGTTGTCGAGCAGCTCCTTGGTGAGCTGCTCGGCCGAGTCGGTCTTCGTCAACGGCGCGGTCAGAAGGGTGTCCGACCTGCGAAGCACCTCTTGCGCGATCTCGAAGCGACGCTCGTACGGCAGCTGCGTGAGGTCTGTTCCGTCGCGGAACATCACGTCGAACACGAATGCCCGAAGCGGCGCCTGGTTCGCGAACTGCTGGACGCCCTCCTTGCGCCGGCGCGCGGTGGTCTCCTGGAAGGGGACGTACTCCTCCGACTCGGGGTTGTACGCGATCGCCTCGCCGTCGAGGATGACGCTCTCGACCTTCAGCCCAGACGCCGCGGCGACCAGCTCGGGAAAGGCCTCGGTCCACGACTCGAGGTTTCTCGAGAAGATGCTGACCTCGTCACCGGCCTTGTGGATCTGGACGCGAAGCCCGTCGTACTTGGGCTGCACGCCCACCATCCCCAGCTTCTTGATCACCGCCTCCGGGTTGGGAAGGCGTTCGGCGAGCTGAGGGCGGAGCGGATGCCCGGCCGTGACCTTGAGCGCGTCCAGCCCCTGCTCGCCCGACTCCCAGAGCGTCCGCGCGATGAGGCCAAGGTCGGACGTGCGGTTGTACGCGCCCTCGAGCACTGGCCGCAGTGAGCGGTCGCCCTTCTTCGCGAACGAGAGCGCGTCGAGCACGGTCGGGTCGCCGATGCCCAGGCGCATCTTGCCGAGCGTGATCCGCACCAGGTGCTTGGCCGAGGTGGCGTCGAGGTTGGAAAGCAGGGCGGTGAAATTGGCGAGCTTTTGCTGCTGGCTGCCCGGGCCGCTCGCGCCGGCGATGCCAGTCAGCCAACTGTGCACGTCGACAACGGAAGGCGACTCGTGTTCGGGAGGCCTGGCCAGGCGTTGGGCCGTGACGCCGAGGTCGCCCGTCTGCCGGTTAAGCTTGACCACCTCTTCTTTGGGCACGCCGTAGGCGGCGGCGATCGCGGTCATGAGCAGCCGCTCGCCGAGGCCGACCTCGACCGGTTCGAAGAAGGGGGCCAGGCGGCCCTGGATCGGGTAGGTGATCGGCGCAAGCTCGCCGGCTGAAGCGGCCCGGTATACGTCCGACAGGATCCGAACGAGCTCGTTACGGCTCTTCGTGCCCTCCATCTGGTCGAGATTTGCCGCGAGCTCGTCGAACCTCAATGTGCGAATTTTCCTTCTAATCTCGACGGATGATCGTCAACGTATGCCCGGCGGCGACCAGCGAGGCGCCACCCGATCGTTTCTGGGAGATCCTTGCCGCGACCAATCTGCTCGGAGAGTGGACCGATGCCGAGTTCGTCTCGGCCGAGCCTCCCGGCGCGGCGCAGCCCGGGCAGGTGGTCCACCTTGTCGCCCCAGGCTTCGGAAGGAAATGGCCCGTCCGGATCGACGT
>VBHA01000102.1 GCA_005889495.1 Chloroflexota bacterium
CAGGCCGGCCTTTTGACTCATCTTCTTTTCTTGTACGAGCCGCCAGGTGGGTGCGGCAATGGGCGTCAGCCCCGGCCTGGAGGTAATTGTCCTGATGTCGTAGCGTTGCACCGTGAGCCGGGAAGTCGAGGACTTTAACCGGCGCCTGCTGCGCGCGCGCGACGCCATGGACCGCGCCTACGCCGAGCCGCTCGACGTTCGCGCCGTGGCCGCGGTGGCCT
>VBHA01000103.1 GCA_005889495.1 Chloroflexota bacterium
GATCATGGTCCTCGACAAAGACGAGGCCCTCGACTTCTACGTCAACAAGCTCGGGCTGGAGAAAGGACAGGACGTCAAGCAGGGCTCCTACCGCTGGCTGACGGTTCGTGTCCCAGGCGACCCCGTCGAGATCTCCCTGGAGCAGCCGGGCCCGCCGGTTCACGACGAAGCCACCGCCGCGCAGCTCCGCGAACTGATCGCCAAGGGCGCCATTGGCGGGCTCGTCTTCAAGACGGACGACGTCCGGGGTCTGTACGAGACCCTCAAGGCGCGCGGCGTCACGGACTTCACTCAGGAGCCCACCGACCACTTCTACGGGACCGACATGGGCGTCCGCGACCCCTTCGGCAACGCCATCCGGATCCTCCAGCAGGGGAAGGTCGCCCAGAAGGCGAAGGCCTGATCATGGTTGAGGGTAAAACTGCGATGAAGGACACGCAGAAGTCCGCCAAAACCACCGCGACCAAAAAGAGGTACGGGGGATTCACGGACGAGGAAAAAGCGGCGATGATGGACCGCGTCCAGGAGCAGAAGATCGCCGCGCGCAAGTCCGAAGGGGAAAGCGACTTGCTCGCGAAGATCGCCGAGCTGCCGGAACCGGATCGCACCATGGCCAAACGGGTCCACGCCATCGTCAAAGCGAGCGCGCCTGCGCTCTCGCCGACAACCTGGTACGGGATGCCGGCTTATGCCAGGGACGGCAAGGTCGTCTGCTTCTTCCAGAGCGCGCAGAAGTTCAAGACGAGGTACGCGACATTCGGCTTCAGCGACCGGGCGCACCTCGACGAAGGCGGCGTGTGGCCAGTCGCCTTCGCGCTGAAGAAGTTGACCGCCGCCGAGGAGGCAAGGATCGGCGCGTTGGTGAAGAAGGCGGTGAGCTGAGCAGCTCGCCTTCCGTGCTGCTGATCGCCTAAGTCGAATCCGCGGCCCTGTAGCCCGCAACTATCTGCGCCGGACGCCGGATCTCGCCTTGGCCGATCCTCGCCATCACCTCCGAGGAGGTTTACCCGGCGCCCGTTGGTGGTCGGCAGTCTCGTTCTCGGCGCTGCCCTGGCGGCGGCCATGTTGCCCTTCCCCACCCCATTCCTGCCCAGCCCGGATGGCGGCTGAAGCGGGGGTCCACGACGCTCGAATCGGTCGCCCGTTTTGACATCCGCTTCCGCTGAGGTTGGTCGGGGGGACGGGACGCCGGGCAGGGGATGAACGCGAACCGTCGGTTTATCCTTGCTGGCCCATGGTTCCCCTACATGCCGGGCGCACAGGCCGATCGGCAACCGGGGTGATTGTGGCCGTTGTTCTCGGCCTCACCGTAGGTTGTGGGACGCATTCAGCGGTAGGGGCAAGCTCGGTTTCGTGCGCCCCACCTTCGAAGCCATCGGCAACCGCCTCCCCGATTCGGGCCTCGTTCGCCACCAAGGTCGTGGCTCGCGGGGGCCTGGCGTGCATTGTTGGCAACGGTTTTGGCGCCAAGGCCGGGAACATCACGTTCTGGACAGGCGGGTCTGACCCAGGCATGGTGGCGGTTATCCGGTCCTGGTCGGACACCCTCATCGAGATGACCGTGCCGAGCAGGGCGGTGACAGGACCGGTTCAGGGACGGACTTCGAATGCAGATTCTTTCTATGCCGGCCCCGCGTACGTTCTTGACGCCCCAAACGGCGTTGCCAGGCTGACCGCCTCGCCGGTCAAGGCCATCCTCGCTGCTGAGCCGGTCTCGGTTCGGCTATTCGCCCGCGACAGCGGAGGTCGTGCCGTGCACGGAGCCAGGGTGATCCTGACCGACGGATTGGACAGCTTGTCGTGCACGACTGACGCATCGGGAAGGTGCGAGTTGACAATTCAACCGATTCAGAGCGCGACCCTGATCGCAATTTCAGGCACCGCCTGGACCGAGGTGATGGTTCCCGTGACACAGCCCCCTGACCAGACGATGACGCTGATCACAAGCTCTGCTGCTCTGCTCGCTGGCGAGAGGGCCTTCCTGACCGCGACGGTCACGGACGTGGCCGGACATCCCGTGCCCAACCAGGAGGTGCACTTTTCGACTCAAAGCCAACATGCGGCGGTGATCAGTCCATCCCGCTCTTTCACCGACAGCGCAGGCGCCGCTACAACGACCATCACCAGCGCGTCTCCCGACGACGTCGTCGTGGAGGCGGACACGAACGACAACGCCACCATTGCGGTCCTGGATGTGTCCTGGTCCACATCCCTGGTCAGTTCGATCTCACCCGCAAGCGGTCCGCTTCGCGGAGGCACCAATGTCACGATCGCCGGACGTGGCTTCCTTCCCGGCGCGCAGGTTTACTTCGGGAATCAGCAAGCCATGTCGGTGACGTTTGTAGCTTCGACCAGGTTGCGAGCGGTCTCCCCCGCAGGTGAAGGTGCCGTCGATGTACGCGTCGAAGAAGCCGGCTCGGATAGCTCGCCCCAACCCGTCGATGTCTTCACGTATGGACCGCCAGTCGTGATGGGGCTTTCGCCAGCGGCCGGGCCGTCAGCCGGCGGGACCCGTGTGACGATCAGCGGCGTTGGCTTTGCGATCGGCGCGCAGGTTTTTTTCGGGTCGGTGGCCTGTACCCAGCTGCGAGTGGCCTCCTCGACGAGTATCCAGGTGATTGTGCCTTCTGGAACGCCGGGTACCGTTGACGTGGTTGTGACCACACCGGCCGGTACATCAACCCGCAGCGCGTCCGATCGATTCACGTACTCGAGTTAGCGTTCACCTGAGCTTGACGACTCGAGACGATTTGGTCGGGGAGGCGGGATTTGAACCCGCGACCCCCTGGCCCCCAGCCAGGTGCGCTTCCGGGCTACGCCACTCCCCGACGAAGACGTAATCGTACCCAGGGTCTGCTCGGCCGCGGTC
>VBHA01000043.1 GCA_005889495.1 Chloroflexota bacterium
GCTGCGCAGCGCGGAGGCGGGGCCGCCACCGAAGTCGTGGCTCAGGATGAAACCCAACGGCGAGCGGCAGGCACGCAGGCAGGCGTCTTTCAAGGGCGTGAACTGGTAGATGCCGGCGAGCACGATCACGGCTCCGCCGGCGCGGGCGGACCACCATGGCGGCGTCATCCAGATGTGGCTCAGAGTCTGGATGACCGCGAGGGGCAGCAGGCCCACGGCGGTCCAGACGAGCAGATAGCCCAAAACGAACGCCGTGGTGGGCAGCGTCCCCTCGCCTCGCTTGCGCGCGACCGAGGCGAAGGCGAGCGTCATCGGGGCGACCGACGGAAACATCATCGCGACCATCATCACCAGCCAGGTGACAAGAAAGAGGGCCGCGCTCATCATGGCGATGCCGCCCATGCCCATCGCGCCGGCCTGGTCGATGGTGATCAGCCACGCCGCCGCCGCGCATGCCACGAGGATGGCGACGATCGTCGCGGCAAGTTGTCTGGGCAGCGGCGCGACTTGCTGCACGGCTCGAGTGTCAGGCAGACCAGTGGAAGGGCGCCGAGAACGCGCTCTTGCCGCTGTTGTGGAACTCCATTCCAAATGCCTTGATGCGCGACTCGGTCGGCCGCGCGATGGTCAGCGTCGTATTCGAGGGATGGAAGACGCCTACCAGTTTCGTCGGCTCCTTGAAACCTTCGGGCGTGTAGTCCTCGACATCAACCGCGATGTCGCCGCCGATCTTGACGTGGTGCTTGTGTCCGCTGTCGTGGTACTCGATGGGATGCTGTTCGATGCCGAGCACCTCGCTGATGAGCGGCGCGAGAGCCGCCATCGGGCCGCCCATCTGGCCTGAGAACACACCGCCCAGCTTGTCCGCCTGCTCCTTCGAAGCCTTGTCGTCGATGAGGAGGCCGACGCGCCAGTTGCCGTCGATCATCTTCGCCGGCGCGTCCGCCACCACCGAGACGCTGTGTCCGCTGACATCCACGCCGTCGATCTCGCCCCTGTCGACGTGGTAGTTGAGGATGACCTGGCATCGGTCCTGCGTCGCCGGTGCGGCAAAGCTGGTCACCGAGCATGGGCACGCGAAGTTGCAGTTGCAGTTTTCGAAGTACGTACCTTCCAGCTTCCAGCTCATGGACACACCCCCAGTACGGGCCTCACAGAACCGTCAAAGGCTACTACGATCCGATGATGAGCCCGGCGCCGCGCGGACCGATGAAGATGCCCAGGCCGAGCGAGGAGGCGAAGGCCGCCTTTTCGCGGATCGTGCCCGACGAACCGGCGGTCACGATCAAGCCGATGTTCGGCCAGGTGTCCGCCTTCGTCAACGGCAACATGTTCTGCGGCATCTTCGGCGAGGAGCTGATGGTGCGGCTGCCCGAGGACGAGATCGCGAAGGTCAAAGAAGCGCGCCTAAGAATCACAATTTTCCGGAAAATTCGTCGAATTCCGCCCACGCGGTCACGATTTTCCGGAAAACCGTCGCCGAGGTCCTTAGCGGCGCTTTCCCTTTTGGGTCGGCTTTTCCGGTTCCGGGACGACGACCACCGGCTCCGGAACCACCGCTACCGGTTCCGCGACCTTGGATACGGGCTGGCCCATCGACACCTTGCCGCTGAACTTCGCTCCGTCCTCGACGGTGAGCCTGGCCACCCGCACATCGCCCGCGATCAGCGACGCGTCGCTGCCCACGGTCAGGCGGTTGTACGCCGTCACGTCGCCGTTGACCTTCCCCGACCCCGCGATCTCGATGTCCCCGGTCGCTTCCAGGTTGCCCTCGACGCTGCCCGACACGTGCAGGTCTCCCTCGATGTACAGCTGGCCGACCAGCCGGTCGTTGGGACCGAGGACTACCGAGTTGCGGTGACCGTTGGAACCGTTCTCTGCCGGGACCGGGGTCGCGAGCCTACTGGCCGGACGCCTGGTGCTCAAAGTCACCCATCCGGACGTGCCCGTTCAGCGTCGCGCCATCGTCGATCTGCAGCCTGCGGACCTGGATGTCGCCGCTGAGCCGCGCGTTCTTGCCGAGGGTCAGCTTGTCACGCGCGGTGACCATGCCCTCGACCTGGCCCTTGAGGGTCACGTTCGCGCCCTCGAGCAGAGCCTTGACGCTGGCGCCGGACGCGACGTCGATGTTGCCGGTCACGCGAACCTCGCCCTCGACCTTTCCGTCAGCGTGCACGGAACCGTCGTAGATGAGCTTGCCCTCGAGGATGTCGCCGGGACCCATCGAGAACTGTTTGCGACCGTCACGTTTGACTTCACCGTTTTCGGCAGAAGCCGTGCCTTCCGCCACCGCCTCCTGTACGTCCATGAGTAACCCCCGACTTGGAATACGAGACCCTGGAACGCCTCCGGATCAGGCGCTAAAGGTTAGCCCCTGACGGCTGCGATTTGAGGACAGGAGTGTATAGACCTTGCCAGGCTATTTCGGTTTGCCTTCGATTCTCATGAGCGGTCACGCGAACTCGCCGAGCAATCCCTTCTCGGTCAGTCCGGACGACCTCGAGGACACCGCGATGTAAGGCTCTCGGCCGTAGCCCTGCCGCATCAGCTGCGGGTGGTCGCGAATGGCGATTCGCCAATCTTCGAGCTGGCTCTTGTGACAGTCGATCGCGCGCAGCTTCATCATCACCTCGTCCGCATCGAGCTCGATGAGGACGTCGACGTTTTCCTGCGGCCGCAGCGTGAATCCGTCGGACGTGCCCGTCAATCGCATTGCCTGCTCGTAGAAGTCGGCGAGCTGCGTGTCAACCGCGACGTGGTACAGCGCCGGCCTCTCGCCCTCGGTCATCGCGGCCACCGCCGCGTCGGTGCACGCGCCCATCGCGATGTGGTCGGGATGGCCATATCCTCCGTCGGGCCCCCACCCCACGACGACGCGCGGCCGGACCTTGCCGATGTGCTCCCAGATCCGCTGCGTGATCTCTTGCTGGTCTGACTGCGCGACGCCACCGTCGTGGTAGTCCCACAGCTCGACCCCACTTAGCGCCAGCGCGGCCGCCGCCTCCTCGAGCTCGCGGGCGCGGATCTCGGGCAGGTCGTCCGGCTTGGCGCCGATCGGCTTGCCCATCCACCCCGCCTCTCCGTACGTGGCGCAGATCAGGTGCGTGACGACTCCGTTGCGCGTGTGCCTGAGGACCATTCCTCCGGCGCCCATTGACTCATCGTCCGGGTGCGCCATGACGAGGAGCAGTCCCCCTTTCTGCTCTTCCATGACGACCGATTAAGTTACCCGGTCTTCCATCTCCCACGCGTGGTCCAGGGAATGCCACGCGATGCGGCGCATCGCGTACGCGACCGGCCATCTGGCATCGGGATTGGGCTCGCGAAACGCGGCGCGAAGGGCATCGCGGTCGGGCTCTTTGATGCTGACGCCGAGCTGCTTTGCGTATGCGACCTCGGCTTCCAACACGTGCGCGTACATCTTGTCCCTATCGCGGCCGCCTCCACGTGGGCCCTTACGCAGCTCCTGCGGCGACCGCGCTTTGACCTGGTCGAGATACTTCCAGCACGCCTCGACCAGCGCCACCAGGCGCTTAGTCTCGGCGGCGGTCAGCGTCTTCGACTCGTTTTTTGCCGGCATGCCGGGGACGCCGAAGTCGGTCGACGCGTTGCCGTTGAGACGCTCGATGACGGTGAAGCTCGCCGCGTCTTTCGGAGGATCGACGTGCGCGAGCTTCGCGACCTTCGCGTAGCGCGGGGCGTACGCGGCCAGGGCCTCCAGCGCGGACTTCTCGTCCTTGCCGCCCCGTGACCACCCGGGCCAGTCGGCGGCGCTGGCGAAGGCCCGCTTGCCGCCGACTTCGACGTAGACCCGGATCGCTCCGCTCACATGGCGGAGCTTAGCGAGCGGCCGCTAGCCGCCCGATGTGGTGCTTGCCGCCGGCGTCGGGCAAGCCGCGTTCTCAGACGCCTCCTGCGCCGCGGTCTCGCCCTTCTCGTGCGTGGCGTCCTCGTTGGAGTGGCCGCCGCACGGGTGACCGCCGGCCCCCGGTCGGAAGGTGCCGTTGTTCTCGGCCGCCTCCTGCGCGGCGCTCTCGCTCTTCTCGTGCGTCGCGTCCTCGTTGGAGTGGAAGGTCGGAGTCGGCGACGCGGCCGCCAGCGCGGCGAGGGCGGGCGTGAGCGTTGCGCGCGCGAAGACGGTGGCGCCCATGGCCGCGCCGAAGATCATCGCGCCGGTTATGACAGACGCAAAGAGGACCAGCCGTGACTTGTTCATGCCCGCATCATCTGTGCCAAACCTCAGAACAAGCTTGGATTCCGGTGTGAGTTTTCGAGTCGCCCTATTGTTGCCGGCGTGAAGGTCATCGAGCCGGCGACCGAGGAGGTCCTGGCCGAGGTCCCGGAGGCCACCCTGGAGGAGGCCGACCAGGCGGTGGCCAGGGCCAGGGCGGCGTTCCCCGCCTGGCGGGCGGTCACGCCCGGCGACCGGGCAAAGCTCATGCGCCGCTTTGCCGCCGCGGTCGCGCAGGACGCCGAAAAGCTGTCCCGGCTCGAGGCGCGCAACGCCGGCAAGCCGATCAGCGACGCGCGCGGCGAGGTCGGGATGGTCGTCGACGTCCTCAACTACTACGCCGGCGCCCCCGAGCGCCTGCTGGGCAACACGATCCCGGTCGCGGGTGGCGTCGACATGACGTTCCGAGAGCCGTTGGGCGTCGTGGTCCTGATCGTGCCCTGGAACTTCCCAATCGCCATCACCTCGTGGAAGCTTGGCCCCGCCCTGGCGGCGGGCAACACCGTTGTCTTGAAGCCGGCGGGCCTGACCCCGCTCACCGCGCTGGAGCTGGGCCGGCTGGCGCTCGAGGCGGGGATTCCCGAGGGCGTGCTCAACGTCGTCGTCGGCGCGGGCCGGACGGTGGGCGAGCACCTCGTCCAGCACCCCGACGTGGCCAAGGTCGCCTTCACCGGCTCGACCGAGGTCGGCCGGCGCATCGGCGCGCTGGCCGCGCAGTCCATCAAGCGCGTGACCCTGGAGCTGGGCGGCAAGTCCGCCAACATCGTCTTCGCCGACGCCGACCTCGAGAAGGCCGCGGCCTCCGCGCCCATGGCGGTCTTCGGCAACGCGGGCCAGGACTGCTGCGCCCGCTCGCGCATCCTCGTCGAGAGGTCGGCGGTCGACCGCTTCATGCAGGGCCTCGAGAAGGCGATCAAGGCGCTGCGCGTGGGCGACCCGCTCGACGAGAAGACGGAGATGGGTCCCCTCATCTCCGCCGACCACAGAGCCAAGGTCGCGGCGTACCTGGAGGACGGCGTCAGGGTCGCCATCCGGGGGAGCGCTCCGTCCGGCCGCGGTTTCTGGTTCCCGCCCACGGTCCTGTCGCCGGTCGCGCCGGGCGACCGCGTCGCCCGCGAGGAGATCTTCGGGCCGATCGTCGCGGTCATCCCGTTCGAAGACGAGGCGGATGCGGTGCGCATCGCCAACGACAGCATCTTTGGCCTCTCAGGCTCGGTCTGGACGTCCAGCTCCGGCCGCGCCATGCGTGTCGCCCGCGCCCTGGAGACGGGCACGATCTCGATCAACTCCAACACCTCGGTCCGGGTGACGACGCCGTTCGGAGGCTTCAAGCAGTCCGGCATCGGCCGCGAGCTCGGGCCCAACGCCCTCGACCACTACACCGAGCTGAAGAACGTCTTTCTGTCGACCTCGTAGCGCCGTAACCGCTCCCAGTAGTCCTTAAGAATCCGTCGGAGTGGTTCGGGAGGTGTGCCCATGTCCTGGAGACTCGCGCGCGCGTCGATCTTGTTTCTGGCTCTCGCGTTGCTCGCCGCGTCGGCCATACCCGCGCAGGCGAGCGTTTTTCGAGGCGCCTACCATCAGGCGAACCTCGTTTCCGACATCGCCGGCCTGGCGCCGGTGACCGACCTCAACCTGAAGAATCCGTGGGGCCTGTCGTCGAGCTCGTCGAGCCCGATCTGGGTCTCGGACAACAACGCCGGGGTGACGACGCTGTACAACGGCGCCGGCGTCAGCCCGAGACCGCCGGTCAACATCCCGGCGCCTGACGGAGGGCCGGGCGGCACGCCCACCGGCACGGTTTTCAACGGCACGAACGACTTTGTCGTCAGCAAGGGCGGCAAGTCGGGTCCGGCCCGCTTCCTCTTCGACACCGAGGACGGCACGGTGCTGGGTTGGAACCCGGCTGTCGACGCGAACAACGCCGTCATCGCCAGGGACCGGTCGCAGGCCGTCGACGGGGCGGGTGACGTCGGAGCGGTGTACAAGGGCCTGACCAGCGGGACGGCCGGCGGCGCCAACTACCTGTATGCGTCCAACTTCCGCTTCGGCACGGTCGAGGTGTTCGACAAGAATTTCGCGCTGCAGAACTGGGCCGGCGCCTTCACCGACCCGTCGTTGCCCGCGGGCTATGCACCGTTCGGCATTCAGAACATCGACGGATCGATCTACGTCACGTACGCGAAGCAGAACCAGGAGAAGCACGATGACGTCTCGGGAGTCGGCAACGGCTTCGTCGACGTCTACACCACGAGCGGTGGGCTGGTGCGACGCTTCGCCTCCGGCGGGACTTTGAACTCGCCGTGGGGCCTCGCGCACGCACCGGCAGGGTTCGGCGCGTTCCACGACGACATCCTGGTCGGCAACTTCGGCGACGGTCTGATCAACGGCTACAGCGGCGACGGTCGTTTCCGCGGCCAGCTCAAGAGCGAGACCAACGCGCCGATCCAGAACGACGGCCTGTGGGGGCTGCGTTTCGGCAACGGCGGCAACGGTGGCCTGACGAGCGAGCTGTTCTTCTCGGCGGGTTTGAACGACGAGGCGGACGGCCTGTTCGGCAAGATCACGGCGGTTCCGGACTGACTTAGCGTCTGCTACATGGGGGCGGCCGGTCCGGCCGCCCCTCCGACCACGAGGTCGATGACGGGCTGCGCTGACGCCCGCGTGATCAAGGTGACCCGGCCGAGCCGCTCGAGCTCGAGCACGAGGCGCCTTCGGTCCTGCGACGCTCGATAAGAGGCTCGTTTCCAGCGGCCGATCTCGAACGCGTCTGACCACGCCGGCTTCGAAAACAGCCGGATGTCGACGGGCGTGACCGCGAGGTAGAGGATCGTCGGCGGCAGCGGCTCGGTCGCGCGCCTCGCGATGATCGGTCCCGCCCACCCCAGGAGGTGCGCAAGCATCGCCCTGGTGTATCCCTTGGGTTGAACTCTGGCCGCGCCGAGGATCGGTTCGCTGAAGAGGACGGAGCGCAGCTCCGTGACGACCTTCGCGTGGCCGGCCGCCGGTGGCCGTGGCACTTGCACCCGGCAAGTTTGGGGCCCTGGTCTATAACCTACGCGCGCATGACCCCGGCTCAGTTCGCCGCGACCTACGGCGCCACCGCTCGAGTGGTGAGCGATGGCACCGGCATCGACAACGTCGTGCTGCTGGCCCAGTGGGCGAACGAGACGGCCTGGGGCACCGTGGTCGTGGGCAACAACCTGGGCAACATCCGCTGCAGCCCGACCACGTTCTGCCGCTACGCCACCCTGGACGACTTCGCCGCCGCCTGCATCGCCACGTTTCACAACGGCTCGTACAACGCGGTCCTCGCGGCCAAGACCGCTGAGGCGCAGCTGGCCGCGCTGGTGGCTTCGCCGTGGTCCAGCAGCCATTACGGCGGCAACCTGCATCCATTCTTCGACCCACTGGAGGCGTATGAGATGACCCCATCCGAAAGCGCGACGCTGTCGCAGGTGTACTACCTGCTGACCTCCGGGAGTGACTCGTACCCGGGCCACCCCGGCACGAGGCCGATCATCACCAAGGCCGAGACGGACGCGATCCTGGCGGCGATCAAGGCTGTTCCGCCGGGCACGGTCGACCTCCAGCCGGTGCTGACCGCGATCGCGCAGGTGCAGACGTCGCTGACGGCGCTTCAGACGGCCGTCACCGCGATCAAGGCGAAGACCGACAAAGACCTCGCCTGATGGCGCGAAGCGGCGAGCGTGGAGCGGGCGATGGGAATCGAACCCACGTAACCAGCTTGGAAGGCTGGCGCACTACCATTGTGCTACGCCCGCGTCGGGAGCCCGTGGGGGCGCGCAGAGCGGGTAATTAGAGTACCGAGAGTCGGCTTCGGCTCTCTAACATCTCCGGCACGACATGCCCGACTGGCTCCGCGAAATCCTGACGGTCGCTGTCGCTGCTGTCATCACGGCAGCGCTGCTCGGATTCCTCCGCTCTAGAGGCGCCAGGGCCCGGCGGGCCGCCCTTGGTGCAGGGAAACCTCTGAAATTCGATGCTTTCCTGCGTGCGGATGCCGCACCCTACCCCCGGCGATGGCGCCTCGGCTGGCTGATGATCGGCGTCGGGCCGCCGATGTGGAAGCCACGCTTCAGCCTCCTTCGCCGGCCGCTCGCCCTACCGGTCTCCGCCACCGTGGAGCAGATTCGGCGCGTCGCCGGCCTGAGGGAGACCGTGTTCGTCAATCCCGAGTGCCGGATCATCGTCGCCCGCGCCGGGAATGTGAACCTCGAGCTGGCGCTGATGGAGATCGACGTCATCACCGCCCTGCAGGCGCTCGATTCCGGCTCGGGCGGAGGCTGGCGCGTCCCGGTCCCCACGACGATCGAAGAGATGGCTTAGCCCGCGCGAACCTTACTCGCAGTTGCCGGCCGCGAACGGTTCAAGCCGTGGTAACGAAGCGACCGACCCCCGCGCCACCAGAGCCCTTGCTTGTTCATGCCGGCCGTCTCGCCGCTCCTGGAGCCCGAACCAAAAGCTGGTGTCGGCCAACCTCACCGGCCGCGCTCATAAACGATGGCATCGAGGTCCTCAACAGGACCATCGTCCAGCCATCCGGTGAGCGCCGCCCATGGATCCCTGGCACGGTGATCATCGACTGCCAATTCGCGCGCCAAAGATGCACGGATCAGCGCCGCCTTCGACAGCCCTCGTCGCGCCGCCTCCGCCTCAGCTGCGTCGTCCAACGCCTCATCGATATGAATCTGAATCCGCCTCATGGTCACCTATATACACACCATCGCCGCAGATGGTGTGTATCGCCGTGGTTGTGGCGGCACCATACGCCGCGGGTGGTAGCCCGTACGGGATTCGAACCCGTGATCTCCGGCTTGAAAGGCCGGCGTCCTGGTCCACTAGACGAACGGGCCGCTCCCGACTCCAGAGATTATTGCCGACCCGTTACGACCGAAAAACGTGGTGGGCGGCGAGGGTCTCGAACCCCCGACCTCCAGCATGTCAAGCTGGCGCTCTTCCAGCTGAGCTAGCCGCCCCGTCCTGGCTGGGGTCCCCGCCGTGCGGGGCAGATGGCCACTTATTCTAGGAGCGATGGCTCCGTACATCGGCCGGCGCATGCGCCGCGTCGAGGATGAGCGACTGATCACGGGCCGCGGTCGCTTCGCCGGAGACATCCAGCTCGATCGCCTCGTCCACGTCGCCTTCAGCCGCTCCACGCTGGCCCACGCCCGCATCGTCTCCATCGATCCGGCAACCGCCAGGGCGATGCCTGGTGTCCTCGAGGTGTGGGCCGCTGCCGATCTTCACGAGATCTCGGGCGGCCTGAGCGATTGGGGACCCGAGGACATGATCAAGAAGCCGCGGCCGATCCTCAACGGCGAGGAGGTCAACTACGTCGGCGAGGCGTACGCACTGGTCGTGGCCGAGACCGCCTACCAGGCGCAGGACGCGGCCGAGCAGGTGGACGCCGAGCTGGATCCGCTTCCGGGTGTCGGGGACGTTGTCGCCGCCACGGCCGAGGGCGCGCCCACCGTCCACGCGGACATGGATAGCAACGTCTCGCGGCGCAAGAAGATGAGCTACGGAAACATAGGCGCCGCCTTCGGCGGTGACAGCGTGACCGCGAAGATCCGCCTGACGACCGCCCGCGTCGCCGGCGCGGCCATGGAGCCGCGTGCGGTGACCGTCACCCCCGACGCGGAGAGCGGCGGCCTGAAGGTCTGGACCTCGACCCAGAACGTCTTCGGCGTCCGGGAAGCGATCGCGGGGGCGCTGGGTCTGGAGGAGGAATCGGTGCGTGTGGTCGCGGAAGACGTCGGCGGCGGCTTCGGCGCCAAGGGCAGCGCGTTCCCGGAAGAAGTGCTGACCGCGCTGGTCGCCTGGCGCCTGAAGCGCCCTGCGAAGTGGATCGCCTCGCGCAGCGAGGATGGCGCGACCACCGCGCAGGGCCACGGCGCGGTGATCGAGCTCGAGATCGCCTCGGACCGCGAAGGCAAGCTGCGGGGACTGCGCGGCCTGCTCATCCACGACATGGGCGCGTACACGGCGAGCGGCGCCAGCCAGCCCGACATCATCGTCCCCCACATGCTGTCCGCGTACGTGATGCCGGCGATGGCGTTCGAATCGCAGGTCGTGTTCACGAACGCCGTCCCCAGCGGATTCATTCGCGGCGGCGGCAGGCCGCTGGGCAACTACGCGGTGGAGCGGGTGATCGACCAGCTGGCGCGAGCGCTGAAGCTCTCGCCGGTCGAGCTGAGGCGCCGCAACCTCGTCCAGCCGGAGCAGATCCCGTTCACGACGGGCTATCCCGCCGGCCGCCGTGGACTTGTGTACGACAGCGGCGACTATCCGAAGCTCCTCGACCTGACCATGGAAAAGATCGGTGGTGTGCCCGAGCGGACAGACGACGGCCGCCTGGTCGGGCTGGGTGTCGCGTGCTGCGTCGAGTCGACAGGGTTCGGGGGCGGCGAGCCCGCGAAGCTGCGGCTCAACAAGGACGGATACGCCGACCTCTACGTCGGCTCGACGCCGCAGGGCCAGGGACACCAGACGATGGCCGCCCAGGTCGCGGCCGACCGGCTGGGGTGGCCGTTCGAGAAGATCCGCGTCACCGCTGGGGACACGGCCAACACGCCGCCCGCCGACCTCACCGCCGGAAGCCGGAGCGCTGTGCAGGTCGGCAACGCGACCGCCAGGGCGGCGACCGCGATGCGCAGGCGACTTCTCGAGCGGGCGGGCGACGTGCTCGAGGCGGACGCCGCCGACCTGGTGATCGAGGACGGCGTGATCGGTGTGCGCGGCGCGCCGGCAAAGAGCGTCCCCGTCAGCGAGGTGGTTCCGGCCGAAGGCCTGGAGGTGCTCGAGAGCTTCGACCCGAAGCGGCCCCTCACCTACTCGAGCGGATGCCACGCGGCCGTGGTCGCGGTCGATCCGGAGACGGGGCAGGTGGAGATCCTCCGCTACGTGATCGCCCACGACACGGGCAAGGCGATCAACGAGCTGATCGTCGAGGGCCAGATGCACGGCGGCTACGCGCACGGAGTCGGCTACGCGCTGCACGAGGCGGCGATCTACGACCCCGACGGAAGCTTCCGGACCGCGAGCTTCCTCGACTACACCATCGTCAGCACCGGCGAGGTGGCCGCGGTGCCCGAGCTGGTGCACATCGAGACGCCCACGGACGCCAACCCGGAGGGGTTCAAGGGCGCGGGCGAGAGTGGGACGATCCCGGCGCCGGCCGCGATCTCCAGCGCGGTCGAGAACGCCCTGCGCAAGCGCAAGCCCGACGCGGTGGTCGACCACCTGCCGATCACGTCCGACCGGATCGTCGAAATCCTGAAGGCCTAGAGCTGTCCTCCGATCCGCGCTCGACGGTGCCTCCGGTCAACGCGGGCGGAGTCAACTGGCGGCGCAACCTGGCCGCGCTGTGGTTCGCCGAGTTCACGGCGATCTTCGGCTTCAGCTTCGCCTTCCCGTTTCTCTCCATCTTTTTGCACCACGACCTCGGCGTGCAATCGGGACGCGACCTCGACCTGTGGACGGCGGCGTCGGCCAGCGCGTCGGGCCTGTCGATGGCGATCGCGAGCCCGATCTGGGGCGTGCTCGGCGACCGCTACGGCCGCAAGCCGATGCTGATCCGCTCCATGCTCGGCGGGGCGATCACCGTGGGGCTGATCTTCTTCGCGCAGAACCCCGCCGAGCTGGTGGTCCTGCGCTTCCTGCAGGGGGCGACGAGCGGCACCGTGGCGGCGGCCACAGCGCTGGTTGCGGCGGAGACGCCCCGCTCGCGGGTGGGCTGGTCGCTGGGCCTGGTCAACTCGGGCGTCGCGCTGGGCGGGGCGTTCGGGCCGGTGATCGGCGGCCTCGCCGGCTCGTTGTTCGGTCTGCGGCTGGTTTTCCTGGGCGGGGGCGTGCTGCTGCTGCTGTCGCTGATCCCGGTCCTGGTCGTCGTGCGCGAGAGCCCGATGATCCCCAAGCTCGGGCCGCGAGTCGGGACGCTGGGGTTGGTCAACGAGCAGCCCGGGCTGCTGCGCACGCTGGGGGCGTTGATCGGGGCACAGGGCCTGGTCAGCGTCTGCAACTCGGCGACGCAGCAGCTGGTCGTGCTGCGGCTGCTGGAGATGCGGCGGGACTGGCGGCGGTGGCGATCTTTCTGATCGGCATCTCGCCGTGGGCGGCGCTGGTCGTGGTCGCGATCGGCCTGAACGGGCTGTTCAGCGGCGTCGTCATCCCGGCGACCGCGAGCATGATCGGGCTCGAGACGCCGCGCGACGCGCAGAGCACCGTGTTCGGCTTCAACGCGAGCTCGATCGCGCTGGGATTCTTTTTCGGGCCGCTGATCGGGGGCACCGTGGCCGCCACTTCGGGCGTGCCGGCGGCCCTGTTCGTGATCGCCGCGCTGTCCTTGGTCCTCGCCACGCTGCTTGCCACGGGAGCGCGCGAGCCGCCACGCTGACCGGGCCTTTCCTTAACAGGCTGGGTTGACTGCCGGCCAACCCGACCGTACTGTCCCACTCCACCGCACCCACACTCCCCAGGGAGGGTGGGGGCTAGGGATGGAGGCTGGCGGGGCTAGGCATGGAGGCTGGCGCGGCTAGCTCACTCGGCTGGGCGGAACGGCGTCAGGCGCTCGAGGTCGGCTTCTTCGATGTTCGCGAACAGCGCCGCGTCGTCGCTGCGGTCGAGGAACCGCCGCGGCAGAATCACCTCGCTCGTGAAAAACCCCTCGGGCCGCAGCACCACGCCCACGAGCTGCCCGTCATCGAAAAGCACGTCCTTAACCGTGCCGAGCTTCTTGCCGGTGTGGCCCAGCATCACGTGCTCGCCCCCGTCGATCTCCAGCTGCTCGGCCGGCTTGTTGGCCACCTGCTCGATCCAGTGGGGCGCCTCCGCACTCGTCGTCAGCGGCCCGGCGGCGTCCGCCAGCACCTCGGTCGTCGACTCCTCCTTCTCGCGGTAGCTGAGGTAGGGCGGCAGCAAACGAACGTCCCCCGCGCTCAGGTTGAGCTCGATCTGGTCCCGCGTCATGCTCTTAACCGCTTCTTTGGGCACGATGAACTCGTCATTCACGAGCCAGGACCCGGGCGAGAAGCGGTGGCCCGAGAACGACGGATCCTCCTTGACGACCAGCGCCCTCAGCCCGTAATCGGGGCCGACCAGGAGGTGGACGAGCTTGCCGACGTCCCTGCCGTCGCTCGTGCGCACGTCTGCGCCGAGATGAAAGTCCTCGTCGGCCATCCCTCGTTAGCGTAGCGGCGTCGTGAGCACGCGATCCTCTAATGTGGATCGTCGCCCGCGATGGAAAACCGCAACACTCCCCCGCCGAACGTGATCGACCTGAGCAAGAAGTACGCCGTCACGGTGCGCACCTCACGCGGCGACTTCGTGATCTCTCTGGTGGACCCGAACGTTGCGCCGCAGACGGTCAACAACTTCGTCTACCTGGCCCAGCACGGCTTCTATGCCGGCCTGACCTTCCACCGCGTGGTCCCCGGGTTCGTCGTCCAGGGCGGCGATCCTTCGGGCGACGGCACCGGCGGTCCGGCTTACAAGCTGCCCAACGAGACCAACCCGTCGAAGTGGCCGCGCGGCACCGTCGGCATGGCCTCCAGCGCGGCCGGCGTCAGCGGCTCGCAGTTCTTCATCACGCTGGGCGATGCGCCATTCCTCGCGACCAACGGCGTCTACAACCACTTCGGACAGGTCACCTCTGGGATGGACGTCATCGACAAGATCCAGGTCGGGGACACGATCGCATCGCTCGACGTCACCGCCTCGTGAGGCGGACGCTTCTGGGCGTCCTGGCGCTCACTTTCGCTGCGGTTGCCGCCGCGGCCTGCGGCTACAGCGACCCTTATGGGGGCTCGCCACCGGTCGCCAACGAGAGCCCCAACCCGTCCGCGGCGCCCAGCGTTTCGCCGGGCGCGGACGATTGCAACGCCGGCAACGGCCTGCCCACAGTCACCTACCCGGACGGCCTGAAGATCATCGACCTGAAGGTCGGGACGGGCGCGGCCGCCAAGAGCGGCGAGAACGCGGAGGTCCAGTACACCGGCTGGCTGACGAGCTGCAAGCAGTTCGACTCGAGCCGCAACCCCGGGCGCACGTCGTTCACCTTCCAGATCGGCCAGTCACAGGTCATCGGCGGCTGGGATGAGGGCCTGCCCGGGATGAAGGTCGGCGGCAAGCGCAAGCTGATCATCCCGCCCGACCTCGCGTACGGGGCGCAGGGTCAGACCGACCAGACGACGGGCGCCATCGTGATCCCGCCCAACGCAACGCTGATCTTCGTGGTCGAGGTGGTGAGCCTCAAGCCGGGGCCGAGCCCGACGCCAAGCCCGTCGCCGAAACCGTCGCCCTCACCGTCCAAGTAGCGCTTAAGTAGCGGTCAGGTCGCCTTTCATCCCCGAGGCCTCGTGGCCCTGCTGGGTGCAGAAGATCTTGTACTGGCCGGCCGGGAGGTTGTCGACCGTGAAGACGATTGAGTCCCCCGCGGACACGAGCTCGCTGACGGCGACCCGGTTGCCGGACGTATCCCGGATCGCCAGGTCGTGCTGCGTCGTGCCGGCGTTGACCAGGAAGAGGACCACCTTGCCGTGGGTCACGGTGAGAGTCGCGGGGTCGAACTTGAACTCCGTCATCGTCACCTTGGTGGAACCGGCAGGCTGGCTCGGGCTGCTGCCTCCGCCACATCCCGCCAGCAACGCCGCCGCGGCGAGCCCGAGTGCGAACGCTCTCATTTCCCTGCTGTTATCCCCACGTAAAGAATCAGGAAGAGGAAGACCCAGACGATGTCGACGAAGTGCCAGTAGAGGGTAACCGCGGCCGGGCCGACGTGATTCCGTGACGAGAACTGTCCGCGGGATGCGCGGTAGAGGATGAGGATCAGCAAGACCAGGCCGCCGAGCACGTGGGCGCCGTGGAAGCCGGTCATGGTGAAGAAAGCGCTCGCGAACGTGTTGGCTTTGAGATTCAGCCCGCGTCCGAACGCGTTGATGAACTCATAGAGCTGGCCGAACTCGAATCCAAAGCCGAGGACGATCGTCACGATCTGGAGGAAGAAAAACCTTGCGCGGTTGTCGTGCGCGAGCGCGTCCAGCGCGAAGTGGCAGGTCACACCGCTGGACAGCAGCACAACCGTGTTGATGGCCGGGACGCCCAACCAGCTGACGTAGTACTCGGGGGTGCTGCTGGGCGCCGCTGGCGGCCACGTTGAATGCGACCCGTACAGATAGAAGTAGGTCGCGAAGAGGCTTCCGAAGAACATCACCTCGGAGGCCAGGAAGATGTACATGCCCATCATCCCCGGCTTGATCGCCGGGTACTCCGGGGTCGGCTCGCGCTGCATGCTCACTACGGCCATCAGTGATGCACCTCGCCCTGCGGCGATGGATTCTCGACCGGGTACATACGGACGTCCTCGACCAGGACCCAGCCGACCACGCCGTACAGGAAGATCAGGCCGCCGATGATGGCCAGCACGAGCCGCGCGGTGCCGGGAAACGGAATCGCGGCCAGGCCGAGAAACAGCGCGCCGACGCAGATGATGAAGGGGTAGTTGCTGTTCGGGAAAAGGTGAATCCCAAGTTCGTGCGCCCGGGCCGCGTAGTCCACGGTGACGTCGAGGGGTTCCGCCGGCAGCTCCATGTCGAAACGCGATGCCTCGGTCCGGGTGGGATCGGCGTCACGCCAGGCCTTGAACGCAGCGGCGGCGGCCACGCTCGACGGCCAGATCTTGTAGCCGCAGTTGCGGCAGTGGTCGATGAAGCGAGCCGTCAGCAGGCCGCAGCGCGGGCATTCCACCGACAGGCTGGGGTTGGACACGTCGACATAGCGCGGTTTTCGGGCGACGGCCACAATCGGTTTGGATTCTATCGGGTCACGTGGTCGCGATTTGGGCCGCCGATATACTTCCACCTCGTGGTTCGAAGCGCTCGGGCGCTGCTCACGATCCTCGGTTTCGCAGCCCTCGCGATCGCCCTCAGCTCGTGCGACGTGGGGGGCCTGAGCCCGATCTTTCCCACCCCCGTCTCTCCCAACGGGCAGGGCATCTACAACACGTACATCGGGATCTCAGTGGCCGCCTTCATCGTCTTCGTCGGGGTCGAGGCGGCGCTGCTCTGGGTGGTGCTGCGGTACAGGCGCACGGTCCAGCCGCTCGGATACGTGCCGCCGCAGGTCCATGGCCACACGGGCCTGGAGATTGGTTGGACGCTCGCACCGCTCGCGTTAGTGCTTTTCATCGCCGGCTACAGCTTCGTCGAGCTCCAGCACGATTTCCAGCCGATCAGCAACGAGCAGATGCTGGTCGTGGTCAGCGGCCATCAGTTCGGCTGGGACTACGACTACGGGAACGGCGTGGTGGTGCACCAGGAAGGCAGCCTGACGGCCGAGGTCACGCCCTTCGTCGTGCCCACGAAAACCCTGGTCAAGCTGCAGTTCAGAGGAACCGACGTGATCCACTCGTGGTGGGTGCCGGCGATCTCCGGCAAGACCGACGCCGTCCCCGGGTACGACAACTTCTCATGGCTGAAGATCGACAAGACCGGCAGGTGGCGGGGAGAGTGCGCCGAGCTCTGCGGGTCCGGCCACGCCTCGATGCAGATCATCGTCCAGGCGATGGACCAGTCGGATTACGACGCGTGGGTCAGCAAGCAGAAATCAACGTCGCCCGCTGTCTCACCCTCAGCCTCCCCCTCACCCAGTCAGTAGGATAGGAACCGGATGGCCACCACTGTTCTCCCGCGGCCGAAGCAGTACGACGACACATTCTTCAAGCCGATCAGCCTCTGGCTGACGACGACCGATCACAAGCTGATCGGGATCATGTACATGGTCACGTCGATGATCAGCTTCGTCATCGGCGGCATCTTCGCCCTGATCATCCGGCTGCAGCTGTCGCAGCCGAACCTACACATCGTCGACCAGGAGACCTACAACCAGATCATCTCGGCCCACGGCGTGACGATGATCTTCTTCTTCGTCACCATCTTCGTCACCGGCATCGCCAACTACATGGTCCCGATCATGATCGGCGCCCGAGACATGGCCTTTCCGCGCGTCAACCTGCTGGGGTTCTGGCTGATCCCGGTCTCGATCATCCTTTACTACTGCGGCTTCCTCACCGGCGGCTCGCTGAATGCGGGCTGGACCGGTTACGCACCGTTGACGGAGAAGGCTTTCCAGGGCCACAGCCTGGGCGTCGACTTCTGGGCGATGAGCATCATCGTCTGGGCGATCAGCGGGATCATGGCCTCGACCAACTTCCTGACCACGATCGTGGCCCTGCGCGCCCCCGGCATGAGGTTCTCGCGCCTGCCGCTGTTCGTATGGGCGCAGATCTCGACCTCGATCCTGCTGCTCATCGTCGGCGCTCCGCTGGCCGCGGCGATGATCCTGCTCGAGTTCGATCGCCAGCTCGGCACGCAGTTCTTCACCACGGCGGGGCGGCCGGTGCTGTACCAGCACCTCTTCTGGTTCTTTGGCCACCCTGAGGTCTACGTGATGATCCTGCCGGCGTTCGGCATGATCTCCGAGATCGTCCCGGTCTTCGCGCGCAAGCCGATCTTCGGCTACATGTCGATGGTGGCGGCGATGTTCGGCATCGTCTTCCTGTCGATGACGGTATGGGCGCACCACATGTTCACGGTCGGTATGAACACCTACGTCGAAGGCTTCTTCATGTTGATGACCATGCTGATCGCGGTGCCGACCGGCATCAAGTTCTTCAACTGGATCGCGACGGCCTGGTGGGGGTCGGTCGAGTTCACGGTCCCGATGAAGTTCGTGTTCGGATTCCTGGCCACGTTCCTGATCGGCGGCATCACGGGCATCTATCTCGCCTCGGTCCCGGTCGACACGCAGCTGCACCAGTCCTACTACGTGGTGGCTCACCTGCACTACGTCCTGTTCGGGGGAAGCGTGTTCGGAATCCTGGCCGGCATCTACTACTGGTTCCCGAAGATCACCGGCCGCTTGCTCAACAGAACCCTCGGCGAATGGAACTTCTGGACGGTGTTCGTCGGCTTCAACGGCACCTTCCTGATCATGCACACGCTCGGGCTCGAGGGCATGCCGCGCCGAATCTGGACCTACGCCAACCCGGCATGGGCGACCACCAACATGATCATCACGATCTCGTCCTTCTTGATTGCGTTCTCGATCCTGCTGTTCCTCATCAACGTGATCCACAGCTGGAACCACGGCGAGATCGCCGGCAACGATCCCTGGCAGGCCAACACCCTGGAGTGGGCGACCACCTCACCGCCGCCGCCTTACAACTTCGA
This sequence comes from Chloroflexota bacterium, assembly GCA_005889495.1. Taxonomy (GTDB): domain Bacteria; phylum Chloroflexota; class Dormibacteria; order Dormibacterales; family Dormibacteraceae; genus 40CM-4-65-16. The sequence continues at coordinate 18,481 of VBHA01000043.1, forward strand.
GCGCGTGCCGCCCGTCCGCAG
>VBHA01000104.1 GCA_005889495.1 Chloroflexota bacterium
CGCCGTCACCGCCAAGCTCGGCTGGTACGGCGCCGAGGTGGTCGCCGTCCGGGAGGTCGCGCGGACAAATGAAGCCGTGGCAGCGGCTTACCGGGAAGCGCTCGACCGCGGAGCGGACCTGGTCCTGTTCGCCGGTGCGTCCGCGATCGATCCCCTCGACCCCGCCTACGCGGAGCTGTCCACCGCCGGCGGCGACCTCCTGCAGCTGGGCGCGCCGATGCACCCGGGCAGCATGCTGTGGCTCGGGCGGCTGGGCCACGCGGCCGTGGTCGGCGTCGCGTCATGCGCCGGCTTCGGCCGCAACAGCTCGCTCGACCTGCTTCTGCCGTTCGTCTTCGCTTACGGACGGGCCGACGCCAAAGACCTGCTGCGGCTCGGCCACGGCGGGCTGATCGAGTCGGCGGCGGGGAGGCGCTTTCCTCCCTACGACTGAGCCTTTGGCATCGAGATGACGCGTCGGATGGATCCCGACTTCGAGGAAGTCATCGCGTCTAGCCGGTCCCCGATCTTGACGCGGCCGTTC
>VBHA01000105.1 GCA_005889495.1 Chloroflexota bacterium
CCAGCTGGTCGAGGAGACGATGCGCATCGCCGGCCTGCTGCACGACGTCGGCCATGGGCCCTTCGGCCACTTCTTCGACGAGAACTACCTCGACACCTGGGGCATCGACCACGAGGTGGTGGGCCGCGAGCTGATCATCGGGCCGCTGGCGGACCCCATCCGGGAGCTGGGCGCGTCGCCGACCACGGACTTCGAACCGGGAGAGCGCATCGACCCGCGCTGGGTCGCGTTCCTGATCTCTTCGCACGACCTCGAGGGCTTCGCGCCACCACCCTGGCTGGCGGTGCTGCGCCCCGCCCTGGTCGGCGCCTTCTCGGCCGACAACATGGACTATGTCCCTCGCGACTCTTATATATGTGGCGTGTCGGCCGGGCCGGTCGACGTCCAGCGGATCGTCCACTACTCGTTCATCTCGGAGCGCGGCCTGACCCTGCATGCGCATGGCGCGGAGGCGCTGTACATGTTCCTGAACTCGCGCCTCTACCTGTATCACCAGGTCTACTTCCACCGGACCGTGCGCAGGATCGACCTGCAGCTGCGCGAGGTCTTCCGCCCGACCCTGGAGCTGCTGCTCGGCGGAAACCCGCTCGAGAGGCTGGACCGGTTTCAGTCCCTCACCGAGTGGTCGCTGCTCTCGGACGTCGACCACTGGGCGCATGGTGAGGGCGGTCCGCAGCGTCGCGAGCTGGGCGAGGCGTGGACCGCGGTCGTGGCGAGGAAATTGAAGTGGAAGCTGATCTACCAGGGTCACACCGACGCACGCGACATCCCGATGCAGGCGCTGAGCGTCACGCGCCAGGAGTTCGCGCAGCTCATCCGCGAACACCTGCCGGCAAAGCTTCGCGAAATCGTCTTCGAGGTCGACGTGGCGGCCCAGGAGTCACGGGCGTTCAACCCCATGACGGAGACGGCCGACATCCTGTTCTACGAGCCGCTCGAGGATCGCTACCAGCAGAGCCGCGTGCTCGACCTCTTCCGGAGGCTGCCCGTGCGCATGGCGCTGTTCCGGATCTTCGCCCACGACGAGACGCACCGGCACGAGTTGATCAAAGCGGCGAACGAGGTGCTGGGTCTGGCCGGTTAAAGGCTAGAAGTCGTCGTCTCCGCCGCCGAAGTCGTCGTCGCCCCCACCGAACTCATCCCCGCCGCCGAAGCCCTCGTCACCACCATCCCCGAGATCGCTCTCCCCTGAGCTGACCGTGGCGAAGGTCGACACGAGCCGGCGCAGTGCGCTCTTGCCGCAGTGTGGACAGGCCGGGTCGGGCGAAGAGAAGCTGCCCAGGAGCGCGGACGACCGCTTGCCGCACTCCTCGCACCGGTACTCGTAGATCGGCATCTCTACGATTATCAAACGTGATCCCGCTCGAGCGCATCCGCGCGGCCGCCGAGCGGGCCCGGCCGCATGTCCTGCGCTCGCCGCTGCTCCCCATCGAGGGCGCAACGCCGCCCAGGCCTGCGCCTACGCGGCACACACACTCGGCGTCCCCTGTCGGGTTTTCATGTTCGACACGGCTCCGCGTCCCAAGGTCGAGGGCGTCAAGCGCTGGGGCGCGACGCCGATATTCATGCCCCGCGACGAGCTCCTGGCATGGATGGCAGCCGAGGAGTGGAGGAAGGAGCCGGAGACCTTCCTGCATCCGTTCGCCGACCCAGAGGTCATCGCGGGTCACGGGGGCATCGGGCTCGAGCTCCTCGAAGAGGTCCCGGAGGTGGCACGGGTCGTGGTGCCGGTAGGCGGTGGCGGCCTGATCAGCGGCATCGCGTCCGCCCTCAAGGGATCGCGTCCGGAGATCGAGGTCCTGGGCGTGCAGTCCGACGGATACGCGATGTGGCCCAGGGTCTTCGAGGCTGGAGGACCGGTCACGGTCAAGCCGGAGACGATCGCAGACGGCACCACCGGGCCGTTCGACGCGCGCATGTTCGAGCTCCTCAAGGAGTGCGTCGACCGGTGGCTGGTGGTGGCTGAGCCTCGGCTCAAGGCTGCGATCCCGGAGCTCGCGGCGACAGCAAAGGTCGTCGCGGAGGGGGCGGGCGCGCTTGCCTACGCGGCGCTCGAGCAGCTTCCTCCCGGTCCGCCGACGGTCGCGGTCGTGAGCGGAGGCAACATCGACCCGGCCCTGCTGGCGTCTCTACTCAGTAGCTGACGCGCCTCATCGCCCACGGCCCGCGCGCGATCAGCGCGATCAGCATCCACGCGAACAGCACCGCGCCCGGTATCCCGGCCACGAAGCTGTAGATGTAGATCCAGGTTGGCATCGCGAGGCTCGACGCCGAGCTCAACCTCGCGCCGATCGCCGCGTCGAAGAGGTCGACGGGCAGGAAGAGCGCACTCAAGCCGAGAAGGACCAGCACCGTGTAGAAGATCCACGTCCACCGTCGCAGGGCGCCGATGAGCAGGAATACAAAGATCGCGACCAGGATCACGACCGTGATCCACATGGCCGCCGTCGCCACGTTGTTCATCATGTCGGCGAAACCGGGAGGCGGAGGCGCGCCTGGATTCAGCTGCTCCTGGTTCGCGACGCTCTGGTTGGCGATCTGGGTGATGAGGCCGCCGAGCCAGAACGGCAGGGTCAGCGTGTACAGCGCCGACCACCCATACCAGCCCGCGACCGCGTACTGGAGCGGCCTGGTCCAGGAGGTCGGCTGGCGTCCCGCGCCTGCAACGTGGCCGGCGACGGCGACGTAAGCCGGGCCGGTCGCCGGGACCCACGTCGCGCCGGTCCAGCGATGCCGCCCGTCGGGCGAAAGCGTGCTCACCCACGTCTGCCCGTCCCAGTAGTACATGCCGTCCGGCGACACACGCGTGCTCATGCCGAGAGCACCTCGTCGAAGACCTGCAAGGCCGACTGGATGTCCCGAGCCTCGATCCCGTAGTGGGTCACCAGGCGCACCTGGCGCGGCCCTGTCGGCCCGCCCAGCACCCCGCGCTTCGCGCACTCGTCGTTGAACACCGTTGCCGGCATCTTCTCGAGGTCGAAGTAGACGAGGTTCGTCTGCACGCGAGACAGGTCGCAGCGAACGCCCGGCAGCTCGGCCAGCCCCTCGGCCAGGGTGCGCGCGTTGGCGTGGTCCTCGGCGAGGCGGTCGACCATGTGGTCCAGCGCGTAAAGCCCCGCGGCGGCGAGCACGCCGACCTGTCGCATCCCGCCTCCCAGCCGCTTGCGCCAGCGCTTCGCCTCCTCGATGTCGTCCTCGGACCCGCAGAAGACGCTGCCGATCGGGCACGCGAGGCCCTTCGACAGGCAGAAAGTCACCGTGTCGGCGCAGCCGGCGATCTCGGCCGCCGGTACGCCCAGGGCAACCGCGGCGTTGAAGATGCGCGCGCCGTCGAGGTGGACGCGCAGGCCCTCGCGGTGCGCAGCGTCGCTCGCCGCCCGCAAGGCTTCCAGCGGCCACACGATGCCGCCATGGCGGTTGTGGGTGTCCTCGAACGTGACCGCGGCCGAGATGGGCTCGTGGGGATCGTCTCGCGGCCGGACGGCGTCCGCCACCTGCTCGGGCGACATCACGCCCGCGCCGGTGCTGACGGGGCGGATCTGGACCCCGCAGACCGCGGCCGCGCCGGCAGTCTCGTAGTAGAAGACATGGGAGTCGGCGTCGGCGATCAGCTCCTGCCCGCGCTGGGCGTTGACCGCGACCCCGATCAGGTTGCCCATCGTGCCGCTGGGCACGAAGGTGGCCGCCGCCTTGCCCATCCGCCCGGCCGCGGCCTCCAGGAGCTGGTTCGTGGTGGGGTCGTCGCCGAAGACGTCGTCCCCCAGGGGCGCCTCGACCATGGCGTGCCGCATCTCGGGGCTGGGCATCGCCACCGTGTCGGAGCGAAAGTCGATCGCCACCTCCCGACTAATCTAACCGCCGAAATGAAGGCTGAGCTCATCCTGGCGCGCGGGCGCATACGCACGCTGGGACGGGCAGGGCTCACCCCACAGAGCCA
>VBHA01000179.1:0-2031 GCA_005889495.1 Chloroflexota bacterium
CGAGCAGCAGCAGCGCCGTGGGGATTTCGAGTGGCGTGCGGCGCAGCCTCCACGAACCGGCCTGCACGAGCGAGGCGACATACAGCGCGGTGGTGAGGAGGATCAGCGTCTCGAGCAGGGTCGTCGGAATCGGACCGACCCTGTAGCGGACCACGTATAGAGGTAGGCAGGCGACGGTCACGGCCAGCGCCCAGCGGCAGTAACCGAGCAGCGGCCTGGTGGAGACCCTCGACAACGCGACCGCCACAGCCGCAAGGCATCATATCCCCGTGAGCGAGCGTCAACTGCCGAGCCGAACCCTCTACCAGGGGCGTGACCGGGCCGCCGCCCGCTCCTTCCTCCACGCCATCGGCCTGACCGCCGAGGACATCTCCAAACCCTTCGTCGGCGTCTCCAACTGCTGGCTCGAGACCATGCCCTGCAACTTCGGACTGCGCGACCTCGCGGTGCCCGTGAAGTCCGGGATCCGCGCCGCGGGCGCGAACCCGATGGAGTTCAACACGATCGCCATCTCGGACGGCATCACCATGGGCACCGAGGGCATGAAGACATCGCTGGTCAGCCGCGAGGTCATCGCCGACTCGATCGAGCTGGTGGCGCGGGGGCACATGTTCGACGCGCTCGTCTGCCTGGTCGCATGCGACAAGACGATCCCCGCCGCGGCGATCGCGCTTGCGCGCCTCGAGCGGCCGGGCATGGTGCTGTACGGCGGGTCGATCATGCCCGGCAACTTTCGCGGCCGCGACATCGCGGTCGGCGACGTCTACGAAGCGATCGGCGCGGCGGCCGCCGGCAAGCTGAGCGACGCCGACCTGGCCGAGATCGAGGCGGTCGCGTGCCCGGGCCCGGGCGCGTGCGGCGGCCAGTACACGGCCAACACGATGTCGATGCTCATGGAGGTCATCGGCCTGTCGCCGGTCGGCTTCAACTCGATCCCCGCCACCGACCCGGCGAAAAAGCCGGCGGCCGAGAAGCTCGGCCGGATGGCGCTCGACCTCCTCGAGAGGGACCTGCGGCCCTCGCGGATCCTGACCCGGCGCGCTTTCGAGAACGCGATCGCGGCCGTGGCCGCAAGCGGCGGCTCGACCAACGCGGTGCTTCACCTGCTGGCGCTGTCGCGCGAGGTCGGCGTCGAGCTTGCGATCGACGAGATCGACAGGATCAGCAGGCGCACCCCGCTGCTGTGCGACCTCAAGCCCGGCGGCCGCTTCGCCGCGGTCGAGCTGCACCGCGCAGGTGGGATCGCGCTGCTCACGAAGCGACTGCTGGAGGGCGGCTTCATCGACGGCGATGCGCTCACGGTGACCGGCCGCACGCTCGGCGAGGAGTGCGAGTCGGTGAGCGAGACGCCGGGGCAGGAGGTGGTGATGCCGCTGGACAGGCCGCTGCGTGCCGAGGGCGGTTTGGTGGTCCTTCGCGGCAACCTCGCCCCCGAGGGCGCCGTGGTCAAGGTGACGCAGCACACGCCGACGTCACATCGCGGACCCGCGCGTGTTTTCAACCGCGAGGAGGACGCGTTCGCGGCGGTCACGTCCGGGCGGATCCAGGCCGGCGACGTCGTCGTGATCCGCTATGAGGGTCCGCGCGGCGGCCCGGGCATGCGGGAGATGCTGCAGGTGACCGCGGCGATCGTCGGCGAGGGACTGGGCGAGTCGGTGGCGATGGTCACGGACGGGCGCTTCTCGGGGGCGACGCGTGGCCTGATGATCGGGCACGTTGCGCCCGAGGCCGCGGCCGGCGGCCCGCTGGCCGCGCTGCAGGACGGCGACGTGATCGAGATCGACGTCGATGCGCGAGCCCTGGCGGTGCGGAACGTCGACGTCGAGGCGCGGATGAAAGGCTGGTCGCCGCCTGAGCCGAACTACCGCAAAGGCGTGCTCGCGAGGTACGCGCTGCTCGTTGGATCAGCGTCCGAAGGAGCGGTGCTCAAGCCTTAACAGGGGCAAGGTTGACTCGCGCGGGCCGTCAAGCCTAGAGTGCCCTAGCCCACCGGCTATGTCTCACCAATCGCTGCGGCATTACGTGCTCGTT
>VBHA01000179.1:2141-6152 GCA_005889495.1 Chloroflexota bacterium
ACGCCCCTGAAGCTGACGACCGCGACCAACCCGCGCCTGTACCGCGAGGTGTTCGGTTTCGCTTTCGCCAGCAGCCTGGGCGACCCGACGATCGGCTATCCCAGCTGGAACATGAGCCTGCTCTCGACCGCGGCCTACTTCAGCCTGCACGTCGACTGGAACGGGCAGTTCAGCGGCGGGTCTGCGTGGAACACGTGGAACGACGCGAATGGACCCGTACCCGGCTTCATCCGCGCCGCGCATGCCGCGGGCACGAAGGTGGTCGTCACGGTCGCGTTGTTCGACTCCACGAGCGGCACGCCGACTATGTGCAACGGGCTGCAGAACGGCGCGGTGACCATTCAGAACACGGTCGCGCAGGTCAGAGCCAAAGGCATCGACGGCGTGAACATCGATTACGAGAGCAACAACACGATGTGCAAGATGCCGGGCGGAGGCACCCAGTCTTCGCAGTCGCTGTTCACGGCCTTCGTGCACGACATGCGCCGCGCGCTGCCCACCGGCTCCTATGTCTCGGTCGACACCTACTCCGGCGCCGCCGGCTTCCGCAACGGGTCCACGTATCTCGGATTCTTCGACATCGGGGCGCTCAACGCCGACGTCGACTCGTTCCTGGTCATGGCCTACGACATGGAGTACTCGAACTGGGACTCCGCGCCCCTGTATTGCTCCAGCTTCTGCATCGGGCCGACCGCGCCGCTGACGACCTACCTCTTCAACGACACGCGCGCGTCGAACGAGTACACGTCCGTCGTCTCGGCGTCGAAGGTGATCATGGGCATCCCTTACTACGGCCGCAAGGAATGCGTTGCCGGCGGGTACTCGCCTTCCAACGCGCCCGCCAACGCGGCGGGGAGCAAGGTCGCCGCCGACGGTTACGGCGACGCGTCGACCGAGAACGGTTACTACGCCAACAGCAACTACCACACCCACCGGGACTCACACGATCCCCAGGGCGCGACACGTTGGGACACGTTCACGAGCTCGACCGCGGGATGCACGCGGGAGATGTACTGGGACGACCCGACGTCGCTCGGCAACAAGTACGACCTGGTCATCAACAACCACCTGCGCGGCATCGGCATCTTCGCCCTCAACTACGGAGGCGGCGCGCCCGAGCTGTGGAACCTGATCAACCTCAAGTTCGGCCAGTGCTCGCGCGCGGCGATCGCCGCCGACCACAGCGTGCCCCAGATTCCCGGCACCTCGATCACGTTCACAGGCAGCGCCCTGTGCGCCGGGACCGCGCAGTATCGCTTCTACATCTCACCGCCGTCCGGCGGGTGGACCGTGACGCAGCCATACGGCACGTCGGACACGTGGACGTGGACGCCGGCCGACACCGCGGCCCTGGGCACGTACCGGATCGAGGTCGACGCGCGCAACCTGGGCTCCTCGGTCTCTCTCGACACCTACGCGATCTACTCGTTCCGGCTCGCGAACTGCGTGACGCCGATCGTCACCACCGACAGGTTCAGCCCGCAGCTGCCCACGACGACTGTGACCCTGACGGCCAACGTGACCTGCCGCGATCAGCATCCGCACCGCCGGGACAACGGTCGCGAGCGAGAGCACCAACAGCCTGGGGTTTGCGCGGACCTCGTGCATCGAGACCACGCTCACGTCGGACAAGAGCTCGCCGCAGCCCACGGGCTCTTCCATTCTTCTCACGGGGTCGGCCACGTGTGACGGCGCGGCGCTGTATCGATTCTCGGTCCAGCCTCCCGACGGCCCGATGGCCACGCAGCAGGACTACGGCGCACCGAGCTCGTACAGCTGGAGCGCGTCGGGGGCCGGCGGCGCCTACATCCTGCGCGTCGACGCGAAGTCGTCGACTGCCCCCGCGAGCGCCGCCTGGGGCACCACGCTCGCGTACCAGCTGATGAGCTGCACGGACGGGACTCTCAGCGTCTCCCCAAGCTCGCCCCAGACCCCGGGCACCAGCATCGCGCTGACCGCGGGCGCGACGTGCCCGGCCACGGCCGAGTACAGGTTCGTGGTCCACAACCCAGACGCAAGCGTGACGACCCTCCGCGACTACGGACCCGCCTCGACCTCCGCCTGGGACACGACCGGGCTGGCCTACGGGTCGTACGGCCTCGAGGTCGACGTCCGCGACGCCGGCGCGCTGACCAGCTACGAGACGAAGGCCTCGTCGACCTTCGCGGTCTCCGCGGCGGCGTGCGCCAAGCCGACGCTGACCTCTGATGTGCCTTCGCCGCAGGGGACCGGTGCGACGATCACGTTCACCGGCGCGACGGCCACGTGTCCGACGCCGCTGTACAAGTTCTGGGTCCAGACGCCGGACAAGACGTGGCACGTCATGCGGGACTACAGCTCGTCACCGACGTTCAGCTGGACTGCCTCGGGCGTGGGCGGCACCTACCAGGTCGAGGTCGACGTACGCGACGTGACGCGCCCCGTCAGCTACGACCAGTACCTCTACATACCTTTTGTATTGACGCCGTGCAGTGGCGCCACCCTGTCCACCGACAAGCCGTCACCCCAGACCGCGGGCGCCACGGTCGTGCTGACCGGCGGGGCCTCATGCCCGCGGACGCCTCAGTACCAGTTCTACATGCAGACCGCGGCGGGCTGGTCGGTCGTGCAGAACTACGGCGCGAGCAACATGTTCACCTGGCACACGACCGCGGGCGGACACTACCGCCTCGAGGTCGACGTGCGCGACGCCGGCGCAACCGCAAGCTATGAGACCTACGCGGACCTGGACTTCACCGTCGACGCTCCATGCTCGTCGGCGCGGCTGAGCGCAAGCCCCGCCGGAACCGCGGGCACGGGCTCGACGGTGGTGCTATCCGCCACCAGCTCGGGTTGTCCGACCCCGAACTACCGCTTCCTGGTGGGACACGCCGGCAGGTCGACGGTCGCCCAGGCCTACGGCCCGACGAGCACCTTCAGCTGGAACACGGCGGGCCTTGCTGCCGGCGTGTACGCGCTGGAGGTGGACGCGCGCAACCAGGGCTCGGGCGCCGGCTACGAGGCGTACTCGGTCATCTCCTCCTACACGCTGGCTCCGTGCAGCTCGGTCCGCCTGACCACTGACAAGACGTCACCTCAGCCGACGGGTGCGACCGTCACACTGACCGGCGCGGGGTCCTGTCGCGGCACGCCCGAGTACCGGTTCCTGGTCGGCGGCAGCGTCGTGCAGGGCTACGGCCCGGCGAGCACCTATGGCTGGAGCAGCGCCGGGCTCGCCGCGGGCACGTATGCGCTCGAGGTCGATGTGCGGGACCAGGGCTCGCCGGCGGGCTACGAGGCCTGGGCGAAGCTGTCCTTCACCCTGGCCGGCTGCAGCGCCGCCCGTCTGACCACCGACAAGCCTTCGCCCCAGAAGGCTGGGACGCCTGTCGTCGTGAACGCCACTGCGACCTGCCCGGGCACGCCGGAATACCGCTTCCTGGTCAACGGGACCGTCGTCCAGCCGTACGGCATGAACAACTCCATGAGCTGGAACACGACCGGCAACGCTCCGGGCGCCTATCACCTCGAGGTGGATGTACGCAACCAGGGTTCGACCCTTGGCTATGAGGCCTGGTCCGCCGCCGTCTACACGCTCACCGCCTGAGAGAAGCCCTGAAGACGGCTTAATAGATTCTTTACATCGCTCGACGGCGACCGCGTTCAGGCCTGCGGTAAGGTGATCGAGTGCGCCAGCGACTGCGCTGGCTGTTGGTCCTGCCGGTCATCGCCTTATTGGCGCCGGTTTCGGGTGCAGCCGCCTCCACCACCGACGCCTTCGCGACCGCCATGCAGCAGGCGGCTCAGAGCCGCCACGTCCCCTTGCAGGTGGTCGAGGCCACCGCCTATGTGAACACCCGGTGGGAATGGATCGCCACCCCGCAGATCGACGGCGGCGTCGGACCGATGAAGGTCACGCCCTCTCAGATGGCGCTGGCGACCTCGCTCACGGGTCACTCGCAGGCGGCGATCACCGGCGACGCCGCCGCCAACCTCGACGCTGGGGCCGCGCTGATCGCGCACTACCACACG
>VBHA01000179.1:6201-9661 GCA_005889495.1 Chloroflexota bacterium
CCGCGCACCGGCGGCGCGTCCTCGGTCGACGCGCCGAGCAGCGGAGCCTCAGTGGCGACCGCGGCCTCGCCGGACTATCCGTCCGCCTCGTGGGCGCCGGCCGACCCGAACAACTTCACTGTCGCCGACCGTCCTCACGACTACCCGGTCGACATCATCGTGATCCACGACATCGAGGGCACCGCCGCGAGCGCCATCCAGGCGTTCCAGGACCCGAACCGAGCGGCGTCCGCGCATTACGTCGTCGGCTACGACGGCTCGATCACGCAGATGGTGCTGGAGAAGGACGTCGCCTGGCACGCGGGCAACTGGGACTACAACACCCGCGCCATCGGCATCGAGCACGCGGGCTTTGCCTACCAGAACCTGTACACCGGCAAGGAGTACGACGCCAGCGCCCATCTCATCGCGTCCATCTGTTCGCGCTACGGCGTGCCCATGGACCGCACCCACGTCATCGGCCACTACCAGGTGCCGGACCCGAACAACCCGAATCTTTACGGCGGAGCCGACCACCACACCGACCCCGGCCCGAACTGGGATTGGAAGGGTTATATGGCAGAGGCCACGAACTATGCCCACGACTTGTTGAGCCCGCCGCACATGATGACCCAGCCGTCGGTGGTGGACATCGACGGCGGGGCGAGGATCAGCTGGAGCGGGCGGACCTGCTACAAGTCGATCGACAAATACGACGTCACGATCAGCCCCGGCGGCCAGACGTATTCCTATTCAGGGACCACGACGTCGGCCACGATCACCGGCTTGCAGAACGGGACCACGTACACGGTGACCGTCAAGGCGACGAACCCTGACGGCACCGACAGCAACTCCACGACCTTCATCCCCAGCCCGCCCTGCGCCGTCCCAACCCTGACCGCGAGCCCGGCTTCACCCGGTGGCACGGGTACCAGGGTGACTTTCACGGGCGCGACGACTGGCTGCACCAACCCGCAGTTCCGGTTCTGGATGCAGCCGCCCGGCGACGGGTGGAGCGTCGTCCGCGACTACAGCACCTCAAGCACGTTCGCCTGGACGTCGACCGCGAATGCCGGCGGCTACCGCTTCGAGGTCGACGCCAGGCAGCGGACGTCGCAGGTCGACCTCGACCACTGGTCGATCATCCCGTACACGCTCAGCCGCTGCAGCGCCGGCAGGATCAGCACCGGCGTGCCGTCGCCACAGGCTCATGGAACCACCGTCGCCGTCCAGGGCAGCGCGACCTGTCCGCTCACGCCCGAGTACCGCTTCCTGGTCAACGGCGCCATCGCGCAGGGCTACAGCACGAGCAGCACGTTCAACTGGAGCACCGCCGCGCTGCGGGCGGGCACGTATGGGCTCGAGGTGGACGCTCGCAACCAGGGCTCGACCGACGGCTACAACACCTACGCGATGACGTCCTTCACGCTGACGGGCTGCACGTCGGCCCGGATGAGTACCAGCAAGGCGTCGCCGCAACCACCCGGAGGCGCGATCCTGCTGACGGCGAGCTCGACCTGCCCCGCGACTCCCGAGTACCGGTTCCTGGTCGGCGGCGTCGTGGTCCAGAACTACAGCACCGCCAACACCTACACGTGGAACACGTCGGGCAAGCCTTTCGGCACCTACCAGCTGGAGGTGGACGTCCGCGCGAAGGGGTCGACCGTCGGCTACGACGCGTGGTCGATCACCTCTTTCCGGCTCGGCGCGGCGCCGTGTGCGTCGGCCACCCTGCGCACCGACCACACCTCACCTCAGCCGGCGGGCACCCAGGTACTGCTGACCGCGGGGGCCTCATGCGCGGGCATCCCCGAGTACCGCTTCCTTGTCAACGGGAGCGTTGTGCCGTACAGCACGACCAACACGTACACGTGGACTCCCACAGCTCCAGGCACGTACCAGCTCGAGGTCGATGTCCGCAACCAGGGTTCGCCTGCGGGCTACGAGAGCTGGGCGATCGTCACGTTCCGCGTCACCTGACGGACGTCAAGCACACTCCGCGCGCTTCTGCGCTTTCGCGAGTGCCGGCGGTGGGCTGTAATGGCGCCGTTTGAAACGTCCGGATGCCGGCACTCGGATCTCCTGCGGCTCTACAGTCGGGCGCATACTTGAAGCGATAACTCGCCGCGGCGGGCGAAAACGTTGTGGGGGAGATGGGCGCTGCGGGTCGCGCGTTTCTGGCGTTGGCGCTGCTAGGCGCCAGTGCGTGCGGTACGGTGCATCCTCAGGTGGCGAGCGCGACCAGCGCGAAGCCGTCGATCCCCTGGCTGCCGCTGGCGCCCGCGCACCAGTACGTCGAAGCCCCACCGGCAGTCCCCGAGTCGCCGATTCGCATCCCCGCCGGCACATCGCCCTGCAAGGCGACGCAGCTCGAGGGTGTCTCGATGGGCGAGGGCGCGGCGGCGGGCAACGTGAACATGCCGCTTCTGTTTCGCAACCGAAGCTCCGCCGATTGTGTCGTGCAGGGCTATCTCGACGTCACCGTGCTCGACTCGAGAGGGGCTGTCCTCGTTAAATCGACGGGCGTCGCCGGACGCGGCACCTTCTTTGCCGACGGTCCCGTCGTTCCTCTGCTGATGGTTCACGGAACCGCGTTTCCGCCGACACCGGAGAGTGGAATCGGCCAGGGCGTGCCCGGACAAGCGTTCATGAACTTCTCCTGGTACGACTGCAGGCAGCCTCGCGCCACGCACCTGGCCATCGACCTGCCGAGCGGCGGCGGACGATTCCTCGTGCCGTTTGCATTACGCGGCGACGCGAGTCCGGTGTGCGACGGGCGGGGCAAGAATGTCGCGGCCGCATTTCGCGGGCCGCTCACGCCGACCGGTTTCGCATGGCCGCCGGAGCCTGACTACATCACGGTCAAGGTCGACCTCAGCGCGCCGCAAACCGTGCGACACGGGGCGACGGTCTCGTTCCTCGTCACGATCACCAACACGAGTGCGAAGACCTACGACATGCGTCCCTGCGCCGACTACGACGAGATCCTCAAAGGGTCAAAGGGAGTATTCGCGACCTACCAGCTGAACTGCGAGCCGGCCGGCAGCCTGGCACCAGGCGCGAAGGCGACCTTTGCGATGAAGGCGAACCTGCCCGCGGACCTGCCGCAGGGCCGCCAGTACATGACCTGGTACCTGAAGGACGGCCGGCTCGCGGCTCCAGGGGCAGGTGTGTGGATCGACGTCACCTGATGCCGCCTCGGCGCGTGATCAAGACCTGACGGCCGGAAGCCACTCCGCGCGCTTTTTCTCGTAGACGCTGATCTCGGAGTCGTGGCGTTCGACCAGCGCGATCTCGTCCAGGCCCTGGAGCAGGCAATCGCGCGCGAAGGGGTCGATCTCGAAGCGGTACTCCACTCCCTCGCCGCGCACGACCTGACGCTCCAGGTCGACGACGATCACCGCCCCCGGGTCCTCTGACACGAGGTCGACCAGGTGCCGGACCTGCGAGGAGGGCAGCGTGACGGCCAGCAGGCCGGTCT
>VBHA01000044.1 GCA_005889495.1 Chloroflexota bacterium
GATTGGGCTCAGTCATCAAGAAGCGGCGCAAGAAGATGCGCAAGCACAAGCACAAGAAAATGCTGAAGAAGACCCGTTGGGCGCGACGCGCGCATGCCTAGGAGGTAGGTCATGGGTTGGTGGATCCTTCTCGGCGTCGTCATTCTGGTCGTGCTCTGGCTGGTCTTCACCTACAACGGCCTCATCACGGCCCGCAACCGGACCCAGGAGGCGTGGTCCGAGATCGACGTCGAGCTGAAGCGACGGCATGACCTGATCCCCAACCTCGTGAACACGGTCTCCGGCTACATGGGCCACGAGCGGGGCACCCTGGAGGCGGTCACCAACGCCCGCGCCAACGCGGTCGCCGCGGGCGCGACCGGCGACCCGGCCAAGATCGGCCAGGCGGAGAACGTGCTGTCGCAGAGCCTGCGCAGCTTGTTCGCGGTGTCGGAAAACTACCCCGACCTGAAGGCGATCTCCGCCTTCACCAACCTGCAGGAGACGCTGACCGCGACCGAGGACAAGCTCGAGTTCTCGCGGCGCTTCTACAACGGCAACGTGCGCGACTACAACATCAAGCTGCAGACCTTGCCGACGTCCCTCATCGCCGGCACGCTCGGCTTCAAGCCTTTCGGCTTCTTCCAGGCCGACGAGGGCGACCGCGCGGTGCCCCAGGTCAGCTTCGGCAACATGCCGCCTTCAGGCGCTCCCGGCGCCCCCGGGTCGCTGCCGCCGGCGGCCGGACCGGGCGGCCCTCCAGCTCCCGGTTCAGCGGGACCGCCGCCGCAGGCATAAGCCGGCTCAACTCCGCAAGGACCGCCGCATAACAGCGGCGGCCGGTTCCCGCATCACCTAAGCGGCGGACCGCGCCCAATCCGACTCGAATCGGGACCCATAAGCGCCCACTGCCTGCGGATCCAGCGTCTCTATGTCCAGCTCGTGGTTGACGCCGAGGCCGCTCACCGTCCAATTCGCCGAACCCAGCACGAGCACGCCGTCGAACAGCCCGATCTTGGCATGGAGCAGCACGCCCCTGGGAACCGGGTACCAGCGCACCGCGACGCCGCCCGCTCTCAGCATCACAGCGGCGTGGAGGTTGTAAGCCTGGTTGGGGTCGAGGACCACGCGCACGTCGGCGCCGCGGCGGTGTGCGATCACGAGCTCGGCGGTCACCTGCGCGTCGGTCAGCGTGTAGACCTCCGCCAGGACGCGGTGCGTCGCCCCGAGCAGGGCGCCCTCGAGCATCCGCCGGATCTCGTCTCCAGGAGCCGTCTGCGCGACCGCGCCCAGCGCCGCGGCGAGCGGCGAGGGGTGGCCGCCGGCCAGCGCCCAGTCCTGGGCGAAGATGGCACTGAGCCGGCCGACCTCCGCCGCGATGCGCGTCTCGAGGACGTAATCGTGGTTGCGGTCGCTGTGGGCGCCCCAGTTCATGCCGCCGACCACAGCCTCGCCGTCGGCGATCAGCAGCTTGACGTGGTCGATCTGATGGCGCGTGTCATCGATCGGGTATGCCCGCTGGGACACGCCCAGGGCGCGCAGCCTCACCGCCGACGCCCGGCTCGCCTGGACCGTCGGGTCGGTGATCACGCGGACGTCGACGGCGCGATCGTGCGCTGCCCCCAGCGCCTGAACGAGGTCGACCCGACCGAGCTCGTACATCTCGACCATCACGCGGCGCTGGGCGGACCGGATCAGGTCGCCGACCACCGTGAAGATGCCGGCGTCCTGCCACAGCCGGACGTCGCCCGCGACGCCGGCGGCGGCCACCCTGGCCATGGGCACGGCAGAGGCCGGGCTCGAGCAGCCCACCAGGGAGAGAAGAAGGAAGAGCAAGCAGGCCACTCGAACCACAGCCCGACCAAGCTACCCGCACGCGAACCGCGCGAAAACCCAGCCTGTTAAGAGTTCATGCCCCGCAAGGCACCACCGAAAAGAGCGCGGTTAGATCGTCTCCACGCGCATACCGGGGCGCGCGCCCAGCAGCTTGTCCGCCCGCGCCTCCCGCACCCCCACCTCCAGGTAGCCCATGCTGCCGACGTACACGAAAGGCTCGCCGGGTCTCGCGTCCGAGTACGTCTTGGCGGTGGCGACGATGTCGTGGTTGTGGACGCGCAGCTTGCGCGCAGGAGGCTTCAGGTTCGTGACGAGGTTGCCGAATCCGTCTGTCCACAGCACCCGGGGACCGGTTTCGGGCAGTCCGAGGGGCGGATCGGTCGCCGGCCCCAGTGACTCAAGGGGGACGCCTGACGCCAACGCAGCCGCCGCCGGCGCGAACACGTCGCGACCTTCGAAGGTCGGCGCGGTGTAGGGCCGCGGCGCCAGCTCGTGCACGGCCTGCATCCCCACCTCGTCGATCACGATCGCGAACAACCCGTTGTCGGGGCCGATGTAGAAGCGGCCTCCTGCCTGGACGATGAGCCGGCGCCGGGTCGAGCCGACCCCCGGGTCGACCACCGCCAGGTGCACCGAACCACCCCCGAAGTGTCTAGTCCCCGCGAACAGCATGAAAGCACCCGCCCACGCGTCGAAGCGAGGCACCTCGTGCGAAACGTCGACCAGGACCGCCGTCGGACACCCTGCGAGGACGACGCCCTTCATCGCCGCAACCAGGGGTGAGCCGGAGCCGAAGTCGGAGGTGAAGGTGACGATCGGCGGTCCCGTCAGGCCGCTACCAGTACCTTGTTTCTTTCCAGGGGTCTGCTTCGTCGTGATAGCCACGTTGCTCCCAAAAGCCAAGCCGGTTGCGTTCCATGAACTCTAGCCCGCGCAGCCACTTTGCAGACTTCCAGAAATACTTCGACGGAACGAAAAGCCGGAGCGGCCAGCCATGGTCGGGCGTGAGGTCCTCGCCGTTCCAGGCGTAGCAGAGCAGGTTTTCGTCAGCGTCCAGCACCGACAGCGGGACCGATGTCGTGTACCCGTACTCGCAGTGGGCCATCACGTACTTCGCCTCGGGCTTCGGTTGGGCCCGCGCCAGGATCTCGCGGACCGGCACGCCGGTCCAGCGGTCGCCAAGGCGGCTCCAGCCCGTGACGCAGTGGATGTCGGCGACGACGTCCTTCGACGGCAGCCCGCGCAGCTCGCCGTAGTCCAGCGTCAGGGGATGTTCGACCGCTCCGAACACGTTGAAGTCCCACTTCGCGATGTCGATCTTGGGGACGGGGCCGAAATGGAGCAGGGGCCAGCGGTCGGGCGCCGTGAGGGTCTGCCCGGGTGGGATTCGTGCAGGGTCGACGCCCTCGGGCGGACGCTTGCTTTTGAAGAACGACGCCATTCCGGGCGAGTATAGGAGCGCGGGTATACTCGACCTCCGCCCCGCTTGCACGACGTCGTGGGCCCGTAGCTCAGCTGGGAGAGCGCGTGAATCGCACTCACGAGGCCAGGGGTTCGAATCCCCTCGGGTCCACCAACCCGGTCGCCTAATACAGTGTGCCGACGTCGGCGACCGTCCGGCCGGGTCTGCCAAGTCATCTTCAGCACAGGGCGCTCAGCTCTTAGCCGCTGCGGATAACCGAATTGCAGTCGCACCGTTTACACGGTTGGAACCCGCGCAGAGCGTCGATCGGTTGCATCGCTCAGTTGATGGATCAGAACCGCCGAAGAATCCTCCGCTAGCAACACGGCCTTTAGGCGCATCGTCGAGAGATTCAGCCTTTAGCATCGAGTGCAGCCCGGAGCTGGTTGAGCCCCTCGATCCCCCAGCGCAGTCGGTTCGGAAACTGGTCCTCTCGATCCCAGCGCCACGCGGTGACCATCGCACGCATCAAGATGCGGCAAAGGTCAAGCACGTCTTGGTCCGCCGCTGGATAGTGCTCTCCCACTTCTTCGGGGGCGTGGGCGATGTCGAACTCGACTGGCCCGAGGCAGCATGTCTCGAGGTCGACAAACAGCGGCCCCCTCATGGTGTTCAGCAAGTTGCCCGGGTGCGGCTCACCGTGCAACAGCTGATCACCGCCACCGCGGGCGCTGATCGCTGCCCCCAGGCCACTCAGTGTGTTGCTAAGGAGTTCCCGGTCGGGCTCCAGAAGCTCTGGGCTTTGCTCTCGGTCGGTCACTACCCTGAGGGCCTCGGCGACTCGGTCGGTGAAGTGTGGTGCCCCTAGATCTATCTGATACAGGCCGGCATGGAGCCGGGCGAGTGCGTTCGCATAGTCGGGCGGCGCGATGCCTGAGGATGCCACCGGCTCGTAGTAGGTCCATAGCGTGACAGCGAATCCGCCATGCACATAGACGCGGGGCTCCACCCGAGACTCGAGCTCGGCCACCGGGCTACTGGTTTCGGCCAGACGGCGAGCAACCTCTACTTCGAACTGGGCGCCGGAATGGTGCGCTGGCGGCGCGACCCGAGCAAGAACGTCGCAAGGGATCAAGCGCACGACGATGCGGTTGGAGTTATGGACAACATCCGCGCCATCGACTCGAAGGCCGAGGGCAGAGGCTACGGCCGTGCCGGCTTTAACTGCGCGCAGGACTTCTGACGGGTCCATCGCTCTCTCGCTCTTCAGTGCGCTCAGCCATATCGATCAACGACCACCCTCGAGAAGGCGGCTTTTCATCAGAGACCGTAGCCTTGACGCCGGTCAACAGTCGAACACCGACCAGCAGATGTCGTTTCGCAACCGCTGATCCTCGAGGACGAGTTCGCGAACCGCATCCGGAAGCTGTTCGCGCTGCCAACGGCACTCGAGCCGGCCGGCGCTCTCACCCTCACGTCCGTTGGCGGCCGCACGCGCGGCCTTGATCGCGTAGGCCGCGGCACCGAGCTCGTGGGCGGCGACATGCGCCACCACCGCCGCCTGGCCGGCGGCATAGGCGGCGTGTCTCGCGGCCCCGCTCAACTCTCTTGCCGCAGCCATGGCGTGACCACCCGCCGCCCGCGACTCAGACATCCTGATCTCGCCTCGCGCCCATGCCCGAACTTGCTCGATCGCAAGGCGGGGCCGCGGGTCCGACGGCTGCACCGACTCGAAGAGGTGCAGGACGTGCTCCGCGCACGCGGCAGCCCACAAAGCCAGGAGCCGATGGTCGGAGTCCGTGAGCGTCCCCCCGCGGCGGATGGTGATGAAGCGGGGGTCGCGGTCTTTGGGCAGGATCACGGTTCCACCGTCCCTGAGTGCATTTGATTAAGTGTGTTTGGCGCCAAAAGCACGTAATCAGTCGTCGGATTCCGCATCTTTGGATCAAAAGGCACGCTATTCCCGGTTGGCGGCCAAATGCTCCACCCTCACGCTCAGGCCAGGCTTGACCCCCGCAAGCGCCGGCAGCAGATGGTTCAGCACCTGCTCCGCGGTCGCCCGAAACTTCCGCCCCCGCGTCGACTCCTTCACCCAACCATGGCCCTCGCGGTAGTAGCGCTCGGTTGAATTCCTGGTGCTGATCGAGATCACGTAGGTCTCGTTGGTCAGGTCCATCGTGCCTTCAGCCTAATCTGGGACATCGCGAACCTTGCCTAACAAAACCCTCACGGAGGAGCAGGTCCTGGCCCTGCTGCGAGAAACGCCCCGCCGCATCGCCGCCCTCACGGCCGGCCTCGAGCCGGCTCGGCTGCGCGCCCGCCCAACGCCGGAGAAGTGGTCCGCGAACGAAGTGCTTGCCCATGTTCGCGCATGCGCTGATGTGTGGGGCGGCTGCATGGCGACGATGATCGCCGAGGACGCGCCGACGCTGCGCGCCGTCAATCCCCTCACCTGGACCAAGAGGACGGACTACCTCGAGCTCGAATTCCAGCCCTCGCTCCGGGCATTCGCCGCCCAGCGCGCTGGACTGCTCGCGGTCCTGGAACCACTGCCGCACGAAGCCTGGTCACGCACGGCGACGGTGACCGGGGCGGGAAAGGTGCTCCAGCGAACCGTGCTCTTCTATGGGCGCTGGCTGGCCGGCCATGAGCGTCCGCACGTCAAGCAGATCGCAGACATCGTCAGCTGAAAGAAGTGCCGGCAAGAGCCGGGAAAGGCCGAATCGGGCTAGCCGCCCTCCGGACCCAGGATCCCGTCCTCGAGCGCGCGCATCCTCTCCCGCTCCGTCTCCAGGTCCTGCTCCTGCAGGTCGCGAAACGTCGGCTTGGTACGCTCGCGCGGGCGACGCAGCCGCCGCGCGTAGAGGATCAGGAACAGCGCCAGGCCGAGCAAGGGCACGGCAAACACCGACATGCCGCCCGCGAACTTCAGCCAGTCCGGCGGCGGTTCGCAGACAGGCGGGGCGAAGCTCATCAAGCCGGCCGTGCCCGGCGCGTAGACCACTCCGTGCGCTATGTCGAAGACGGCGGCGTGTGCCTGCGGGGTCGCCGCGACCGAACCGAGGAAGCCGCCGTCTCCGTAGAACACACCCACGGCGCTGTCGGTCCGGTTGTGAGGCGACCCGACCATGAAACGGTCGGCGGCCGGGTCGTAGGCAACGAGGTCGCCGCCCTGGACCGCCGTCGTCACCGAGTGGGCACCCGTCTGCAGGTTGATCAGCCCCACGCTGCTCCCGCACCCGACCATCGCCAGGTGACGCGCGGAGTTGATCGCCAGGCCGGTGGGACGGCACTTCGGGATGACGTAGGTCCTCGTGATGTTGCCCGTCGCGGGGCTGATCTGAAGCAGCGAATCGGTGGTCGGTGTCGTCACGTACACCATCCCGTCCGCCGGGTTGTACCGCGGTTGCTCGACGAGCGCTTTCGCCGCCAGGCGAAGTCGGACCTTGTCGGTGGTCGTGTCGATGGTCACCACCTCATTGCCGGCGCCCATGCCGACGTAAAGGCGTTGGGTCTGCGGACTGTAGTCGAGGAGGTCCGCTCCCCCCGGCATGACGTTGATGCTGTCGATGACCTGCATCGACCGCGATGAGGCCGGGTCGGTGTCGATCACCTCAACGGTCCCGGCCGCCATGCCGGCGTAGAGGCGGTGGCGGTCAGGAGCGATCGCGAGACCGCTGGGCGCGCTTGTCAGCTTCACGGTGCCG
Source organism: Chloroflexota bacterium (assembly GCA_005889495.1). Lineage (GTDB taxonomy): Bacteria > Chloroflexota > Dormibacteria > Dormibacterales > Dormibacteraceae > 40CM-4-65-16. The sequence continues at coordinate 6,925 of VBHA01000044.1, forward strand.
ACGAATCGAGGTGTGGCCGACGAGATGTCGACCACGTCCACCCCGTTGAGTGTGCCGTCGGCGAGGTAGAGCTGGTGCGCCGACGGGTCGGCGACGACGCCGTCGAACGAGCTGGCCGCGATCACCGGCATCGGCGCGGTGCGGACGGTCGACTGGCAGCTCGTGCAGGCGCCCAGGGCCAGGATCCCGCCTGCGGCGGCGAACACAGGCACGACCGCCGCGAGGAGGGCAGCACCGAGCGAGCCGGCCGGCTTCACACAAACGAAACGTCGCGGCCCCCCGAACTACGGGGCCCGCGCCGCCTTCAGGACCCCCTGCGCGAAACCAGCCTCAAATGGCCTCCCCAGCCTGGCTCTCGGGTACTACCACCCCCGCCGCCGGCAAGCCTCTGCGCCGGGTGGAAAGCACCGACCCCACGAGGACGAGCACGAACCCGAGCCCCATTCCGGCCGTGAAGCTTTCGCGCAGGACGGCGACGCCGAGCAGCGCCGCCACGGCCGGGTTCACATAGGTGATCACCGTCGCACGCACCGGTCCGATCTCGGCGATGAGCTGGAAGAAGAGCAGGAACGCGAGCGCGGTGCAGACGACTGCGAGCACCGCGATCGAGCCCAGCGCGGCAAGGCTCGGGACGGCTCCCGGCCAGTGCAGCGCGGCGACAGGGGCGTAGCCGACACAGCAGACCGCGAGCGCCAGGCCGTTGACGGTGACGGCGGGCACATCGGTCAGGTAGCGCGCCAGGATCGCCGGGCCGAGGGCGTAACCGATGACGACGCCCGCCATCTCGAGCAGCGCGAAGGGCTCGGATGCGCGCAGGTCGGAGCCGACGATGAGCGCGACGCCGGCCAACCCCACACCCAGGCCGGAGAGGGTGGCGAGGCCGAGGTGCTCGCGGTTGCCGAGCGAGGTGGCGATGATGACGCCGACCATCGGCACCGCCGAGATGAGCAGGCCGGCGAGGGCGCTCGTGATGTGCTGCTCCGCGCTCGAGAGCAGCAGCCACGGCGCCGCCACCTCGACCGCGGCAAAGGCGAGAAGCGGCACCCATCTCCGGCGCGCGGCCCGCAGCCCGTCGCGCGACAGGGCAAACGGCAGAAGGATCAGCGCCGCCACGCCGGTGCGGAAGAAGACCAATGTGGGCGGTGAAAGCTCGCCGACCGCGATCCGGATGAAGAGGTATGGAATGCCCCAGATCACGCACATGGCGGCGAACAGCAACAGACCGCGGCGGCTCACAGGCTTTCTAACCTACCGCCACGGACGGGGCTTCCATGTGGTTCCCCAACCCGATTACACTGGCCGATAGGCCAAGTCCTTCAGGGTGTTGGGGGGTATCACATGAAGAAGCTCTCGGCAATTCCGCTCGCGGCCGCCTTCGCGCTCATCGCCGCATCGACGGCCCTCGGGGCCGCCAGCGATACCCGCGTGAGCATCGGGAGCCCGCCGGCGCCGTTCTCGCAGAACAAGCAGAACGAGCCCACGATCGCGGTCGACGCGCATGCGCCGAACGTGCTCGTCGCGGGCAGCAACGACAACATCGATATGGAGGACTGCAACGCCGGCGACCCGAGGACCTGTCCCTTCACCCACGGTGTTGGAGTCTCGGGCGTCTACTTCTCCTTTGACTCAGGGCAGTCCTGGACGCAGCCGACCTACACGGGCTGGAGCGCGCGCAACTGCGTCGGCGCACCCGGCTACACCTGCAACCCGGGAGTCGGCCCGATCGGGACGCTGCCGTGGTACTACGAGAACGGGATCGTGTCGGACGGCGACCCCGCCGTGGCGTTCGGACCAAAGCCGGTCGCGGGGAGCTTCAGCTGGGCCAACGGCTCGCGCCTCTATTACGCCAACCTGACGTCGAACTTCGGCGCCACCCGCTCAGAAGAGTCGTTCAAGGGTTTCGAGGCGATCGCGGTCTCGCGCACCGACAACGTGCAGGCCGCGGCCGCGAACGTCAAGAGCGCGTGGATGCAGCCAGTTCTCATCTCGCACCAGTCCACCACCACCTTTTCCGACAAGGAGCAGGTCTGGGCCGACAACGCATCGAGCAGCCCCTTCTTCGGCAATGCCTACGTCTGCTGGGCGAATTTCGTCGGGCAGGAGAAAGGAAACGCCGCGCCGGCGCAGCTGCAGGTCGCGGTCTCCAGTGACGGTGGCGACACGTGGAGCGTCCACCCCATCGGCGCGGCGGCCAACAACGGCCAGCGCAACCCGCTCGACGGCTGCACCATCCGCACAGGCAGCGACGGCACGGCCTACGTCTTCGGCGTGGGCACCGTCTCGTCTGCCGGCCACGCGAGCTTCGAGCTCATGTCCACGTCGGCGAACGGCGGCCAGTCGTGGTCGTCGCCGACCGCAGTCGCCGGACCGGTGACCCAGCCTGGAGTCGTCGACCGGGTGCTCGGACGGCCGACGATCGACGGTATCGCCGGCGCCCGCAGCGACCTCGCCCCGGCGCCCAGCGTCGATATCGCCAACGGCGCACCTACCGGTGGGGACGCCACCAACAGGATCGTCATGAGCTACGTCAGCGGCGACCTCGCCACCCCGCACGTCTACTTCACCGAGTCGAGCGACGGCGGCGCCACGTGGTCGGCGCCGAGGCCGATCGAGCGCACGGGCGACCGCGGTTACTACACCGCGCCGGCGATCTCGCCCAACGGCACCGACGTCTACGTCGTCTACAACGCGTTCACGACCCCCTACAGAACGGACACCACATCGCCGCGCAACCTGGTCGGAGTGGTCCTCCACGCCGACGTCTCGGGAAGCACGACCGGCGGGTTCACCTCCATCCATCGAGGTGCGAATGGCGACCCACGCGGCTCGAGCCAGAACAACCTGGTCGGTGAGTTCCTCGGCGACTACGTCTATGCGACGGCGACGCGAACGTTCGGCGCGGCCGTATGGAACGACGCGCGCAACGCGGCCGATTGCCCGGCGATCGACGCCTGGCGCATGTCCCTGCGCGACGGGACCACAGTGCCGCGGCCGGCACCCGAGCAGGACTGCCCGGCCACGTTCGGCAACTCCGACATCTACGGCGGGGCGTACCCCGACCCGACTCCTTAACCCTCTGATCGCGCCGGGCCCCAAGTAAGGCCCGGCGCGCACCCGTTCTTGAGTTGAATGCTCATGCGCTTCAGGTTGACCCGCCTGATGATGTGGATGGCCCTCGCCGCGACGGCGATGTACTTCCTCGACCCCGACCGTGGCGAGGCGCGCCGCAAGGAACTGCGGGCGAAGATCGACTCCTACCGCCGAGAGAGCGGTCGGACAGACCTCGACCCGGGCCCCTAACCCTCCCCTTGTCCTCCCCATTCATGGGGAGGTGGCCTGAAAGGCCGGAGGGGCAGAACCGAATTGGCAAGCAGACCCGTCCCCCCGTCTCCTGAAAGGCCGGAGGGGCAGGTCCCCCTTTTCCTCCCCATTCATGGGGAGGTGGCTCTTGTCCTCCCCATTTATGGGGAGGTGGCCCGAAGGGCCGGAGGGGCAGAACCGGAGGGGCAAACAGACCTGACAATTGCCCCGTGCCCCACCGCGAGCAGGTCCTCGACCGCCGGGCCCTGAACCGGGCACTGCTCGCGCGCCAGCTCCTGCTCGAGCGGCGCCGCGGTTCCGCCGCCGGCACGATCGAACACCTGGTCGGGATGCAAGCCCAGGCCCCCAACCTGCCCTACGTCGGCCTGTGGGCGCGCCTGGTTGGATTCCGGCCGGACGAGCTCTCGCGACAGGTCGAGGCTCGGCAGGCAATCCGCCTCTCGCTCATGCGCAACACCATCCACCTCGTCACCCGGCGCGACGCGTTGGGCGTCAAACCACTCTTCATGCGCCTGGGAGAGCGAGGCTTTCTCCGGGGCAGCCCGTGGGGACGCCAGATGCGCGACGCCGACATGGTCGAGATCGCGCGGGCCGGCCGCGAGATCATGGGCGAGAAGCCGCGCACCGTGGCTGAGCTGGCGCGAATCATGGCGTGGCTGGGCCAGGCTCCTGGACCGGCCATCGCCGAGGAGGACTTCGTCCTTCGCTACCTCAAAGCGTTCGGCCCGGCTTCGGTGGCGGACATGCGCGCGTGGTCGGGCCTGGCGATGCGAGCTGCGTTCGAGCGCCTGCGTCCGCGCCTTCGCGTTTTCCGTGACCCGGACGGACGCGAGCTCTTCGACCTCCCCCGTGCTCCCCGCCCGCCGGCGGAGCTCGAGGTCCCCGTCCGCTTCCTACCCGACTACGACAACATCCTGCTCGGACACGCTGACCGCACGCGGATCCTCGCGCCGGGGCGCCACCTCGGCCTCTTCAGCAGCAACGGGATCATGAAGGGCTCTGTCCTGGTCGACGGATTCGTCCGCGGCGCGTGGATCCCGACCTCGGCGATGCTCCACATCACGCCCTTTGACAAGCCGTTCTCCAGGAAGGAAGCGCGGGACGTAGCCGGCGAAGGGCTGAAGCTCATGGAGTTCCTCGCCCCGGGCGAGAAGCACGACCTGAGCTTCGGCCCGGTGAAGCTCTAGGCGATCGCGCTCGCGGTCGCGGACTGTGCGACCGCCGCCGGCCTCTCCGGCGAGAGCACGCCCACCGCCGCCTCCACCACGTATGGGTTCCACTGCGTCCCCGCGCCGCGGCGCAGCTCGTCCATGGCCGACTCCCACGAGCGCGCCCCGCGGTAGGCGCGTGCGGTCGTCATCGCGTCGAGCGAGTCGGCGACCGGGATGACCTGGGCGATCATCATCAGGCGCCGGCCGACGCTCGCGTTCGGGTAGCCGCGTCCGTCGTACCGCTCGTGGTGGGTGAGCACCAGGTCGAGGATCTTCGCGTACTCCGAGAACGGGCGCAGGATCTCGTAGCCCAGGCGCGGGTGGGTCTCCATGACCCGCCGCTCGCCAGGCGTGAGCCCGCTCGGTTTGAGAAGGATGCTGTCGGGAATGCGGATCTTGCCGATGTCGTGGACCTTGGCCGCGAGCTCGAGCACCTCGATCTCGCTCGCGCTGAAGCCAAGTTTGCGCCCGATCGCGTGCGTGTAGATCGCGACCCGCTGCGAGTGATTGAAGGTGTAGGGGTCGCGCCGGTCGACCTCGTCCGCCATGCGCTCCATCGCGCGCATCGCGTCGCGGCGCATCTCCACCCGCTGGCGGAGCGAGTGGTAGACGAGTGCGGCCGGCACGATCGCCAGCAGCGGAAGCCAGGTCAGCTGGACCGAGGCGAAGGCGGCGACGGCGCCCACCAGGTATAGGCTCGCGAACTGGACGTAGACGAGGCGCTGCGTGCTCAGGAAGAGATGGAGCGGATTGCGCGAGGTCGCCAGCCCCGCGGCGACGGAGACCAGGAGGATGTTGGTCCCGAACATGACGGCGGCCGCGGCGACGAGAACGAGCGCGTCGAGCGGCCCGGCGAGGCCGGTCCTCGCGGACACGCCTTCGGACGCGAGCAGGAGGGCGCCCAGCAGGCCGGCCAGGTACGCCTGCCCACCGTTGAACAGGACGTTGATGGCCACCGCGCGTGGCGGCCGCTCGTGCGTCCTCCGGATCTTTCGGAACGCGGCGACGCAGATGTCAGCAGCCTGCAGCGCGCCCACGAGCGCGGCCGCCTGCCACACGGGCAGCAGCAGCACCGCGGCGAAGAAGACGGCGCTCGCGACGCTGACCTTGACGCTGAGGCTGATGTGGAGCGGGAACTCGAGGGCGAGGATTCCCGCGGCCGCGAGCGAGACGATGAGCCACCAGTCCGCGGTGGCGAGGTTCAGGCGGCCGACCGTCGCGACCAGGGTCGCGAGCGCGACCACCCCGATACCCAGCCGGAAGAGCTCAGACCGGCGGCGCGGCGCCATGGCTCAGGCGATGGGCAACGTGAAAGTCAGGTGAACAGGCGTGCCGCTGGTCCCGTTGGCCTGGGCGTAGACATTGCCAGAGCCCAGCAGGCCGCTGGTCACCATGTCGTGCACCTGGTAGCGAAACAGCAGCCCGGTGGGCACGAGGATGGTCATGTCGACCGCGGTCTCCGGCTTTCCGGCCGAGTCGTAGACCCTCGAGACCTTGTAGCTCTCGAGGGGCACGGCGAGGTCGAGGAGGCTGGAAGTCCAGACGCTGTCGTAGACGGGCACGATGTGCCCCGAAGGCGTGACCACGAGCACGAGCGGGTCCCAATCGCAGTAGGTCGCCCAGGCGCCCGCGCTCGTGGGCGAGCTCATCAGCAGGCCGCCGGCCAGGACCGCGGCCAATACCACCCTCTTCACTTGCTTCCCAACCCTCCAGATCGCTTAAGGATTAACCCCAACCCCAGCAGTTCGACAACGCTACTCGCAACTGTTTGGGTCGCCGCTTAAGGAACTGTTAAGACTCGTGTGTGGAGTGAGGGCGCTTTAGACGCTGATGTCTTTGCGGGCGAAACGGAGGGCGCCGAGGCCCAGCGCGGCCGCCCCGACAGCGACCACGACGGCGACGTTCGCGGCCTGCAGGCCGTGGAGCAGTGGGGTGCCGTAGTAGTAGAAGGCGGAAAGGCGCAGGGTCGCGTCCGGCCACTTCAGGTCCGGGCCGACGAAGCTGATCAAGAACCAGGCGGCCAGGATGAAGCTGAGGAGGCCGGTGTCAGCGGCCGTGCGCAGCCAGCCCGAGGCCAGGTACCCGACGGCCGCGACCAGGAGCCCGAGCGGGATCATGCCCAGCGTCGCCTCGGCGAGGTTGGTGGAGTCGAGCGAGACGCCGCCCAGGCCGGCGGCGAGCGCCGCCGTGGCCAGCGTGACGACGCCGACGATGACCGTGGCCGTGGCCAGGGCGGCGAAGCGGCCGAGCATCACGGCCACCCGGGAGCGGGGCGTCGACAGGATGATCTCCAGCCGCCCTTCGTCCTCGTCGGCCGTCCAGCGGCTCACCTGGGTCACCGCGAAAGCCATCAGCAGCACGGGCATCAGCTCGAACATGGCGCCGAGCAAGAGGGCGTTCAGCCCCGAAACGCCGCCGCCGATGTTCCGCAGGATGTTCACGGCCGCCTGGCTCGAGGGGTTCGCGAACAGCGGATTCAGCTTGTCGACGAGCTGGTGGACGGCGACGATCATCCAGGCCGCGAACGCTGCCATGCCGAGCGTCCACCAGAAGGTCGGCCAGGCGATCATGCCCAGGCTTCTGGTGTACACGGAGCGGAGCGACCATGCGCCCGCCGGCAGCGCCCGGCTCGGGGCGGCCGCTCGTATCCGTACGCCCGGGATGACGACCACGTCGCCGGCGTCCCGGTGGACGAACAGCCAAATCGCCGCGCCGCTCAGGAGGACCGCCAGCGCGCCGAGGACTGCCATGCCGCCGATGCTCGTGCCGAAGCTCGGGATGAGCGGCTTGCTCAGGTTGTAGTAATAGATCGGCGACAGGCGCGAAACCCATTCGGTGTTGGGAATTACCCGGTGGACCATGTCGACGACGATGAAGACGAGCAGCAGCCCCCCGGTCGCGCCGGCGGCCGGCCCGCGCTCGTGCGTGAACTGCGAGATGAGGAGGGCGACGCCGCCGATCACCATGCAGATCAGCGCGAGGTCGAGCCCGAACAGCAAACCGCCTTCAAGCCCGAAGTCCGCCTTGAAAGCCGCCCCGCCGAGGTACGCGAGGACGCCGGCGATCCCGCCGACGAGCAGCAGGGCGACCCACATCGCGGCGACCTTCTCGATCGCCACCCGAGCGCGGGAGCGCGGCACCGACAGGAGCACGTCGAGCGAGCCGCGCTCTTCCTCGCCCCGGAGCATGCGGCTGGCGGCGAGCAGGGGCCACACGCAGACGAGGAAGACGAAGATGCCGATCTTGAAGGTGGCGTAGCCGCCGACCGTGTCCGCGGCCACCGGGTCGGCATTCCAGGCAAACTGCGCCGCCAGGCCGGCCAGCGCCGCGCGCGCCTCCGGGGTGGTGATCAGCGTGGCCACGCTCGCCATCGGCGAGACGATCACAAGACCCATGCCTATGCCCCAGCCCAGGATCGCGATCCTGTAGTCGCGCAGAGTTTTGAGGAAGATGCTCCTAAACATCTGCCGTCTGTTTGGCGCGCTGCCCATCCGTCTCGTAGTAGCGCAGGAAGATGTCCTCGAGGCTCGGCTCGTAGCTGGTCAGGGAGATGACCTGGTGCTGCGCCGCGGCCTTGATGACCGCGTCGGCGGGCCCCTGCATGTGAAGCCGGAGGCCTGAACCGTTGCTGAGCGGGTCAACGCTCGCGACCCCGTCCAGGTGCGCGAAGGCCTCGGCGGGGACCGGCTCAGCGAAGGAGATGGAGATCTCGTAGCGCTTGATGTCCTTCAGCTCGTGCACGCTGCCGAGCCGGACGAGGCGTCCCTCGCGGATGATGCCGACCCGCGTGCAGGTCTTCTCGACCTCGCTGAGCACGTGCGAGGAAAGGAACACGGTCCGGCCCTCGTCGCGCGCCTCCCTCACGAGCCCGTCGAACTCCTGCTGGTTCAGAGGGTCGAGCCCGCTGGTCGGCTCGTCGAGGATGAGCACCCGGGGTCGGTGCATGAACGCCTGGATCAGCACGACCTTGCGCTTGTTGCCCGTCGAGTACTGCCGGAACTTGCGGCCGGTGTCGAGCTCGAAGGTGTCGATCAATCGCTT
>VBHA01000045.1 GCA_005889495.1 Chloroflexota bacterium
CCAAACGCCTGATCGCGATCGCCAAGCACCCGACGCAGCGCGACCTCGCGCGCAAGCTCGGCGCGGACCAGGTGGTGGCGCCGTCCGAGGTGTTCCAGCGCGTGCGTTTCGCCACCGCCGCCAGGCGGCTCGAGGGGATGAACCGCTCGCTGCTGCTGGGCGGCGCGGACGTGACCTTCGAGTGCGTTGGGCGCGCGGACAGCCTCAACGACGCTGTCCGCTTCACGCGCGAGGGCGGCACGGTGGTCGCCGTCGGCATGCCCGGCGAAGAGAAGGTCGACTGGGCGCCCATCTGGCAACGCGAGCTGACCGTGATGGGCGCGTACGCGTACGGCGCTGAGCCTCGGCGCGAGGGGCGCAAGACGTTCGAGCTGGCCCTCGAGGCGGCGCCGGAGATGAAGCTGGAGCACCTCACCGGACCCACGTTCGGGCTCGGCGAGTACCGCGACGCGATCGCCTACGCGATGAGCGCGGGGCGTTTAGGCGCCGTGAAGGTCGCGTTTGACCTGCGAGGATTACGAGCGTAGTGCCACGACCGGGTGCGGTGATCGAGGTCGATCGCAACACGCCGCCGGTGCTCTTCCACTTCGGCGAGGGCATCCGGCTGGAGAAGCTGCCTCTCGGCGCCCGCATCGTCTACCCGCCGGACCCGCTGGAGCCGATCGCGCACCCCGAGCGCGCGATCAAGCGCGCGCTGGGAAAGCCGCTCGAGGACGACCCGCTGAAGTCGCTCCTCCGCCGCGGCATGAAGCTGACCATCGCCTTCGACGACCTCTCATTGCCTCTGCCGCCGATGGCCGCGCCCGACGTGCGCCAGCTGGTGATGGAGGAGGTCATCGACATGGCCGCGGAGGCGGGCATCGACGACCTCCACATCATCGCCGCGCTTGGCCTGCACCGGCGCATGACCGAGGACGAGCTGCGCCACATCGTCGGCGAGCGCATCTAGAGCACCTTCCACCCGGACCGGCTCTACCAGCATGACGGCGAGGACCCCGAGAACAACGTGTACGTGGGCAAGACCGCGCAGGGGGAGGAGGTGACGCTCAACCGGCGCGCCGCCGAGTCGGACCTCGTGATCTACATCAATCTCACGCTCGTGCCGATGGACGGAGGCCACAAGTCGATGTCCACGGGACTCGCGTCATTCCGCAGCATTCGCGCCCACCACAACGCCAAGACGCTGCTCGCCTCGCGCTCGTACATGAACCCGCCCGACTCGGCGCTGCACCACTCGTGCATCCGGCAGGGCCAGCTCATCGAGGACACCGTGCGCGTCTTTCACATCGAGACGACCGTCAACAACCACGCGTTCCCCGCGATCGCGAACTTCATGCAGAAGCGCGAGACGGACTGGACGGCGCAGGACCAGGCGATGTTCCTCGCCACCAAGCAGATGACCGACATCGCGCCGCCGGCGTTCAAGCGCAACGTGTTTCACGCCATGCGCGCGCCGTACGGGTTGACGGCCGTGCACGCGGGCCAGGTCGACGCGGTGCACGACAAGACGCTCGAGGCGGTGCGCAGGCAGATCAACGTGCCGGTGGAGGGTCAGACCGACATCGTCACTCTCGGCGTCCCCTACCTCGGGCCCTACAACGTCAACGCGCCGATGAACCCCATCCTCGTCGTCTGCATGGGGCTCGGCTACCTGTTCAACTTCTACCGCAACAAGCCGGTGCTGCGGAAGGGCGGCGTCCTGATCCTCACGCACCCCTGCCGCTACGAGTTCGACGCCGTGCAGCACCCGAGCTACATCGACTACTACGACGAGGTGCTCGCCGACACGCGCGACCCGCTGGAGATCGAAGAGAAGTACGAGATGCGATTCGCCGAGGACCCGTGGTTCCGGCAGCTGTACCGAAAGTCACACGCGTACCACGGCATCCACCCTCATTACGCTTACATCTGGGCAGCCCACGCGATGCAGCACGCGGGAGACATCATCTTTGTCGGCGCCGACCGCGCTGTCGTCCATCACCTCGGGTTCAAATGCGCGACCACGCTCGAGGACGCCTTCGAGATGGCCGAGCAGACAGTCGGCCGGTATCCCAGCGTGACCCATCTGCGGACGCCGCCCATCATGCTCTGTGAGGTCGAATAGGAAATGAACCGCACCACCGTCCTGGCGTTCGCCCTGGTCCTGGCTGCGTGTGGCGGGCCTTCTGGCAGCGGTTCGACGCAGCAGCAGACTTCGGCCGAGGCCGTCGGCTCCGGCTCGGCGGACTTCGCGGGCCTGCAGAAATGCCCGGAGAGCGGCACCTGGGACCACTACCTGACGGCCGAGCAGGCCAAGAACCCCAGCCAGTACACCACCGACAAGTCCGACCTCGACTCCCTCAAGGCCGCCGGAGCCAACGACACCTACGTCGCGGTCTACTCGGACGCCACCTCGGGTTGCGGCAACTTCGGCTCCGACACGCCCACCGGCAAAGTCGCCGACGTCTACGCCATCCGCTTCAAGGATTCGTCGTCGGCCGCCGCGAACTACAAGACCAACCTGAAGGACTTCCATCTGAGCGACACCGACCTGAGCAACCTCAAAAGCGCCGGCGGCAGCGTCGCACAGGGCTCGGCCACGGGGCTCGGCGACAACTCGGTGATGGTCTCGATCTCCATCGCCGGGAGCTCGCTCTACGCCGCCTTCTGGCAGAAGAACCAGTTCGAGGTCGCGCTCCTCACGTTCAACGTGTCCGAGACCGACAGCAAGTCCGCGACCACCAAGATCAACGACCGCATGAAGTAGTGGCCTGGTATTCGCAGCCACCGCTCACACGAATCGCCGGCCTTGCCGACCGCGCCCTCGACGACGTGACGCGCGTGCGCCGCGGCTGGCGCTGGAACAGTCCTCGTCCGCACACCTGGCCGGAGCAGGGCGCGGTGGTCCCGCCGCCGCCCAGCGACCTGGGCTGGGCGCGCGTCGAGCCGGTTCGCTCGGTCCGCTGGCTCATCCAGCGCCTGCTGCTGATGCCCTTCACCGAGGCGATGGTCCACCCGCAGGTCGAAGGCAGGGAGTGGGTGAGGGAGCTGAAGCGCCCGGCGATCTTCGCCGCCAACCATTCGAGCCACGCCGACACCTCGCTCGTCCTCTACTCGCTCACCGACGCCGCGCGCGATCGCACCGTCGTCGCCGCGGCCGCCGACTACTGGTTCAAGCACCCGATCCTGGGCAATATCGTCAGTCTCTTCCTCAACACCTTCCCCTTCTCGCGCACCGGAGGCGCGCAGGGCCAGCTGCACAGCTCGAGCGAGCTCCTCAAATCGGGCTGGAACCTCGTCCTGTTCCCCGAGGGCAGCCGCTCACCCGACGGCCGGGTGCAGGAGTTCAAGCCAGGCGTCGGGTTCCTGGCCAGGGAGACCGGGACGCCGGTCGTCCCGATGCACATCCAGGGCGCGTTCCAGGTGATGCCGCGCCACCAGAGGCTGCCCGTGCCGGGCAAGGTCCGCGTGCGCATCGGCAAGCCGATGACGCCGGCCGCGGGCGAGGGGACGCGAGAGTTCACCGCCCGCGTCGAGACCGCGGTGCGCACCCTCTCGGCCGAGAAGCGACAGCCGGAGATCCAGGGCACGTGGATCGAGCGCTGGCGCGCCTCGAAGCCGCGCGAGCTCCGCTACGGAGAGAGCTAGAGCGGCTCGACCCTGAACACCGGGTGGTCAGGTGCTATGCGGCCCAGGTCCTCGGCTGAGGAGCCGGCATCCACGCCCTGAAAGAAGACGCCGACCTCGGCCTTCCAGATCTTCAGGTAGGCGCGCAGGACCGGCAGCTTCTCGGCGTCGGGGATCTCGACCGCCCTGAACCGCTCGACCTTGGCGCCCAGCAAAAGCTCGCCCTCGCCCGAGACCCGGATGTTGCGCACCCACTGCGTCAGGCCGCGAGGCGCGACCAGGTAGCGCTTGCCCTCGAAGGTCAGCAGGTTCACCGGCTGGCTGCGCCACTCGCCGGATGTTCGCCCCCGGACGCGCAGGATGCGCGAACCCCACACGCTGACGCCCATCCGCGTGAGCACCGCGACGATGGGGTTGGAGATGTGGTTCGTGATCCATCCCGGTTTTCGGTAGTACGCCATCGCGAATTACGATAGCGAGCATCCCATGACGTACTCGATCGTCGCGCGCGACAGTGAGACCGGCGAGTTCGGCGTCGCGGTGCAGTCGCACTACTTCCAGGTCGGACCCGTCGTGCCCTGGGCGATCGCCGGCGTCGGTGCGGTGGCGACGCAGTCGATGGTCAATGTGAGCTTCGGTCCGCTCGGCCTCGACTACATGCGCGCCGGGTACACGGCGCAGCAGGCGTTGAAAGCCCTGCTCGCGGGCGATTCGGAGCCTGAGGGACGCCAGGTTGCCTTGGTCGACGCCAACGGCACCGTCGCCGTGCACACCGGCGCGAAATGCATCCCCGCGGCCGGCCACAAGACCGGTGACGGCTTCAGCGTCCAGGCCAACCTCATGGAGAAGGACACGGTCTGGGACGCGATGCACGAGGCCTACCTAGCCTCGAAGGAGCCGCTGGCGGAGCGGATGATGGCCGCGCTCGAGGCGGCCGAGAAAGAGGGCGGCGACATCCGCGGCAAGCAGTCCGCGGCCATGCTGGTCGTCACCGGCAAGCCCACCGGCCGCCCATGGGAGGACCGTGTCATCGAGCTCCGTGTCGAGGACGCGCCAGATCCCCTGGTCGAGCTGCGGCGGCTGCTGCGCATCAAGCGCGCTTACCTGGCGCTCGGCGATTCGGAGCGCGCGGCGGACGGCGGCGATCAAACCGCGGCCGCGGCCGGCCTTCAGACCGCGCTGCAGCTCGCGCCGGAGATGGTCGAGATCTCTTTCTGGGGCGGCCTGGGCCTGGCGCAGGCGGGACAGCTCGACGCCGGCTGCGACCTGATGATGACCGCGGTGCGCAAGGACCGGCGCTGGATCGAGACGCTCCACCGTCTGGTCGCCTCCGACCGTCTCACATCCGAGCTCGCAGCCCAGATCGAGGCTCGACTGACCGCGACCTTCGCTCGCCAGTAGACTTTCCAGTCTTGGGCAAAAACAAAGGTCGACGAGCGCCGCGCCGCCCGGAAAAGGCACGCAAGGCCGACCGCGACGACGGCGACCAGAAAGAACCGGCGGTCGTCATGGACGCGGTCGTCTCCCAGGCCCTGCCGAACGCGATGTTCGAGGTCGAGGTCGAAGGCGGCCACAAGCTGATCGCCTACGCCGCCGGCCGCATGCGGCGGTACTTCATCCGGATCACCCCCGGGGACCGGATTCGCGTCGAGCTGTCGCCGTACGACCTCAGCCGCGGACGGATCGTCTACCGCTACAGGGATTAATCCCCTCACGTGATCGAAGCGCTCCTCGACTCGGTCGAGAAGGCGCGCGTCTTCGACCTCGAGCAGCTTCGCTACGCGGGTGCGCCGTCGCATCCCGCGCACACCCCGGGCTTCAACTACTTCCTCCACCGCCACCACGCGCGCGGTGCTCCTGAGGCGCGCACCGGCGCCTCCGGGATCATCGTCACCCCCGAGCACTCGGGCACCCACATCGACGCGCTCGCGCACCAGGCCGAGAACCTGACCCTGCACGGAGGCATTCATGTCGACGAAGGGGTGCAGACCTCGGTCGGCTTCAAGAAGCTGGGCATCGAGACGATGGCCCCGCTCGTGGCGCGCGGCGTGCTCATCGACGTGGCCGGCGAGAAGCGACTGGAGCCGGAGTACGCGATCACCCCGGCGGACCTTGAGCGCGCGGCCCGCGTCGAGGTCCGCGAGGGCGACGTGGTGCTGGTGCGGACAGGCTTCGGCGCCCTGTGGTCGAAGCCCGACGAGTACCTGCGCGCGGCAGGTGTGAGCGCCGCCGGTTCTCGCTGGCTGATCGATAGGAAGGTGAGGGCCGTGGGCGCGGACAACATGGCCTTCGACGTGATGGGGCCGCCCGACCCCGAGTTGAAGGTCACGCTGCCCGGCCACATCCTGCTGCTCGTGCGCGCCGGCATCCCGATCATCGAGAACCTGAATTTGGAGGAGCTGGCGGCGGCCAAGGTCCAGGAGTTTCTCTTCGTGTGCCTGCCGTTGAAGATGCGCGGAGCCACGGGCTCCCCGGTACGCCCGATAGCGATCGCATAGCCTTTCCTCCCCATTCATGGGGAGGTGTCGGTCCTCCCCATTTATGGGGAGGTGTCGGTCCTCCCCATTTATGGGGAGGTGTCGGGCGTAGCCTTGTCCTCCCCATTCATGGGGAGGTGTCGGGCGTAGCCCGACGGAGGGGCTGGACGTTCCATACGCATGGGCCTCCTAAAGCTGCTCGTCCTATTCGCCGTCATGGCGAGCTCGGCCTCGATCCCACGCCCCACCGAGCGCGTGCTCGACATCCCCTGGAGCCACCAGCAACACAACCTCAGCTGCGAGGCGGCGGCCCTCAGGATGGCCTTGAGCTATTACAAGATCTCGGCGGGCGAGACGACCCTGATCGGCTTCATGACCAGGGACTCCCGCCCTGCGAGGTTCGACACCCGCGGCAACCTCGTCACCTGGGGCGACCCCGCGAGCGGGTTCGTCGGCAACCCCGACGGCCGCATCGAGCGCTACACGGGCTACGGCGTCTACTACCAGCCCGTCGCCCTGGCCGCGTGGACGGCGGGAGCCACGGTCATCGAGGCCGGTTCAGGGCTGTATGGCTCTCCGATCCCACCGGCCGACCTCTACGGCGCCGTGCTCGACGGCCACCCGGCCGTGGCCTGGATCAGCAACACCTACCGGCAGGTGGCCCTGCGGAGCTACGTCGCGTACGACGGCGCCGCCGTGCGCTACACCCTGACCGAGCACGCCGTGACGGTGATCGGCGTCCGCCCCAGCGCGGTCCTCATCGACGACCCGTGGTTCGGCCGCGCCTGGCACCCCAAGGCGCAGTTCGAGTCGGCCTACAGGACCTTTGCCGGCATGGCGGTGATAGTGGGCCCGTAGCCCTGTCTTCCCTGCTTGCGGGGAAGCACCCGGCGCAGCCGGGGGATGGGGCTAGCGGCGCCCCACGGTCTGGAAGCAGTCCAGGCAGTACACCGGCCGCGCCCCCGTGGGGACGAACGGCACCTGGGTCGGCTTGCCGCAGTTCGAGCAGACCACGTCGTGCATCACGCGGGCCCGCCCGTTGCCGTCCGCCGCCCGGCGCGCCGCCCGGCACTCGGGACAGCGCCGGGGCTCGTTCTGGAGCCCCCGAGACTGGTAGAACTCCTGCTCCCCGGCAGTGAAGAGAAACTCGCGTCCGCAGTCACGACAGGTCAAGGTCCGATCCACGAAGCTAACCGTCACCGTACAGGCCTCCCCTTGTAAATCGCGCCGAGGCCCCGGACGATCAGCCGGACTTACCCTGCAGCGTTCGCGGCGATTTTAGCGCGGTTGGCGAACATTTGGAGGCATCTCCTTACATGCCTTTACCCGGTCGCCAGGGTGCGCTCTTTCTCCTCCAGCTCGACCGGCGGAGCGTCGAAGCCCAGGCCGGCTCGACCCGCCGTAAGCGGCACTTCCTTCAGGAACACGGTGGACACGAGGGCGACGATCAGGATTGCCCCGGCGAGGATGTAGATGTCATGGAGCGTGTCGGAAAGCGCCAGCCGGATGACGTGGACGAATGCGGGGGGCAGCTTGGCGAGCTGCGCCGGGTCGAGGATCGCGTTGGCACCGCTCGACGGCAGCTGCTGAGCGGAGCCTGGCGGCAGGTGGCTGGACAGGTAGCCAGGCAACCTGTTGGCCAGGACCGCACCCAGGATCGCGCTGCCGACCGTGCCGCCGAGGTTGCGCCAGAACTGGATCTGGCTCGAGGCGACGCCGAGGAACTGGCGAGGCAGCGCGGTCTGCACCGCCGTCAGATACAGCGGGAACGTCACGCCCAGGCCGGTGCCGACGACGATCAGGTCCGCGACCACGTGCCATTCGGGGACCGAGGGCGTGATCTGCGAGAGCAGCCACATGCCGAAGATCATGATCACGACGCCCAGGGTGCCCAGGAAGCGGTAGTACCGGATCCTCCGCATGATGAAACCGGTCAGGGTGCTCGCCCCCAGCAGGCCGAACATCATCGGCGTGATCAGCGCGCCGGAGTTGGTGGCGCTGATGCCCAGCACTCCCTGGAAGACCAGCGGCGTGAACAGGATCGAGCCGAACATCCCGAACGCGGTAAGGAAACCGACGATCATGCTCACGCTGAACGTCGGGTTCTTGAAGAGGTGCAGGGGCACGATCGGGTGCTCGACGCGAGACTCGACGAAGACGAAGGCCGCGAGCATCACCGCGGCGACCGCGAGCAGTCCCATCACCTGCCACGAGGTCCACGCGTGGTCGCGGGTGATCGACAGCGCGATCAAGAGCGGCACGACGCCAGCGGCCAGGGTGAGGGCGCCCCAGAAGTCGATGTCGCGCCACGAGGCCTTGGAGCGGACGTAGGGGAGACCCGCCAGCACGACGAAGACCGCGATCAGGCCAACAGGGATGTTGACTTCGAAGACCCAGCGCCAGCTCCAGTGGTCGGTGATGAATCCGCCGGTGGTCGGGCCGACGATCGAGCTCAGCCCGAACACCGCGCCGAACAGGCCGGCCGTGCGGCCGCGCTGCTCGGGCGGGAAGAGGTCGCCGATCACGGTGAAGACGGTCGCGAACAGCACGCCGCCGAACAGGCCCTGGACGCCGCGGGCCACGATCAGCTGAGTCATGTCCTGCGACAGGCCGCAGAGCGCCGAGGCCACGACGAACCCGATCATCCCGACGAGCAGGAACGGCTTGCGCCCGAAGAGGTCGCCGAGCTTGCCGGCGATGGGGGTCATGGTGGTCGAGGTGACGAGGTAGGCCGTGGTCACCCACGCCAGGCGGTCCAGACCGTTGAGGTCGGCGACGATGCGCGGGATCGCGGTCCCGACGATCGTCTGGTCGAGCGCGGCGAGCAGCAGGGCCAGCATCGTGCCGGCCGTGGCCAGGATCACCCGTCTTCGAGACAGTCCTTGCATGATCACTCCCCGAGATACAGCGTCCAGCAGCAAGTTATTCTCCCGATCGCATGATCGTCGACGCCCATCTCGACATCGGCTGGAACGCGATCTCAGCCGGCCGGGGCTTCCTACAGCCCCCGGCTCCGGGCTACCTGGTCAGCCGCTCATCGCTCGTGGCCGCCGAGGTCGGCCTGGTCTTCGCGACGCTCTACACCGCGCCGGCCCGGGCGACGCGCTCCATGCGCACCCGCTTCGTCTACGAGAGCCCGCACGAGGCGCACATCATGGCCATGGCCCAGGTCAACTACTACCGATCGTGCGGGCTGGAGCTGCTCGGCACGCGCGCCGAGCTCACGGCGTACCTGCGTAGCTGGCGCAAGGGCAGGCTGGCGGCGGTCCTGCTGATGGAAGGAGCGGACCCGATAGAGACCCCCGCCCAGCTCGGCGCCTGGACCGACCGCGGGGTGCGCATCATCGGTCCGGCCTGGGGGGCGACCCGCTACAGCGGCGGCACGGGTGCGCCTGGCGGGCTCACCGAGCTCGGGGCGCAGCTCCTCAAGGCGATGCGGCGCAAGAAGGTGATCCTCGACCTCAGCCACATGGCCCAGCAGGCGGTCGAGGACGCGTTCGCGACGTGGCGGGGGCCGGTCATGGCCTCGCACAGCAACGCGAGGGCGCTGGTGCCAGGCGACCGGCAGGTCACCGACGAGACCGTGGCCGAGCTGGCGCGGCGCGGCGGGGTGGTCGGCGTGAGCTTCTACCAGAAGCACCTCCGCACGTCGGGCCGGGCGACCCTCGACGACGTGGTCAAGCAGGCTGTCCACCACGCGCGCGCCGCCGGGTCGCCGGAGCACGTCGGGTTGGGCACAGACCTGGACGGTGGGTTCGACGCCAGGCAGGCGCCTCTCGACAACCTGAACCGGCTCAAAGAGCTCCGCGCCCGCCTGCGCCGTCACTTCACGCAGCGGCAGGTGGACGGGATCATGAGCGA
>VBHA01000046.1 GCA_005889495.1 Chloroflexota bacterium
CCGCCTGCCGCTCGTACATGTTGGTGTCCATGTCGCGCACGATCGGGTGCTCGATGTCGGAGCGCGCGCTGCGGAAGCGCGGGACCGGGCCGATGTCGATCATCTGGTGCACCGCCGGCGTCAGCGGGATGCGCGTCCCGGCCATCCTGGCGAGGCGCGGGCTCCAGACGCCGCATGTGATCACGACCACGTCGGCCTCGATGTCGCCACGCGTGGTGCGCACGCGCCGCACCCGGCCGCCCTCGACGTCGATGCCCACCACCTCCGTCTTCGCGGCCACATGCAGCGCGCCGGCAGCCTGTCCCTGGTCGCGCATGAGCGTGCCGGCGCGCAGCGAGTCGACCACGCCGACGCCTGGGGTGTAGAAACCGCCGAGGATGACCGACTCGTCGATGTAGGGCACGAGCTCTTTGACGCCGGCGGGCGAAAGGAGCGAGACGGGCTCGATGCCCCACGACGCCGCCGAGGCCATGCGCCGCGTCAGCTCCTGCATCCGCTCCGGGGTCCGCGCGACCTCGACCCCGCCTGACCGGATGAACACGCCCATCTCCCTGTACTGGCGGACGCTATCCACGGTCAGGGCGGTCATCTCCTTGGAGTGGTCGACCAGGTAGATGAAGTTCGACGCGTGCCCGGTCGAGCCGCCGGGATTGGGGAGAGGACCCTTGTCGAGCAACACCACGTCCCGCCAGCCCAGCCGCGTCAGGTGGAAAGCGAGGCTGTTGCCAACGATCCCGCAGCCGATGACCACACACCGCGCATGGGCAGGCAGCCCTCCCCGATCCCCCCCATTCATGAGGAGGTATCCCCGTCAGTGGATGGTGGGGCTGCTCCTCCCCATTTATGGGGAGGTGTCCCCGTCAGGGGACGGAGGGGCTGCTCCTCCCCATTCATGGGGAGGTGGCGGGAAGCGCCGGAGGGGCAGGGGCTGCTCCATTCATGGGGAGGCGTCCCCGTCAGGGGACGGATGGGCTGCTCCTCCCCATTCATGGGGAGGTGGCGCGAAGCGCCGGAGGGGCTGGGGTATGGCTTGGGACGCATGGGCTCGCTCACTCCGGCTGGTAGGGCGAGCGCGTCTCCTCCGGCAGCTCATACCAGCGGACGCGGTCCCCGACCTGCGCCCGCAGCCGCCACTTCAGCGGCTTCGGCTGGTCGTCGATCGCCTGCCAGAGCTGGTCGAGGCGCGCGTGGACCAGGTCGCGGTCGACGTCGAGCTCGTCGAGCATCGTGCGCAGCCTTTCAGTGTTCACCTGCAGCGTCCGGTGGAAGCCCCAGTCGGCGGCCGCGACGCGGGCGATATAAGCGGCCTCGATGGCGTCATCCTCGCCGTTGTGCTCGATCGCATGGTCGAGGACGAGGGCGACGATGTCGACGAGGTCTTTGCGGTTGACCTCGTAGATCTGCAGCTTGCTCAGCAGCAGGTCGGAAGGGCTGACCGCGGGGTGCTCGTGCTCCAGGCGTCCGCGGAGGTCGATCTCGTGCGACATCCTGAAAACATCGACGAACACGTCGACCTGGCGGCCGTGGTCCGTGTCGTAGAAGTAGAGGCGTCGCTCGCCGTTCATCAGGTTGAAGCGTTCGTTGGGCTCGTAGCCGAGCTCGCGAAACAGCTCCAGCACCGCCTTGCGGTCTCGCTTCGACATCGCGTAATCGAGGTCGCCGTACTTGCGCCTCAGGGGAGGCCTGCGCGCGCTGGGTGAGTGCGCGTGGATGCCCGCACCGCCGAGGAGCTTGAGTCCGACCCTCTTCTTCTTCGCCGCTTCGGCGATCCGCTCGGACTCCTCGATGGGGTCTTCGTGAGGCCTGGTCAATCAGGGGAGATCTCGATCACGATCGTCTTCAGGTCGGTCATCTGCTCCAGCGCGAAGCGGCCGCCTACGCGTCCGATGCCGCTCTTCTTGCCCGCGCGGCCGCCGAACGGAAGGTGCGCCTCCCAGTAGTTGGTCGACTCGTTGATGTTCACCCAGCCGGTCTCCAGCCCGTCCGCGAAGCGGAGCGCGCGCGAGAGGTCCCTGGTGTAGACCGCACCCAGAAGTCCGTAGGGCGAGTCGTTGGCCAGCTCGAGCGCCTGCTTCTCGTCGCGGAACTTGATGATGGGCGCGATCGGGCCGAACGTCTCCTCGCGGCTCACCCGCATGTCGGGCTCGACCCCGTCGAGGATGGTCGCGTGGTAGTAGAGGCGCGTCGGGAACCCCTTCGCACGCTCGCCGCCGAGGACGAGCTTGGCTCCGCGCTTGAGCGCGTCGGCAACGTGCTGGTCCATCTTGGTGGCGACGCCCTCGTTGTTGAGCGGGCCGAGGGTGGTGTCCTCCGCGAACGGGTCACCCAGGCGCAGCGCACGGGCCGCGTCCGCGAGCCGGGCCACGAACTCGTCGCGGACGGGCTCCTCGACCAGGATGCGCTCACCCGCGGTGCAGCTCTGGCCGGCGCAGAGATAGCAGCCGACGATCGCGCCCTCCACCGCCTTGGCCAGGTCCGCGTCGGCGAAAACCACCTGCGGACCGTTGCCGCCCAGCTCGAGCATCACGTGCTTGCCCGCGGCCCGCTTCGCCACCGAGGCGCCGGTCTCGGTCGAGCCGACGAAGCCGACGCCGTCGACCAGGGCGTGGCCCGCCACCTCGTCGCCGACCTCGGCGCCCGGCCCGGTGACCAGGTTGGCCACGCCCGCGGGCCAGTCGGCCTCGGCGATGCACTCCATCAGCGCGACCGAGATCACGCTCGTCGACGAGGCCGGCGTCCAGACGAAGGTATTGCCGGCAGCGAGGGCCGGGGCGATCAGCTCCGCGGCCATCGTCAGCGGCCAGTTCCAGGGCGTGATGATGCCGTACACGCCGCGCGGGTAGTGCCGCGCGAGCACCAGCTTGCTCGGGCTGGCGGACGGAAGCACGCGGCCCTCGAGCCGCTTCAGGTCCTCGGCCGCGATCCGGAAGTACTCCACGCACTCCGCGACCTCGCCCACCGCCTCGGCCTTGAGAGGCTTGCCCTGGTCGAGGGTCAGCAGCCGCGCCAGCTCATCGCCGCGCTTCTCGATCGCCTCCGCGACGCTGTGCAGCCGCTTCGAGCGCTCGAATCCCTTCAGCTTCGCCATCGCCCCGCGGGCCCTGTGCGCAGCCTCGACCGCCCGCTGCGCATCTGCCCGGGTGCCTTTCGGGACCTGGGCGATGACCTCGCCGGTCGCGGGGCTGTCGGCCTCGAAGTATTCCCCGCTCTCGGAGTCGACCCACTTACCGTCGACGAACATCTTCCTGACGCTTTTCGCCACGTCGATCGTCATCTCTGAGCTCCGTTCATGCGGTGCTCGCCGAGGTCGAAGGCCTGCCTGTAGATCCTTCGATAGCTCGCGGCGTCGACGTCACGCGGGTTGCCGATCGTCTGAGGGTCGGCAAACGCCTTGTCGGCGAGCATCGGAATCTCCTCTTCGCTGAAACCGAGCTCCTGCATGCTCGGGATGTCAACGTCGACGGTGAGCTCGTGCACGTACTCCACGGCCATCTCGGCCGCGCGCCAGGTGGAGACGCCGCGCACGTCGAGACCGAAAGCGGCCGCCATGCGCGCGAAACGCTCCGGCTCGCCTGAGTGGTTGTACTCCATGACCGGGCCGAGCAGGCGCGCCGTGAGCGCGCCGTGCGGGGCGTCGTGGACGCCGCCGGCGGTCTGGCTCATCGCGTGCGCGGCGCCGGCCGAGTCGGTGCCATACGCGAGCCCCGCCAGCATCGCCGCCGCGCTCATGTGGTAGCGGGCCTCGAGGTTGCCCGCCTGGGAGAACGCGACACGAAGGTAGCGCGCGACGTACTCCATCGCCAGCAGCGCCACCGCGTCGGTGAACGGCTGGTGGTACGACATCGTGAAGCACTCGACCGCGTGCGCGAGGGCGTCCATGCCGGTACCGGCCGTCACGCCCGGCGGCAGCTTCACCGTGAGCTCCGGGTCGATGACCGCGACCCACGCCGCGATGTCCGGCGTGCCGCCGACGTTGAACTTGATCTTGCGCTTGGGGTCGGTTATGACCGCCCAGAGTGTGACCTCGCTGCCGGTGCCCGCGGTTGTCGGCACGGCGATCATCGGCGGGATCCGGGAGTTGATCGGGCTCCCTCCCCACTCGTAGTCGACGATGCTGCCGTCGTGCACCGCGACCACGCCGATCCCCTTGGCCGTGTCCATCGAGCTGCCGCCGCCGATCGCGACGAGCCCGTCGCAGCCCTGGGCCCGATACTCCTTCGCCCCCGCGTCGACGAGCTCCACCCCCGGGTTGGCGCGGACCTTGTCGAACACGACCGGCTCGACGTCTGAGCTGCGCAGGGCCTCGAGCGCGACCTCCAGGAGGCCCGCGGCCTTGACGCCCGCGTCGGTCACGAGCAGCGGCCGCCGGATGCCGAGCCGGCTCGCCTCGCGGCCGAGCTCCGAGATGGCGCCCAGGCGCTGGACGAGCCTGGTCGGGCTCTGGTAGGTCCGGAGGGTGTACTCGAGCATGTCCTTAGAAAAAGAGGCCGCCGGGTTTGAGCCCGGCGGCCGAAACAACTCTACTCAACCGGTATCTCGTGGTGGATCCGGCTCAGGTCGATGCCTTGCCGGCCCCGCACGTAACGCGCGACCAGGTAGATGACGAGTGCGACCACGTAGGTGGCGGCGAAATAGACGACCGACGGGACGCTGGCGTTGACCGCCGTGTAGTAGAGGTTGTTGGCGTTGAACGACCATTCCCAGATCAGGAAGACCAGGAAAGCGGCCGTGATGACGCCGGTGATCGTGATCATCGGTATGCCGCCGAGCTTGTAGCGCGCGATCGGTGAGGCGTCGTAGATGTCCTTGCGCCGCCAGGGCAGGATGATCGCGGCGACCACCGTGCCGAGGAACGTCACGGCAATCACCGCTGTGGCGTCCAGGAAGACTGCCTGCAGCTTGGTCCCGCCGAATGCCCACAGCGCGCTCACGACAAGCGACGGGAGGATCATCAAAGCCAGCGATCCATACGGCACGCGCCGTTTGGACGAGATGTTGGCCGCCCACGCGGGCAGCACGCGGTCGAAGGCCGCGGCGAAGATCACGCGGGTCGAGGACAGAAACAGCGTTCCCGCCCAGCCGAAGAACCACAGGCCCATGACCAGGATGATCAGCGCCTGGAGGAGGTGGTTGTTCACCAGCCAGCCGGCGTACATGACGGGGTAAGGCCAGCCAGGTACGGGTGCGGTGCCCGACCAGTACGCGGCATTGGCCTCGTTGTAAAACTGCCAGCCGATGGTCTTCACGGTCAACACAACCACCAGCGCGACAAGGGCCACCGTGACCCACAGTCCCCAGAACATGCTCCAGAACGGCTTCCGGATGTCCTTGGCGCCGCGCACCTCGCCGTACAAAGTCGCGCCCCAGTTGGGCCACAGCATGTAGAAGGCAAGCCAGGGCATCAGCAGGAACACCGGGCCGATGGCGAAGTATCCGAAGCTGTGAGGTGTGTAGCCGGCCTTGGTGCCGGCGTCGACCGTCGCCTGGTACGCATTGCCGGTGACACCGAACAGTGAGCTTGCCTCGCGGTTGAACGCTGCCTGGAAGTCACTCTGGCTGGAAAACAGAAGCAGCCCGCACACCACGAGCAGCCCGACGATTCCGATCCAGAAACACACCTTCTGGACCTTGGCGTAGAACTCCATCCCGAGGGTGACCACCACGCTTACGAATGCCAGCACGACGAGACAGCTGACGAACACTCCCCACGGCTGTCCGAAGAACGTGGCTACGTCTTTCCAGCCCAGGGTGTAGGCGAGGGGCGAGAAGAACTGGACGATGAGGATGTTGGCGTAGATGGGCGCCCAGAGAAACAGCGTGAACCACCAACCGGTGATGGCGAGGACAAACCCCACGCCGCCGCCGAGGATCCGGCTCTGCCATGCGTAGTCGCCACCTGTTCGCGGCATCACGCTGACGAGGCCGGCATAGGTGACGACGAGGAAAGTCACCAGCACCCCGAAGACGAGAATCCCGGCGAGCAGCTGGCCGTCCGGCACGGTGTAGACAAACGACATTCCGTACAGACCGAGCGTGATCAGGTTGACCGACCAGAACGAGTAGAGAAACGCATCGAACGTCGACCAGGCTTTGACCAGCCCGGTCGCGTTGCGTAAGAACAGCGCCGGCCTGGTGGCCGGGGCCGGCCCTATCGTCGCGTCAGCCATGTGTGCTTCCTCCTAACGTCTTCATCCGTTGACCAGCTGGTAGCTCTTGATGCCTTTCTTGGGGTCGAGCTGGATGATCGCCCCCATCAACATCCCTTCCTCGTACGCGCTGCCCGGGTTGATCGCCAGCGTCTTGCCGATCTTCACGGCTCCTTTGCTCTCGTGGATGTGGCCGTGCAGGGAAAGCAGCGGCTGGTGCTTCTCGATGGCGGTGCGCACCGCCGTCGATCCGACGGGCCGCAGGGCACGGCCGCCGTGGAGGAGCTTCAGGTCGGCGTCGATCGCGGGCGCCTCGTCCAGGCCCGACTTGTAGGGCGGGCAGTGGAGATTGAAGATCGCGCGCGAGGGATCTGAGACCTGCGCGGCCATGCTCTCGATCCGCTCGCCCAGCTGCTCCTCGGAGTCCTCGCGGTGAGTCTTCCACGGGGTCGGGTTGGACCAGCCGGTCGAGATCATGGTGTAGCCGTCGATCTCGACCATGCGGCCTTCGCCCAGCTCGACGAGCTCTGCTCGCCTCACGACGTCGTCGACGTCCATCTCGTCATCGTTGCCGGGGCACACGAAGCAGCGGATGCCGGAGCCCCGTAGCTTTTCGGCCGCCATCTTCATCCACCGGTCGACACCTTCCAGCATCACCTCCTGGAAGCATTCGGCGCGTTTGTCGGGGTTTTGATCGAGCTCGTGAAGGCGCTCCACGCTCATCTGCAGGGGGTAGTACCCCTTGCGCCGGATCGTGGCCTCGACCTCAGCCACCTGCTCGGTGGCGACCGTCTGCTGTTCGCCGCCGAGCGCGACCGTGAAATGGCCGTCCTCCCGCACGATCGGGATGATCGCCTTGCCCGTCATGTCGCCGCCGCAGATCAGGACGTCGGCGCCGTAGAAGCGCGCGGCGTTCAGGAACTTCTTCCAGCACACCTCCGAGCCGTGGAGGTCGGTGGCGAAAAAGATCTTGGGCATCAGGCCACCGCTATCCCTCCACCAGCAGGCGGCGGATCTCGCGTTCGAAGCCAGTCACGTGCCGGCGCATCATGTCTTCGGCGCGGTCGCCGTCCCCACCCAGGATCGAGCGGAGCAGCTCGACGTGGTCTTCGACCGCCTCGCGCAGCCGGACCTCACGGTCGAGCACCAGGTACCAGAGCCGCAGGCTCAGGTTGAAGTAGCGCTCCAGCGTCGCCTCCAGGAACGGGTTCCGAGTGGCCCGGTAGATCGCGCGGTGGATCTGCCGGTCCAGCTGCATCAGGTCGCGCTGGTCGGTGACGTAGCCACGGCCCAGCAGCTCGAGCAGCTCCTCGATCGCCTCGCGGTCGGCGGCGGCCAGCTTCTCCGCCGCCAGCCTCGCGGCGTGCGCCTCCAGGACGAGGCGGACTTCGGTGATCCGCGTGAGGTCGGTGATGTTGACGTCGGTGACAAAGGTCCCGCGATGGGGGACCGAGCGGACCAGGTTCTCCCGGGCCAGGCGCTGCAGCGCCTCGCGGATCGGCGTGCGGCCGATTCCCAGCTCATCGCGCAGCCGGGCTTCGTTGACGACCGAACCGGGTGGCATCTCCAGGCTGACGATCCGCTCGAGGATCCGCGCGTATGCCTCCTCGCCCTGCGACCGAACTGCGACCGGCTCGGCGACCGCCATATGCTCCGCCCCTCCCCGGGCGTCCGATATGCGACCGATATACCGGCGCGGAACGTAGCACCGCCTTGGCGTTACGTCAATTGCCGGCCTGGTCCATCCAGAGGTCGATCCGGTCGGAGCGGAGGACTTCGAGCGCCCGCTCCCAACGGCCGGTGTAGTACTCGGTGAAGTCGAAGTCGACGGCCGAGATCCTGGCCTGGATCGCGCCCCAAAGCGTCCAGCCGACGTCCGACATGAGCGCGAAGAGATTCATGCGCGCCAGCTGCCGTGGGTCGCGCCTGCCGAAGTACGCGTCGCACAGCGCTGCGCGCAGGTCCTGGTCGAAGCCGGCCTCCTGGGCGGTGTTGCCGAGGTCGAAGCACGGGTCGTTGTTGCCGCTGAGCTCGTAGTCGACGATCCTCAACACCGTCCCGTCGTCGATGAAGTTCTCGCACAGCAGGTCGTTGTGGCAGGGCGCGGTGGGCAAGGCGGCAGCGGTGACCGCGCGTTCGATCTCTGCGACTCGCGGCAGCCAGTCGCGGTACCCGTCGGGGATGTCGACGCGGTGCGCGTCGACGATGCGCAGGTACGACTCGATCAGCCGGAACATGTCGAAGTCGTGGAGGAAGCGCGGCGCGCGGTGAAGCCGGTGGAATGACTCCGCCATCCGCGCGGCCATCGCGGGCGACTGCAGCGCCTTCGCCGACATCGTCGCCCCGGCGATGAACTCCAGCACCATCACGTCGATGCCAGGCACGTGCTCGAGGACGCGGGGCCCGATCCCCGTCGTCGCCGCGGCTCTGGTGTTGTAGACCTCGTTCTCCCGGTCGATCGACAGCAGGTCGGTCGACTGGCCGGGCACGCGCATGACGTACTTGTCGCCTGCCTCGACCAGGTAGTTCTCGTTGGTCAACCCACCTGAGAGCGGAGAGATCGAGACGTCCCGCCCCTTCCAGAGCGAGACGCGACCGGCGGCTTGCTCAGCCCGTGTGTTGGGGTTCAAGGACGCGGTCCCGCAGCACCGTGGACGGCACCTTCTGGCCGAAGACCTCGACCTCGACGTCGTCTCCGGGCTTCAGCTCCACCGGCAGATACGAGTAGGCGAGGTTCTTTTTCACGGTGAAGCCGTAAGCGGTGCTGCGCAGCCGGCCAACCACCTCCTCACCCCTCGACACCGCCTCACCGCCGTAGATCGGGATGTACTCCTCGCCGCCGACGGCGATGGTGCGCAGACGCCTCGCGACCTCGCGCGCGATGGACGGCCACTTGTCGCGCCGGACGGCAAAGCCGAGGCCGGCTTCGAATGGCGTGTCGAGGAGGCCCATGTCGGTGCCGTAGTACCTGTAGCCCTTCTCCATGCGCAGCGAGTCGAGGACGCGGTAACCGCCGGGCGTGATTCCGAAGTCACGACCCGCTGACATCAGCGCGTCCCACACCTGTCCGGCGCGGACCGGGGCGACGTACATCTCCCACCCGAGCTCGCCCACATAGGTCACGCGCTGCGCGGTCACCTGAAAGCCGGCAACGTCGAGGAGGTGGGCGGTCATGAAGGGAAACGCGTCGTCCGAGACTGAGTTTGGCGTGACCCGCGCCAGCACGTCGCGCGCGCTCGGTCCCCACATGCCGATAACCGAAAACTCGTCGCTCGTCTCGCGGAGCGACACAAACGCGTCTCCGTCACGCTGCTGCAGCCGCAGCCATCCGAGATCGCTGTTCACGTATCCGGCCCCGGTCACCAGCCGGAACTGCTGTTGCCCAAGCCGGGTGATGGTCACGTCCGCGGCAATACCGCCGGCTGGCTCGAGCAGCTGCGTGTAGACGACCGACCCGACCGGACGGTCGATCAGATTGCCGGCGACGCGCTCCAGCAGCGAGAGCGCGCCTGGCCCGGCGACATCGACCTTGCCGAACGAGCTCATGTCGATGATCCCGACGCGCTCGCGAAAGGCACGGTGCTCCTCGGCGACCCGGTCAAACCACGGCGGGCGCGTGAAGCCGAACGTACGCTGGTCGGCGCCGGCGCGCCGCCACGGCTTCCCGGGCTCGAAGTACTCCGCCCGCTCCCACCCGTGCTTGGTGCCGAAAACCGCGCCCAGGTCCTGCATTCGCGTGTGCAGCGCGCTCAAACGCTTCGGGCGGCCCCACTCGTCGGAGTCGTACGGGTAGCGCTGGTAGTAGTAGTACTTGTAGGTCTCGCGCGCGAGCTGGGCGGAGTAGACGGGGTCGCGGTGCACGGGCCCGAAGCGCCACGGCCGGTAGGCGTACAGGTCGAGCTCGGTTTCGCCGCCTGTGACCATCTCCGCGATGGCGC
>VBHA01000047.1 GCA_005889495.1 Chloroflexota bacterium
GACTCTTCAGGCGAGCACCACCCTCGTCGAAGCGGCGCGGCGGATGAGGGACGACGACATCGGCGACGTCCTGGTGATGAAGGACGGCGAGCTTTGCGGCATCGTCACCGACCGGGACATCACGGTCCGAGCCACCGCCGAGGGCAAGGACGCGAATCGGGTCACGCTGGACGAGATCTGCAGCCAGGAGCTGGTGACCATCCCGCCCGACCATCCGATCAGCGAGGGTGTGAGCCTGATGCGCAAGCGGGCGCTTCGCCGGCTGCCGGTGGTCGACGGGAAGAAGCCGATCGGCATCGTGTCCATCGGAGACCTCGCGGTGGAGCGCGACCCCAAATCGGTGCTCGCCAGCATCAGCGCCGCGGAGCCGAATCCCTAGTCGCGTCTAGAGCTGGCCGGCGAAGTGGCAGGCCGCGAAGCGCCCGTTCTCCTTCATCTCGAGCGGGGGCTCCACTTCGGAGCAGATCGGCTGCGCGATCGGGCAGCGGGTGTGGAAGCGGCAGGCCGAAGGCGGGTTGACAGGGGAGGGGATCTCGCCCTTTAGAAGGATCGGCTTGCGCACCGCCTCCAGGTCTGGGTCGGGCACCGGCACCGAGCTCTGCAGGACCTTCGTGTAAGGGTGCAGCGGTTTGTCGCGGATCGAGCCGCTGGGCCCGATCTCCACGATCTTGCCCAGGTACATGACCGCGATCCGGTCGCTGATGTGCCGGACGACCGACAGGTCATGGGCGATGAAAAGGAACGTCAGGTTGAATTTCGCCTGCAGGTCCTCCATCAGGTTCACGATCTGGGCCTGGATCGAGACGTCGAGAGCAGACACGGGCTCGTCGGCGACGATGAACGTCGGGTTCAGGACCAGCGCCCGGGCGATGCCGATGCGCTGCCGCTGGCCGCCTGAGAACTCGTGCGGGTAGCGGTTCACGAAGTTCGGGTTGAGGCCGACGACCCGCATCACCTCCTGCACGCGCTGCTCGGCCTTGCGGCCCCGCGCAACGCCGAAGTTCCTGAGCGGCTCGGCGACGATGTCGCCGACCGTCATGCGGGGGTTCAAGGAGGCGTACGGGTCCTGGAAGATCATCTGGATCTGCTGTCGCAGCCGGCGCAGCTTCTCGCCGCGCACCCGGGTCAGGTCGGTGTCCTTGAAGAAGATCTGCCCCGAGGTCGCGGGTTGGAGGCGGACGATCACCCGGCCCAGCGTCGACTTTCCGCAGCCCGATTCGCCGACCAGGCCGAGTGTCTCGCCCGGGGCGATCGCGAGGTCGACTCCGTCCACGGCGTGGACCACGTTGCGGGCGAACAGCCCGCCTCCGGCGGGGAAGTGCTTGACGAGCTTCTCGACCCGCAGAAGCGGCTTCTTGAGCGTCGGGTCGGAGGCCGGCGTGATCGCGGGGCTGGGCTGCGCGCTCATCGCTGGGCTTCGGCCTCCGGGTTCTGGATGTTCTTCATCAGCACCCAGCATCGCGCAAGCTGACCGGGGTCGACCTCTCCCAGCGGCGGCTCCTCGGTGAGGCAGCGGTCGACCTTGAACTTGCAGCGGGGGTGGAACTTGCAGCCAGGAGGCATGCGGCCGAGGTCCGGCGGCAGGCCCTTGATCGAGATGAGCCTCTCCTTCTCGACCTCGTCCACCCGAGGCATGGAGCGCAAGAGCGACCACGTGTACGGATGCTGAGGGTTCTTGAAGATGGCGCGGGTCGGACCCTCCTCGACGATCCGCCCGGCATACATCACGATCACCCGGTTGCACAGGCTCGCGACCAGCGCCATGTTGTGGGTGATCAGGATCACCGATGCGCGCAGCTCCCGGCTGAGGTCGCGGAGCAGCTCGATGATCGAGGCCTGGACGGTGACGTCGAGGGCGGTCGTCGGCTCGTCGGCGATGAGCAGGGACGGCTCGTTGGACACGCCCATGGCGATCATCGCCCGTTGGCGCATGCCGCCCGAGAACTGGTGTGGATAGTCGCGCACGCGCTCTTTCGCCGCGGGGATGCGCACCCGCTGGAGCATGGGAAGCACACGATCGCGCGACTGCTGGCGGGTGAACCGGGCGTGGGCCGCCATCGCCTCCTCGACCTGGAAGCCGACCCTGAGCACGGGATTCAGCGAGGTCATCGGGTCCTGGAAGATCATCGCGACCTCGTTGCCGCGGAACTCGCGGATCTCCTCGTCGGTCATCTGGGCGATGTCCTTCTCGCCATAGAGGATCCGTCCGCCGGTGATCCTTCCAGGCTCGGGGATGAGGCGCAGCAGCGACAGCGCGGTCATGGTCTTGCCCGAGCCGGACTCGCCCACGATGCCGACGATCTCGCCGCGGTCGATCTCGAAGCTGATCCCGTCGACCGCGGTCACCGTGCCCCCGGACGTGTCGAACTGAACCCTCAGGTCTTGAACCCGAAGGAGGGGGGCCAGCGGGCTATCTCCTCATGCGCGGATCGAAGGCGTCGCGCAGGCCGTCGCCCAGCCAGTTGAACGCCATCAGCGTGATCGACAGGGCGATCGTGGGCGCGAGCACGATGTGCGGCGCGAAGTCCATGCCGTGATACCCGTCGCTGGCCATCGCTCCCCATGACGGGGTGGGCGGCGGGAGACCGAGGCCCAGGAAGCTCAAGAAGGCCTCGAACAGGACCGCCGCGGGGATGGCGAACGTCGCCTGGACGATGATCGGGCCGAGCGCGTTGGGGAAGATGTGCCGGACCAGCAGGGCGTAGTCCCGGGCGCCCGCCATCCGGGCCGCCTCGACGAACTCCCGCTCGCGCAGGGCCAGGGCCTGGCCGCGGACCAGGCGCGCCACATCCATCCAGCGGGTCAGCGAGAACGCGATCACGATCACGAGCACGCCTCTCGGGATCAGGTGCAGGGCGTCCGAGAGGACGAAGACGAGGATCAGTGCCACGAGCAGGTCGGGTATGCCGTACCAGATGTTGATGACGAAGGAGATCGCGGTGTCGACCTTGCCCCGGTAGAAACCGGCCAGGAGGCCGAGCGGGATGCCGATGAGGCTGACGATGATCGCGCTGCCGATGCCGACCTGGACGGTGATCAGAGCGCCGCCCATGATCCGGCTCAGGATGTCGCGACCCGCGTTGTCGAGGCCCAGCGGGTGCGCGGGGCTCGGCGGCTGGTATGTCGGCCCGACCGCCTGCAGCCAGGTCGGATACGGCGTCCAGACCATGGAGATGAGGGCGACGATCAGAAGCACGATGATGACCCCGCCTCCCACCAGCGCGAGGCGGTTGCGGCGGATCCTGCGCCACGCGTCGGAGAGCAGGGTGACCTGCTCGGGGATCTCGTATGTGAGCTCGACGTCAGGCTGTGCGACGGGTGCTGCCTGGGCCATCAGTAGCGAATCCTCGGGTCAAGGGCCGGGTAGATCACATCCACGGTGAGGTTGGCCAGACCGACCAGCGCCGCGTAGAAGGTGAACACGCCGATCACGATGTTGTAGTCGCGGGCCAGGATGCTGGTCACGAACTCCTTGCCCAGGCCCGGGATGCCGAAGATGTTTTCGATCACGACCGAGCCGGTGATGATGCCCGTGATCAGGGGACCGAGGATGGTGACGACCGGGATGAGGGCGTTGCGCAGGGCGTGCCTCAAGACCACGATGCGAGCTTTCAGGCCCTTGGCCCACGCGGTTCGCACGTAGTCGGTCCGGATCGTCTCCAGCATGCTGGCGCGGGTCAGCCGCGCCACGTAGCTGGCGTAGGGGAGGCCGAGGGCGATCGCCGGCACGGGGATCTGCGTCCAGTCGCCCCAGCCGACGTTGTAGAAGACCGTGCCCTGGGTCCACTCGAAAAAGTAGTGGCCGAAGATCAATAGAAAGAAGATGCCGATCACGAAGCTGGGCACGCTGTATCCGACGACCGCGGCGCTGGACGCGACGTAGTCGGCCCACGTGTTCTGGCGCAGCGCGGCGATGACGCCGAGGATCAGGCCGAGGCCGACCGTCACGAGGAGCGCGAAGAAACCGACGGTGGCGCTGACCGACGCCTCACGGACGAGCAGCGGTGTGATCATCACGCCGCGGTTGACCAGCGACTCGCCGAGGTTGCCGTGCAGCACCCCGCTCACCCAGTTCACGTACTGGGTTCCAAGCGGCTTGTCCAGGCCGTAGTGACGCAGGTCGGCGGCCAGGGATTCGGGCGAGGTGCGTGTCTCGTTGAGGAAGGCGTTGCCTGGGATCTGGTGCAGGAGGACGAACACGATCGAGGAGACCAGGACGGTCGTGATCGCAATCAAGACCAGTCGCTGCCCGATGTAGAGGAGTGTCCCTCTCATCCTCGTATCACTTCCCTGTTGCTGATTGACGAAGGGGGGCCGCCTTCGGGGCGGGCCCCCCTTATTGTCGCGCTAACTACGGATTTGTCACGAGCTCCTACGAGTGCTGGAGGATCTTCACGTCCGCCCAGTAGTTGTCGTACAGCGCGTTGCCGCCGGCACCCTGGACGTACGGGTGGACGAGGTACTGCTGGATGCCGTAGAAGAGGTTGCCGGTCACGCAGTTGTCGACCAGGATCTTGTTCATCGCCTTGTAGGTGTCGAGCGAGTTCGACAGCGGTTTCTGGTTGGCGTCCTTCTCCATCGAGTCGATCTGCGGGTTCGAGTAGCAAGAGCCGGACGATCCGGCGTCGGTGACGAAGAGGAAGTCGAACCAGTCCTGGGGGTGGTCGTAGTCCGCGCCCCAGCTGTGCCGGAAGATCGGATAGGCGCACTTGGTGCGGGCGTTGAAGAACGACGCCCTGTCGGTCGACGCGCACTGGACGGTGACGCCGAGGTTGGCCTTCCACTGCGACGCGAGGTTGTCGCAGACGGCCTTGTTCTGCGCGTTGGCGTTATACGTGTAGGTCAGGTTGCCGACCTTGGCCGCTCCACCGGCCGACTGGAGCAGCTGCTGGGCCTGGGCCTTGTCGAACTTGGCCCATGGGTCGGTGTTGTCGCCGAGGTAGCCCTTGAGGCCCTTGGTGATGACCCCACCGGTCGCCTTGACGCAGGCGGTGCCCTTGGAGCACGCGATGTCGATCAGCTGGTCGCGGTCGATGGCCAGGCTGAAGGCTTCGCGCAGCGGCTTGCCGGCGTCGCCGGCGAACACGCTGGAAGTGGTGCACGACTTGGTTGGCTGAGCCTTACCGGTGCAGAAGTTGAAGCCGATCCAGCTCGTGCGAGCGGAGGGCTGAAGCGTCAGCTGCTTCTTGAGCTGCGAGTCGGAGTTGTAGCGGATGACGTCTTCGGGCGTCAGGCTCTGGTTGGCGAACCCGATCAGGCTGTAGCCGCCTGACTCGTACTTCGTCAGCTGGGCCTTCTGGTCCGCGACGATCTCGATGTGGACCTTGGTGATCGTCCCCGTCGAGCCGCCGTACCAGTTGGGTACGGGGGCGAAGTCGAGCGACTGCTTCGGGGTGCGGGCGGTCATCTTGAACTGGCCCGTGCCGACGGCGGTCGCGGGGTTGTCCGCCCAGGTCGAGTCGGTCGCCTTGCCGGCGGCGAGGACGACCTTCTGGTCGACCACCCAGAGCGTCCACAGGGCGTTCTCGGTGTACCAGTAGCCGGCCGGAGCCGTCAGCGTGGCGGAAAAGGTGTAGTCGTCGACCTTCTTCAGGCCGGTCATCTGCGTGGCCTTGCCCGCGGCCACGTCGTCGTAGCCCTGGACCGGCTGCAGCAGCGATGCGTAGTCGCCCTGGATGGCGGCTGCGCGGTTCCAGCTGAAGATGAAGTCGTCCGCCTTGACCGGGTCGCCGTTCCAGAACTTGACGTTCTGCTTGATCTTGTAGGTGTAGGTCAAGCCGTCAGTCGAGACCGTCGGCGCTCCGGTGGCGATGTCGGGGACCTCGTTCAGCTGGTCGTCGAACTTGTACAGGCCCGAATACGAGTTGCGGAAGATGTCGATGTCGACGGCGGCGGACATGTGGGCCGGGTCGGTGTTGCCCACGTCGTCGACCATGGGGAAGCTGAGCGTCTGGTCGGCGGCCAGGTTGGAGGAATTGTTACCTCCGCCGCCACCACACGCGGCGACCATGGAAACTGCTCCCAACGCCACGGCGAGGGAACGAAACACTGCGATTCGCCTCATACCACCTCCTACGGAACACGGCCTCGAGGAGGGCGCACTTATAGAGATTGGCCTCCTCGACATCCATCGCCCTCTTCCCGGTGTTCCCGGGGCGAGAGTGCGCCGGCGACGGACCGATGCCACCCCTTGGAACCAGGGTGGCCCCGCTACTCCATCCTCAGTTTTGAACTTTGGTTCACCGAAGTCAAGTTCCGATGACAAATTGGGCCTGGCAGGGTGCTTGAATTGAGCTTGGGATGAGGCGGTTGGCGGTTTTCCTGTCGGCCGGCCTGCTGGGGGTCGTGGCCCTCCTGGGCGGTCTCGCCCTGGACTCCTACCTGCACGCGCGCGACCCGACCCTGGCACACCGTGAAGGAATCTTCACACTCGGCAACCCGGGTCATGTCCTGCTCGGGATCGGCATCGGCCTGGTCGTGGTCGGAGTGGTGGGCGCCGCGTACACCTCACTGCCTTATGGCATCTGGGTCAGGCGGGGGCTGCTGGCGGGCGCCCTGGCCCTGATCGTCGTCTCGGGCGACATCGCCGGCTGGGCGGCCTCGGTCGAGCGGTCTGCTTCGACCAGCGCCTCGAACGCGACCGCGGCGCACAACCACGACACGAGCACCACCGCCGGCGCCACCCGGCCGCCGACCGCGGCCGAGCTCCAGGCCGCCACGAAGCTCTACGTCGACACGAAGGCGGCCGTTGCGCGCTACGCCGGCCTCGAGGCCGCGCTGGCTGCCGGCTACGTGCCCATGGAGCCGCCGAACATCGAGATCGTGCATTACGTCAACCCGTCGTACATGGTCGCGGCGGACGTCCTCGACCCGCACCACGTCCAGTCGCTCATCTACTACAACGGCAAGCACGGCAGGACGTTGATCGGCGCCATGTACATCATGCCCAGTCGAGGGATGGACGGGCCGCAGATCGGTGGACCGCTGACCGTCTGGCACCAGCATTCCAACATCTGCTTCGACAACACGACGGGGATCGCCGTCGCGTTCGTGCACAGCGGTGAGGACTTCGACACCAAGGCGGGATCCTGTCCGCGCGGCAGCACCAACAAGACGACGCCGCAGATGCTCCACGTCTGGCTGATCGACAATCCGGACGGTCCATTCGCTTCGACGATGGACCCCGACGTGCTCGGGACGGCGTCCGCGGTTTCCTAGTGCTGGAGGATGCGGACCTCGGTCCAGTAGTTGTCGTATAGAGCGCTTCCGCCCGCGCCTCTCACGTAGGGGTGCACGAGGTACTGCTGCACCCCGTACAGCAGCCCGGCGAAGATCGAGTCGTTGACCAGCATGAAGCCCGCCGTCTTGTAGCCCGTCACGGCTGCTGCGTCACGCGACGCGTCGGCCGTGGCCACGACCCTGTCAAGGTTGGGATTCGAGTAGCACGAACCGGACGAGCTCGCGCCGCTGACGAACAAGTAGTCGAACCAATCCTGGGGGTGGTCGTAATCCGCCGACCAGCTCTGCCGGAACATCGGGTAGGCGCACGCTCCGTTGCGCTGGTCGAAGAAGGTCTTGCGGTCCATCTCCACGCACCCGACGTTGACGCCGAGGTTCTTCTGCCACTGCTGCTGCAGGTTCGTGCACACGGCCTTGTTGAATGCGTTCGTGTCGAACGTGTAGCTCAGGCCCTTGACCTTGGCGCCGCTGGGGTCCCACGCCTTGTACTCGGCTTTGGCGGCGGCCGCATCGAACCTGACATTGGGGTCCTGCGCGTCGCCGAGGTATCCGGTCAAGCCCTTGCTGACCACGCCGCCTGTCTCCGCCTGGCAGCTCGTCTTCGCGTTGCACACGGCGTCCACCAGCGCCTTGCGGTCGACCGCGGTGCTGAATGCGTGGCGCCCCGCGCGGCCCTCCTCGATGCCCGCGAACGGGCCCGACTTCAGGTTGAAGCCGGCCCAGAAGGTCGTCCCGAGCGGCACCAGCGCGAGCTGGCTCTTGAGCCTGGCGTCGGTCGTGTACCGAGTCGCCGCTTCGGGCGGAAGCGCCTGGCGGCCGTAGCCGACGAGGCTGAACACCCCGGACTCGTACTGCGCGACCTGGGCCGCGGTGTCGGCCGTGACGGTGACGTGCACGTGCGTCAGCGATCCAGTCTTGCCGCCGTACCAACCTGACACCGGCTCGAAGTCCATCGATTGGCCCGGCGCGCGCGCGGTCATCCGAAACGCGCCGCTGCCGATCAAGGTGTCCGGTTTGGTGGACCACGAGTTCTCCCCGGCGCTGGCGATCACCTTCTGGTCGACGACCCAGAAAGGCCACAGTCCGACCTCGGTGCCGAAGTAGCCGGCCCGCTTGACGAGGGTGGCGGTGAAGGTGGTGGCGTCGATCCTGGCCAGGCCGCTCATCTGGCCGGTCTTGCCCCCGGCGACGGCCTGGTAACCGGCGATCACATCGAACAGGCCCGCGAAATCGCCCTGCCTGGCCGCCGCGCGGTTCCAGCTGTAGACGAAATCGTCGGCGGTGATCGCATCCCCGTTGGAGAACTGCGCGCCGGCCCGGAGGTGGAAGGTGTAGGTCAGGCCGTCGGCCGAGATGTCCGGCGGGCCAGCGGCGAGGTCCGGCACCTCGCGCAGCCCCTGGTCGAACCGGTAGAGCCCGGAAAAGACGTTGCGCAGGATGTCGACGTCGGCCGGGGTCGAGACCTGGGCGGGATCGAAGTCCGCCACGTCCTGGGCGATGGGGAAGCTGAGCGTCTGGTCGGCGGCCAGCGGCTCGGGCGAAGGCGCCGGGGCGGCGGTCGGGTTGCACGCCATGGCCATGACTCCGATCGCGGCCAGCACGGCCCACCGTCTCAAGCCGCCGAGGTTACACGATGAGCCGGGCAGGGCGGCGGTTCGCCTAAATTCGTAACCGCCACAATTTTCTCGGGAGCCGGCGTAGCTCAGCCTGGTTAGAGCAACGGTCTTTTAAACCGATGGTCCGGGGTTCGAATCCCCGCGCCGGCACCATTGTCATGTCTCAGGTAGAAGCGGACCGCTGTCTCACCTGATGCCGGACCAGTGTAGGTGCGGTCGAGCGCTGGTAATCGCGGCTGGCATCGAGGGTTAGTTCGCGGAGCAAGGCGCCGTCCTCGCCGAGCACGCGGACATGAGCGCCGGCGACCAGGAGCATGACTGGCTGGCCGCGCAGCTTGTAGCTGACGTGGAAGTGGCGGAGGCGGCTGAGATAGCGCAGGGTGACGCGGCCGCCACCATCGAGGCGGTCACGGCGGATGCGGTAGTCGAGCTGAGGCTGGGCTGCTGAAGGCGAGGCCTTGAGGCGAGCGTTGAAGGCTTGCAGTGGAGTCCGACCGTCAAGAGCTCGGTGTGGTCGCTGCTGGTTGTAGATGGTGCGAAAGGTGTCGAGCTGCAACTGCAGGTGAGCAATCGACTCAGCCCGGACCTGCTTGGCCAGGAAGAGCTTGAGGGTCTGATGGAAGCGTTCGACCTTGCCGCAGGTCTGGGGGTGATAGGGCGTTGAGTGGACGCACTGCACACCCAGCCGGTCGAGCTCCGACTCGAGGGCGACCCGACCGCGACGGGAGCGGCCACTGAAGACGGCGGCGTTGTCGCTGAGGAAGCGAGCCGGCAAGCCGTATTCCTCGACCGCCGAATAGAAGGTCTGGACGGCGTCGGCAGCCTTGACCGTGCGCACGGCAACCGAAGCCAGGCAGAGGCGCGAGTGGTCGTCGATGAGGTTGAGGATCTCGACCTTGGTGGAGTCGGCAAGCAGCCACTCGGTGGCGTCGGTCTGCCAAAGCTCGTTGGGGAGCTGAGCTTCGAAGCGGACGAAGGAAGCCTTTGGTCGTTTGTGCGGTTCGGCGGTGATCAGGCCCTGACGCTGGAGGATGCGCCAAATGGTGACCCGCGAAGGCGTCTTGGCGAAGCGACCGGCGAGGTGGTGGAGGATGGTTTGCGGACCGGCGTCGAGTCCGGCCGCGGAGAGCTCGGCGCGGAGCTCGAGGATGGCGTCGACGACTGGCTGCTCGACCTGATGGGGGCAGGCGGCTGGCCGGTGAGGCCTGGGCTCGAGGCCAGCTGGTCCGTCGCGACGGTAGCGAGCGAGGAGTTCGTAGAACCAGCTGCGCGAGATCGGGTGCTCGCGCACGAGCCGGTTGGGGCTCTGCTTACCAAGGACGACCGCCTCGACCAAGTACCGCGCCAGCTGCATGCCGCCACCTCCAGTGGCGGTCCGGTATCACCTGAGACATGCTATGCCCGGCCGGTCCGGTAACTACTGAACTCTCACACCTCCCTTCCCGCCAGTCCGAACTGATA
>VBHA01000048.1 GCA_005889495.1 Chloroflexota bacterium
ACTCCCAGGTCCCCGCGGCGGCTCCCCAGTTGTAGACGTCGATGGCCATCCAGTCGACGTAGGCGTCGCCGGGGTAGAAGGTTCGCTGGTCGACGCCGGCGGGGTTCCACGCATCCGGGTTCCAGACCCACTGCACGTTGGTCGCGCCGGCGAGGGCAAATCGGTCGTGGACGTGGCGATAGGCCGCGATCAGGTCGGCCTGGGTGTTGCCGTTGACACCGTAGCCCCACGGGTACCAGTTGCCGTCCATCTCATGGAAGACGTCGAGCATCACCGGGTAGCCGTAAGCCTTCAACCCGACGGCCCATGAGTCGATGTAGGCGTCGAAATTGCCCGCCGCGATGCTCTTGAGCGGGAACCTGTTGTTCGCGACGGTGTACGGCGATGGCCCCCAGGCTTCCCACGTGAGAAGCGGCGTGGCGCCAACCCCGTTCACCGAATTGAAGTTGCGGATGCTGTCGAACAGGGGGTGCACGTATGACCACGTGCCCCAGGACTCACCCCACTGCGTGTACCAGTGGACAATCGATGAGTGCCGGTTGATGGAAGTGTCCAGGGCACGCAGAGAGACCATGGACGGATCCAGCGGAGCGTTCGTGAGATATGCGCCCCACTGGACGGAGCAGGGAGCGACCGCCGCGTTTGTCTGTTTCATGTTCGTCGACAGACCTGTGGCAAGGATCGCGAGCAGGAATGCGCAGATCGCTGCGGAGAAACGGCGACGCGCGCGAAGGACAGGCTTGAGTGTCATGGCAAACTCCCGCGTCCAGCTCGGTCACTTCGGTGGACCGGCTATCGATGGCGTGTAGACCCTCGTAACGCGGTCGATAACTAGAGCTTGCAGCGCTTCGTTTTCCGTGAGCGAAACGCCGGCCGGCCGGTGCAATGTGAGATGCAACGTGGGCCGGAGGAAGTCCTGCCGAAGTGGTCCTCCTCGGTCGCTTCAAGTAGCGACAACCCAAGTTGGCGGACCACGTCCACGTGCGTGGCGCCAATATCCGGTACACTTGCGCGCGGCGCCTGAGTTGCGCCGCCCGCTCGGGTCCTCTCTTCCTGTCACAACACAGAGTCCTGTAGCTCACGGCAAATAAGAAGAAAGAGAGAGGCACCCTGGAGCTTCGTTGCAGACATTCGCCGAAGCCGGCGTGAGCACGCGCGTTCTGAGCGCACTCGGCCGGCAAGACATCAACACCCCAAATCGCGTTCAGCTCGAATCGATCCCAGCCCTGCTGGATGGCCGGGACGTCGTCGTCCAGTCACCCACCGGAAGCGGCAAGACACTCGCTTTCCTCATTCCGATCGTGGAGCGCTTTCGGCCTGGCGTGCCCGGTCCGCGCGCCCTCATCGTGGCACCCACGCGCGAGCTGGCCATCCAGGTCGATGGAGTCTTCACCTCGATGGACTCGGGCCTCCGCTCCGCGCTCCTGTACGGCGGCATCGGCTATCACACCCAGACGCAGAGCCTCAAGCGGGGGGCCGACGTCGTGATTGGCACCCCGGGACGGATTCTCGACATGGTCCAGAAGAAGCTCGTTTCGCTTAGCAGGGTCCAGTACCTCGTCCTCGACGAGGCGGACCAGATGTTCGACGCCGGTTTCGCGACTGACGTCGAGCGAATCCTCGGACTGACTTATGCGACCCAGACAGTGCTCGCCTCCGCGACCATGCCGGACTGGGTGTCGAGGATGATCGCCAAGCACCTGCAGGACCCGTTGAGAGTCACGATCGTGACCGAGGGGCCGTCCCTCCTCGAGCATGGCCTGATCCACACCGACACAGGGGTCAAGCTGAGGACCCTCAGCGACATCTTGCGAAAGCACGGCACCGCCATAGTCTTCGGCCGCACCAAGCACGGCGTCCGCAAGCTCAACAGGGACCTGCAAAGGCTCGGCCACAAGTCGGTCGAGCTACAGGGCAACATGGCCCAGAGCGCTCGTGACAACCGCGCGAAACGGCAACACCGGCCGGGCGCTGACCTTCATCACCGCCGAGGACCACGAGAAGTGGAGCAAGCTGCGGCGCCAGGGCGCGCCCGCACTGCGCCGGGTGGACGCGTCAGCTTTCGTATCCGGAGGCGATTGGCACTACCTCGAGGATGCGCCGATCAACGCAGTCCAGCCCGTGACCTCGCGCCCGCGCCCACGCCGTCCGCGGGGCCGGAGACCGTATCGCGCCTCGGGCCGTAGATGACCTGGTAGTCGCGCCGATAATCGCTGCGTGCGCGGCGAATCCCGCATCGCGGCCATCCTGGAGCGAATCCGGGACATCCCTCCAGGCCAGGTCCAGGCCTACAGTGACATCTACCCTCAGGCGCCTCGCCTGGTCGGGAGAATCCTCGCGACGACGCACGAGACCGTCCCCTGGCATCGTGTTGTCCGCGCGGACGGCTCGATCCCCAAGGGGCGGCATCAGCGCGACCTCCTCGTCGGAGAAGGAGTTCCCATGCGCGGCGACCGCGTGGACATCGACCGCGCTCGCGGCTGAGTCAGCTCGCAGAAACGCCCGGGCTGCTCAGCACCCCCGAGGGGTCCCACCCATGCCATCCCACAGGCTCGA
This sequence comes from Chloroflexota bacterium, assembly GCA_005889495.1. Taxonomy (GTDB): domain Bacteria; phylum Chloroflexota; class Dormibacteria; order Dormibacterales; family Dormibacteraceae; genus 40CM-4-65-16. The sequence continues at coordinate 2,557 of VBHA01000048.1, forward strand.
TCCACGCGCTGACCCTGTGCGCCTTGCGGTTGCGGTATGGCTTGCCTGTGTAACGAGTGGCCAGGCGGTCGATGTCCGCCAGGTCGCCGTCCTCTTCGATGACGGCGACGCTGCCGTAGATGCTCACGTGCCGGTACCAGTCGCCGTCGAACAGCGTGAGGCTGACCTTCGGATTCGCACGCAACCACGCCAGGCGCGCGCGCTTCGCATCCATGTTGACGAGCACGCGGCCGTCAACCCAGTCGTACCAGGTGGCGACCGTCATCGGGAATCCGTCCGGACGGATCGTGGCGATGACTGCCGCGTTCGGCAGCTTCAAGAACGACTCGACCTCGGGCGGTAATGTCAGCACGCTAGGATCGAAGTCAGATGATCACAGTTTCGGGCCAGCTGCGTAAGGTCCCGAGCGCCGTGCGTCCTACGGTCCAAGCCGCTATCGAGGCCGTGAGGAAGGTCGCCCCGAACGCAGAGGAGATCGCCTACCAGATGGAGGCGCCACGCTCCGAACGCATGATGTGGAAGATCGTCCGCTTCGCGACGGACGGCGAGAATGTCGTCGGCGTCGGTACATTTCCGCGTCATTCGACGATCTTCTTCTATCGCGGGCGAGAGCTCGACGACGGCAGCGGACTGCTGCAAGGGTCTGGCAAAGACTCCCGGTTCGTGACGCTTCGCACAGCCGCGGACGTCGAAAAGCCGGCGGTCAAGAAGCTGCTGAAAAGCGCATTCGAGCTGGCCCGCGCACACTAGCCCGGCCTCTATCGTGGAGCGGGTGAAAGTCGCCCCCGCCAGTCCGCCTATCGCGCCCGAGCGCCCGCATGTCCTCGAGGCGCACGGAGACATGCGCGTCGATCCCTACTACTGGCTGCGAGAGAAGCAGAACCCAGAGGTGATCGCTTACCTGGAGGCGGAGAACACTTACGCGGAGAGCGTCATGGCCGATGCGGCCGGCCTCGAGGAAAGGCTCTACCGCGAGGTCGTCGGGCGCGTCCAGGAGACGGACACCTCGGCGACGACCTTCTACAAGGGCTGGTGGAGCTACACCCGGACCGTCGAGGGGCTCGACTACGAGATCCACTGCCGCCGGCGCGGCTCGATGGACGCGCCCGAAGAGGTCGTGCTCGACGGCAACGAGCTGGCGAAGGGTCACGCCTACTTCGAGCTGGGCTACGTCGAGCGCAGCCCTGACGAGAACCTGGTCGCGTACGCCGCGGACGTGGACGGCTCCGAGCTGCACGAGCTCAGGTTTCGCGACCTGATCACGGGCGAGGACCTGGCCGACGTCGTTCGGGGTGTCTACTACGGCGCCGCCTGGTCGGCTGACAGCAAGACGTTCTTCTACGTCAAGCCGGACAAGGCCACGCGGCCGTACCAGGTCTGGAGGCACCGGCTCGGCACGCGCGCGGACTCGGACGTCCTCGTCTTTCAGGAGGACGACGAGCGGTTCGAGGTCAACGTCGAGCTCTCCAAGAGCGAGCGGTATATCTTCATCACCACCGCCAGCCAGATCACCGCAGAGTGCCTGTTCCTGCGCAGCGAGGAGGCGGAGGCCGAACCGGCCCTGGTCGAGCGCCGGCGGGACAACATCGACTACTCGGTCGATGACCAGGGCGATCGCTTCTTGATCCTGACCAACGACGGCGCCACGAACTTCAGGTTGATGGCCGCCCCTGTCTCCAGCCCCGGGAGGGCGTCCTGGACGGAGGTCGTGCCCGAGCGGATCGGCGTGCGGCTCAACTTCACCGACGTCCACAAGCGGCACGTCGTGCTGGGCCAGCGTTCAGACGGCCTGCAGCGGCTGGAGGTTTTCGACTGCGACACCGGCAGCCTGCATGTCGTCACGCAGCCCGACGCCGCCTACACCGCCTTCCCGGGTGCCAACCCCGAATTCGACAGCAAGGTGATGCGCTTCTTCTACACCTCGCTCACGGCGCCTTGGCAGGCGGTCGACTACGACATGGAGTCGCGCGAGCGCACGATCGTCAAAGAGCAGCCGGTGCGAGGCGGATACAACCGCGACGACTACACCACGGAGCGCCTGTGGGCGACCGCGAAGGACGGGGTGCAAGTGCCGATCTCGGTCGTCTACCGCAAGGACCGGCTCCGCCCCGTTGACGGGGAGGTGGCGCCGAAGGCGCCGGAGGGGCAGGTGCAGGGGAAGGAAAAGCTCCTCCCCGTTGACGGGGAGGTGGCGCCGAAGGCGCCGGAGGGGCATGGTCCGCTCCTGCTTTACGGCTATGGCGCGTATGAGCTTTCGAACGACCCGATGTTCGACCCCGCCCGCCTCAGCCTGCTCGACCGAGGTTTCGCCTTCGCGATCGCACACGTGCGAGGTGGGGGAGAGATGGGGAGGGAGTGGTACGAGGACGGCAAGCTGCTGCGGAAGCGCAACACCTTCGACGACTTCATCGCTTGCGCGGAGCACCTCATCGCCCTGGGCTACACGAGTCCAGGCTGCCTCGCCATCCGGGGGCGCAGTGCCGGCGGCCTGCTCGTCGGCGCGGTCCTCAACCAGCGACCCGAGCTGTTCGGCTGCGCCGTCGCGCAGGTGCCGTTCGTCGACGCGCTCACGACGATGCTCGACGACAAGCTCCCGCTGACCGTGAACGAGTACGACGAATGGGGCAACCCCGCGCAGCCAGAGCTCTATCGCTACATCAAGAGCTACTCGCCGTACGACAACGTTGGCCCCTCGAGCTACCCCGCGATCCTCGTCACCGGCGGCCTGAACGACCCCCGAGTGTCGTACTGGGAGCCGGCGAAGTGGGTGGCAAAGCTGAGAACCGCGGACCGCGGCGACCGCCCCATCATCTTGAAGACGCAGATGGGCTCGGGCCACATGGGCCCTTCGGGGCGCTACGAGTCGTGGCGCGAGGAGGCGTTCGTGATGGCCTTCGTCATGTCCCAGTTCGGTATTGACGCGTAGCGCCGGCGCGGGTTAGTCTAGGGCCGTCTGCACACCCATCCGGGTGTGTCCAAATGGATTTCGGAGTGTGCTCAATGGGCGGCATCAAGAGAACTCGCCTCGCGGTCGAGGCCGAAGTGCGCCCATCCGCACACCGTTGACGCTGGACTCGTAGCCGAAACCTAAAAGCCAGAAAGTCAAGCAAGGACCGTGCGGTTGTTGGGCCACCGCCACGGTCCTTTTCTTTTGTCCATCCATGTTTCAGGAGTTTGCGATGAGCGTTCCGGCGATCGACATCCGGGGAGTCAGGAAAGCCTTCCAGCGCCGCGAGCGCGACGCCGGCGCGCCCTGGTGGAGGCGCGGGCGGAAGGAGAAGGTGGCGCTTCACGAGCTCGACCTGCTCGTCGAACCCGGCGGGGTGACGGGGATCCTCGGTCCCAACGGCAGCGGCAAGTCCACCCTGATCCGGATCCTGGGCACCCTGCTCACGCCGGACGCGGGCACCGCGCGCGTCTTCGGCCGGGATGTCGTCACCGAGGCGCTGCAGGTGCGCCGCCACGTCAACCGCGTTTCGGTCGAGGCCGCTTTCTTCAAGGAGCTCAGCCCCTGGGAGAACATGGTCTACGCGGCGCGGCTCTACGGCCACGTCGGGGTTCGACCTCGAGTGGTCGAGATCCTCGAGGGTCTGGGGCTTCCCGCCGACGTCATCGACCAGCCCATGAAGCAGCTGTCACGCGGCCAGCAGCAGAAGGTCGCGATCGCGCGCAGCTTCCTGACCGCGCCGTCGCTGCTGCTCATGGACGAGCCGACGACCGGCCTCGACCCGCGCTCCAAAAGGGAGGTGCAGGCGGTCCTGGAGAACATGCGCGCCGGCCGAGAGCTCACAGTCCTGCTCTGCACCCACGACATGGACGAGGCGGCCGCGCTGTGCGACCGCGTGCTGATGATGGACGACGGCCGGGTCCTCGCCGACGGAAGTCCGGACGAGCTTTGCCGGCGCCATGACGCCGCCACGCTCGAGGACGTCTTCATGCACCTGACGGGCAGGGCGCTCGAGACCGAGGAAGAGCCGGCGGAGGTGGCCAGATGAACGTCGGCTTGAGACGCACCGAGGTCGGCGCGCTGCTGGGCTTCGCCGAGCGCCAGCTCTACGTCTACAAGCGCTACTGGGTCTGGGAGATCGTCTGGCTCTTCTACAGCATCGTCAGCGTGCTCTCGATCGGCTTCCTCGCCTCCGGGCTTGGCGCCCTCGGCGCCGGCCCTGTGGGCTTCGACCTGCGGCGGGCGCAGCTCTACCTGCTCGTCGGCGCGCTGCTGTGGGGCTACCTGTCGCTCGTGTTCATGGAGGCCGCGTACGCGATCGCCTGGGAGCGATGGGAGGGAACGATCGAGTACACGTTCATGGCCCCGGTGCGCCGGATCACGCACCTCATGGGCATCTGCCTCTTTGCGATCGGTTACGGCCTGGCGCGCACCTTCATCGTGCTCGTGGTTGCGGTCGCGATCTTCGACGTTGACTTCTCGCGCGCGAACCTCGCCGGCGCCCTGCTCGTGCTCGGAGCCTCGATCGTGCCCCTGGTCGGGTTGGCGATCCTCACCTCGGTGCTGCCGCTTCTCTCTCCGCAGAAGGGTGAGCAGATGTCGTTCGCGGTCCAGGGCTTCATGCTCCTGGTGTCCGGCGTGTACTACCCGCTGTCTGTGCTGCCGGAGCCGCTGCGGCTGGCCGGCGCGATCAGCCCGCTCACATACGCACTCTCCGGGATGCGGCGAAGCCTGCTCGACGGCGCCGGGGCTGCCGAACAGCTGCCCACGGTCGGCATCCTCCTGGGAATGGGGGCGGTCCTGATCCCGGCCGGGATCGCCGTTTTCAGCTGGGCGGAAAGGCGCGCCAAGCGGCTCGGTCTGCTGAAACGGAGCGGGTAAAGGGAAGTAAGCGGAAATTTCCCCCCAGGTTGGGCGTTGGCAAACTAATGTTCGCCACTATCACATTCCAGGGCTACATATAGAGCTGCAGGCTTCCTCAGATACAAGATGATGGGCTAGAGACCCACACATGGCTGTTTGGCCTGTCTAGATGTTGTGGTAAAGGTATTGACAGGCTTCACCGGCGTCGTTACTCTCTGCGGCGAATCGCGGTGATCAGTGGGGAGAAGTGGTGAATCCAACAGACATCGAACCATACGTCGCACCCTACGTCCAAGTAAGGCACGCCATACACCTCCTCTACGCCACTTCTCCCCGCCGCCGCGATGAGCTGGACGACCTGAGTTTCAACCATCGCTTCGACAAGCATGGCAACCGCCTGCCCCTCGAGCTCCACGGTTGCGGCTGCAGCCTCTGCGCCCGCAGCGAGCGCCGCCGGATGCAGTACTGGGAGTCCAGATGAGTGTTCACCGGAGCGCATCGGGTGAGAGTGGACGACAAAGGAAGGCTGGCGATCCCGGCCTCGTTCCGCAAGCAATTGAAGGACGGGAGCTACGTCTCGGTCGGCCAGGACCAGGTGCTCGCGATCTATCCACCGGACCTGTGGGCCGCCCTCGGCGAGGAGCTCAGGAGCCCACTTCCAGGCCCCGACCATCGCGCGTTGTCGCGGACGCTCTATCCGCTCTCGGATCCGTTCGAGCCGGACGGCCAGGGGCGGATCAGCCTGCTTCCGGAGCAGAGACGCCTGGCGGGGATCGAGACCCCGTCGACGGCGGTCGTGATCGGGGCGGGCTCGAGGGTGGAAATCTGGCCCGAGGGCCGATGGGACAGCTACAGCGCCGACGCGCAGGGACGTTTTACCGAATTCGCTGACAGGGTAATTTCAGGGCATTAGCCCACACATACCAGCACTTTCACAAGAGGTAATAGAGCTGCTCCAGCCCCAAGAGGGGGCGGTCGCGATCGACTGCACCCTGGGGCAGGCGGGCCACGCCCGCCAGATCCTGGAGAGGATCACACCCGGAGGCCGGCTGCTCGGGATCGACCGCGATCCCTCGGCGGTGCGGGCCGCACGGGACTCGCTGGCCCCGTTTGGACCGTCTGTAACGGCCGTCCACGCAAAGTTCTCTGAGCTTGGCGAGACGGCGTCGTCCAACGGGTTCGTGCCGGCGGACGTGATCCTCTTCGACTTCGGTCTCTCCAGCACCCAGATCGACGATCCCGCGCGCGGCTTCAGCTTTCGCGCCGACGGACCGCTCGACATGCGCATGGACCCGAGCTCGACGCTCACAGCGGCGACGATCGTCAACGATCGCGACGAGGCGGAGATCGAGCGCATCCTGCGCGAGCTCGGCGAAGAACGCTGGGCCCGCCGGATCGCACAGTTCATCGTGGCGCGGCGCCCGCTGCGCACCACCCGCGACCTCGCCTCAGCCGTAGAAGCCGCCATCCCGCGCCGCGCCTGGCCCCGCGACATACATGTCGCGACCCGGACGTTTCAAGGCCTGCGGATCGCGGTCAACGACGAGCTTGGAGAGATCGAGACCGGACTTCGAGCAGCTCTCTCGACACTCAAACCCGGTGGTCGTATGGCGACGATCAGCTTCCACTCCCTGGAAGACCGTTTGGTCAAGTCATTCTTCAACGTCGAGTCCAAAGACTGCATCTGCCCACCCCAGCAGCCAGTCTGCACCTGCGGCCACCGGGCCACCCTTCGCATCGTCACCCGTCATCCAGTGCGGCCCTCCGACGGGGAAGTGGCCGCAAACGCCCGCGCCCGGTCCGCCCGCCTCCGGGTCGCGGAAAAGCTCTGAACCCCCAAGTCCTGGTGGCCGGCCAACCCCTCCGGCCACCAGGCACAAATCAAAAAGTCTCCTCCCCACCGTTTTGGAAAAGGCTCCTCCCCACCGTGTGGGGAGGTGGCCCGTAGGGCCGGAGGGGCAGGGCCGGAGGGGCAGGTCCGAACAACTAATGAGGCACACGATTTGACATCGACCCGAATACTGGCCCGACGGCGCCTGGGCACGACCAGCGCACCGCATGTGAGCGCACCGCCCCGGCGGCGTCGGCGCACGCGCGGATTCGTGCAGGTCGCCGGAGCGGTGGCGGCAGAGCGGCTGCGGCTCAACCTGTTCGGCCACGCCTACATGGCGGTCGGGGCGGTTGTGATCGTGCTCCTCTTCTACCTCGCGATCGCTGCCCAGATCACGCAATCCTCCTACGACATCACGCGTCTCCAGGACCAGCAGCGCCAGCTCGTCGCCGAGCAGGACCAGCTCCGCTACCAGGAGGTGACGCTGCACGCTCCCGCCCAGGTCCAGCAGCAGGCCGCGCAGAGCGGAATGCAACGCGTGGTGCCGTCGAGGTACGTGCAGGGAAACGAGGTCGCGATCGACCTCACGACCCCGGTCGGTGAGGGCCCACCCGACACCACGCCGCTCTGGCTGCGCGCCGTCGCGCTGGTGGTGAACAGCGTCGGTGGCACCCGCGACGTGCAGGCGGCGAGCAAGCACTAGTGGCCACAAGGGCGCTCTCCGCGAGGCGCCCTGGAACCGTCGATCGCGTCGGCTCGGCGAGGCTCCGGGTACTGTCGATGCTCACGCTCGCGATCGTGCTCGCGGGGATGGTCTGGTCTCGCCTCGCTTACTGGCAGGTCGCCGAGCACGGCAGGCTGACCATGCAGGCCCAGGCGCAGTACCGCGAGTTCGTCGAGCTGCCGGCGATGCGTGGCGCGATCTTCGACCGCAACCTGACCCAGCTCGTCGTGAACACGACCGTCTACTCGGCGTTCGTCTCGCCCGACCAGGTCGCGCCCGAAGACAGAGGACGAGTGGCGACCGGGCTCGCCTCGGTGCTCGGCGTGGACAAGACGGGCCTGATGACCACCCTCGCGTCGAGCTCGAAGTTCGCGTACGTCTCGCGCCGGTTCGCCAAGGCCAAGGCCGACCAGCTGCGCGCGCTGAAGCTCCCGGGTGTGGGGTTGCAGGAGGAGACGCAGCGTTCCTACCTGCCCGGAATCGCGTCGGGCACGACCCTGGCCGCGAACCTCCTGGGTTTCGTCGACTGGAACGGCGCGGGCAGGTACGGGCTGGAGGAGAGGTACCAGAAGATGCTCGCCGGCACGCCCGGATACATCTCCAGCTACCGGGACCTCGCCAACCGGGAGATCGTGCTTGGCTCGCATACGCACCAGGACCCGACCAACGGCTCCGACCTGGTCCTCTCTGTCGACGCCAACATCCAGTACGCGGCCGAGCAGGCGCTCGCGGAGGGCGTGAAGCGCGACAAGGCGGAGAGCGGGAGCGTCCTGATCATGGACCCATCCACCGGCGGCATCGTCGCCTGGGCGGACTACCCCAGCTACAACGCCAACGATTTCAACCACACGGAGGCGGCCCTCTTCAAAGACAACGTCCTCAGCTACGTCTACGAGCCTGGCTCGGTGATGAAGGTCGTGACCCTGTCCGGTGCGATCAACGCCGGGGCGATCACGCCGACCACCGTCATCAACGACCCGGGCTATGTGAAGATCGGCGGCTACTGGATCTATGACTGGGACCGCCGCAACCACGGCAACATCGACTACACGCAGGTCCTCGAGCGCTCTCTCAACGTCGGCGCGATGAAGGCGATGCTGGCGGAAGGCCACGCGTCCTTCTACAGCTACCTCCAGGGCTTTGGCCTGACCCAACCGAGCGGCATCGATGTCGCGGGAGAGAACTTCATCCCGCCGCCGTCGGTGGCGAAGATGCAGGACTCGCAGTTCGCCACCGCCTCGTTCGGCCAGGGCATCGACGTGAACATGGTCCAGATGCTGGCGGCGATCAACGTCGTCGCAAACGGAGGCAAGTACGCTCCGCCGCACCTCGTGGAGCGGGTCGGCACGCAGATGAACCCCCTGCTGGTGCAGCCGCAGCGTCAGGTGATCACCCCCGCGACCGCCGCGAAGATGACCGCGATGATGGAGCAGGTCGTCCAGAAGGGGTCAGGGTGGACCTCGAGGATCCGCGGTTTCGAGCTCGACCAGGCCGGCAAGACAGGGACGTCGCAGATCCCGGTCAACGGCAAGTACACGCAGGACGTGTGGGCCTCGTTCGTCGGCTTCCTGCCGGCCCAGCATCCGAAGTTCACGATGCTCGTGGTCATCCGGAAGCCGCACTACCCGGGCAGCGACCGGGACTGGACCCTCAACGACGGTTACATGACCGCCGAGCCGATCTGGAAGCAGATCGCGCAGACGATGGTCCTGGACTGGCACATAACACCCGACCGGTCGTAACGGTTCTCATATATAGGTAATGAGACTCAGTCTCCTCGAGATCCTCGAGGCGACCGGGGGCGGCGAGGTCGGCGGCACCCAGGTCGGCGAGACGTTCTCGACCTTCCACACGGACTCACGCGAGGTGAGGCAGGGCGGGCTCTTCTTCGCGCTCCGCGGCGCCGAGAACGACGGCCACCAGTTCGTCACCGATGCCATCTCGCGCGGCGCGGCCGCGGTGGTCGTGGAGAGGAGGACGGAGATTCCCGCCGGCATCGTGGAGATCGTCGTCCCCGACAGCTGGAAGGCGCTGTTTGCGCTCGCCTCGCACGCCCTTCGCCGCGTCCAGCCGCTGGTGGTGGGTGTCACGGGCAGCAACGGCAAGACGTCGACCAAGGAGATGGTCGCGACGGTCCTGTCCCAGCATTTCAACGTGCTCCGCACGCAGGGCAACCTGAACACCGAGACCGGTGTGCCGCTCACGATCCTGAGTCTCGAGCCGCATCACTCCGCGCTCGTGCTGGAGATGGGG
>VBHA01000049.1 GCA_005889495.1 Chloroflexota bacterium
CCGAGTTCCTGGGCGCCGGCAACGCGGCCACCGTCCGCGAGCTGCGCTTCAACTTCGCCGTCGAGGCCCGCTTCTACCCCCTCATGCGAGAGCTCGAGCAGACGTTCCCGGACGTCTCGGTCGGCTCGTACCCCAACTTCGAGACCAAGGAGCTCGTGATCCGGTTGCTCGGGGTCGACCCCAAACGCGTCGACGCCGCGCTGGAGGTGGTCAGGCGCCGGGCGCCTGTCTGAGCTTCCGTTCGAGCAGGGTGCGCTCGGCGGGGTTCTGACACAGCTCCAGAGCACGGATGCGCGCGGCGCGCGCAAGCGCCGCCTCCCCGAGCTCGTCCAGGAGCTCGGCGCGGGTGGCGTGGAAGAGGTGGTAGCCGGCGAGTGAGATCGCGAGGTCGTTGACCTCGCCCAGGGCAACCCGCGGCCCGCTGACCTGGCTCAGCGCGACCGCCCTGTTGAGGCGCACGACCGGCGTGTCGGTCAACCGCAGCAGCGCGTCGTAGAGGGCGACGATCTGACTCCAGTCGGTCTCCCGCCAGGACCTGGCCCGCGCGTGGACGGCCGTGATCGCCGCCTGCAGCTGATAGGGTCCGTGCGCGCCCATCGCGGCGGCTCTGTTCAGCACCTCGACCGCGTCCGCGATGGCCGCCGAGTCCCACCGCGAGCGGTCCTGCTCCGGGAGAAGGACGATCTCGCCCGCGGTGTCGAAGCGCGCGCCCGACCGGGCGAGGTGCAGCCTCATCAAGACGACGAGCCCCAGGACCTCCGCCTGGTCGGGGAGAAGCCGGGCGACCAGGCTCGCGAGCCACATCGCGTCCTCGGCGAGGTCGCGCCGCGAGGCCACCTGGGTCCCGCGGCTGAGATAGCCCTCGTTGAACATCAGGTACAGCACCGCGAGCACCGCGTCCAGGCGAGGCACCAGCTCGGCGCCCTGGGGCACCCGGTAGGGGATGTTCGCCTCCACGATCTTGCGTTTGGCGCGGACGATCCGCTGGGCCATCGCCGCCTCCGAGACCAGGAACGCTGCCGCGATCTCCTGGGTGGTGAAACCCGCGACCGCGCGCAGGGTGAGCGCCACCTGCGACTCCTGGGCCAGCGCGGGGTGGCAGCAGGTGAAGATCAGGCGCAGCCGGTCATCCGCCTCGGGGGCGTCAGGCGGCATCGTCGACCGCTCCAGGAGCGCGAGCTTCTCGGCGTAGCGCTGGTCTCGGCGCAGCAGGTCGATCGCCCGGCGCCGGGCAGCCGTCATCAGCCATGCACCAGGTTTGTCCGGGATCCCCTGGACGGGCCATTTCTCCAGGGCCACCAGGAGGCTGTCCTGGACCACCTCTTCGGCGATGTCGAAGTTGCCGATGAGGCGGACCATGGCGCCGGTGAGCCTGGCGGCCTCCTCGCGGAAGACCGCCGTGAGTGCAGCTTCGGTTGCAGCTCGTGTTTCGGTCAGGACCTCATCGTTCCACAGCCGGCCACACCTCGACCGGGCCGGCCGGCCAGGACTTGGCCATCTCGAGGGCTTCGTCGAGGTCTTTGACCTGCACGACCGCAAACCCGCCGATGACCTCTTTCGACTCGATGAACGGGCCGTCGGTGACGATCCGCTTGCCATCGCTGGAGCGGACCGTGGTGACAGTCTGCGGACCCTTCAGCTGCTCGCCGCCGACGATCTTGCCGGCCTGGCTGTACTCCTCGAACCAGCGCTCCGCCGCCTTCATACCGGCCGCCATCTCCTCCGACGGCATGGCGTCGAAGCGCTCCTGGTCTTCCATCGTCCCGACGAAAAGCAACACGTATTTCATGTCACACCTCCTTCAAAGACGACGAATGCGGGGCTCGGAAATCGACAGCCTCAAGACCCCGTGTACTCGGGCTCCTGCTTGCTGAGGAACGACATGATGCCGATCGCGGCGTCCGTGGTCAGGGCGGCCCGGGCGAAGTTCTCGGACTCGATGTTCAGCGCATCGTCCAGGCGCAGGTCGTACCCGCGCCGGACCGAGTCTTTGATCATTGCGATGGCGACCGTGGCGGCTTTGGCCAGCCTGCCGGCGAGCTCGCCGACAGTAGCCTCCAGCTCCTCGGGCCCGACCGCCCTGTCGACCCATCCCACCGCCTCCGCCTCGCTGGCCGAGAGGCGCGTCGACTCGATCAGGTAGCGCAGGGCGCGGGCCTTGCCGATGAGGCGCGGGAGGCGCTGCGTGCCGCCGGCGCCGGGGATGATGCCCAGCGACGACTCGGTCTGCCCGATGCGGGAACGGCCGTCCTCGACCATGATCCGGAAGTCGCAGCACAGGGTCAGCTCGCTGCCCCCACCCAGGGCGTGGCCGTTGATCGCCGCGATCACAGGCTTGGGGCAGCGTTCGATGGCGTTGAAGTGATGGTTCATGCGCCGCATGAAGAGGGCGATCTGGTCGGCGGCATCAGGCGCTTCCCGGTCGATGGTCGCCATCGAGGTCAGGTCGGCGCCGACGCTGAAGTACTTCTCGTACGCCGAGGCCAGGACGATGGCGCGCACCGCCTGGTCCCTGCCGAGGTCCTCGAACACCGCGGCCAGCTCCGTCATCATGTCTTCGGCGATCGCGTTGTTGCCTTTGCGGTGCATGACCACCCGCGCGACCGCGCCTTCCCGCGTGACGTCGACAAGCTCGCTCATCGCGTCAGGCCGTGAAGAGGGGGATGCCGCCGGCGACCTCGATCACCGCCCCGGTGATGTACCCCGCCTCCTCGGTGCACAGGAACGCGATCGTGTTCGCGATGTCGTCGGGCTGGCCGAATCGCTTGAAGACCGTGCGGGCCTTGAAGCGCTCGTACATCGGGTTGTTCGCGGCCGCGGCCTTGCCTGCCTCGGATTCGATGATGCCGGGCGCGATCGCGTTGGAGGTGATGTTGTGGCGCCCTCCCTCGAGCGCCGCCGTCCTGGCCAGCCCGATCAGGCCCGCCTTCGTCGACGAGTAGCTCGCCTGGCCGAAACCGCCGAGCGTCCCCGCGACCGAGGACATGAAGATCAGCCTTCCCCACCCGTTCTCGACCATGTACGGCCATACCTCCCTGGTGCAGTTGAACGCGCCGGTGAGGTTCACCTTCACGTCCCGGTCCCAGAGCTCGTACGACTGGTTGGGAATCTGGGCCGCATGGTCGAGGGTGGCGGCGTTGTTGATCAGGATGTCGATCTTGCCGAACTCGTCCTTGACCTTCTTGAAGACTTCCTTGATCTGCTCGCGGTTCGTCACGTCCATCTTGATCGCCAGCGACTTGCGCCCCATCTTGCGGATCTCCTCCGCCGTGGCGTTGGAGTGGACCCATCCCTGCGACACCGCGTACTGCGCGAGCATGCTGCCCTGCGACTCCGCGGTCTGCTGCAAGTTGGGGTCGTCCTCGACGAGCACGTCTGTGATGACGACGTCGGCGCCCATGCGCGCGAGCGTCAGCGCGTCCTGTCGGCCGAGGCCGCGCGACGCACCGGTGACAACCGCGACTCTTCCTTTCAGGTCAAACATTCATCCCCCTCGCAATTGGTATTCGGCGGTGGATTTCGTGAGCACCGGCTCACCCCGCTGGTTGATGGCCCGGATCTCGAGCTTGCCCTCTCCGGCGGGCTCGGCGCTGAAGGTCACGGTGTCGCCCGGCACGACCATGCCGGCGAAGCGCACCGACAAACGCCGGAGCCGGTCCGAACCGCCGGCGGCATCGGCGGCGACGGTGGCGGCGACGCCCATCTGCAGCATCCCGTGCGCGATCACGCCGGGCAGCCCCACCGAGCGCGCGAAGCCGTCGTCCAGGTGGATCGGGTTGCGATCGCCCGACGCCTCGGCGTACGCGGCGATCTGCTCGGGGGTGAACGTGACCGCGCGTTGGATCACGAACGAATCACGAACAGGGCTCGGGAACGGCAGATCGGCGCTCCCTCGGCGTCGGTCGTGTCGGTCTCGAACGAGACGAAGCGCATTCCGCGCCGGCTCGTGTCCGATGCCACGCGGCCGCGAGAGGTCACTGCCTCCCCGGCGCGCGGATGGCGAGACCATTCGAACTCCTGCTCGGCGTGGAGAAGCCTCGCGAAATCCACCGCCGCCTCTTCATCGGTGAACAGCTGCGGCGCGGTCGTGCCCAGCGAGTACACCGCGGCGAACGTCGGCGGCACTCCCTCGGCGGGGTCAGCGCCGATCGCGCGCGCGAACGCGGCCGCGCGCTCGGGGTCGACCTCGAAAGTCACCGCCGGGTACGTGCGCCCGGCGACCGCTGCCATCGCGGAAAAGGTTAGGGCTTGATCCGTCTCAGCCGCGAGAGTGCACGCCGGAGCAGCATCGGGCGCAGCGCCGACCACGCTTCCATGATCGACGCGCGCGAGGTCGAGGCGACCTCAGGCGGCGCGTAGGCGGCGACCACGAACCCCTTCGCCAGGTTGCTCACCGGTTCGGCGGTCTCGGGGAACGTCCGCTCCAGGCGCCGGCCGAGCTCCAGCGGCGTCTCGCCGGGCCGGCGTTGAGCGCCGGCAAGGCTGGCGAGCGTGAGCGTCCGCCTCCACACCGACATCACCGTGCGCGGGCGCAGGTAACGCGATGCGACGACGAGCAGCAGTAGAAGCAACGCGAGGAAGATCGCTCCGATCCGGGTCAGAGCAGTCGCGTCCAGGGCGCCGACGTGGATTCCGCCGGGCCCCACCGCCGAACCCGGGTCGTCGAGGTGTCCTCGGCCCAACCCGTCGCTCGGGGTCGCCGCGATGACCGTGCCGCCGCTGAGGCCAGTGCCGTCACAACCGGCGTCCCGCAGGCAGGGGTTGGTGCCGGTCTGGCCGCGCGTGATGCTGTTGTAGACGCCCTGGCTGTCAGCGGTCGGCTCGAAAGGGATCCACCCGTAGTTCGGGAAGTAGACCTCGACCCAGGTGTGCGCGTCCTCGCCCCTGACCACAAAAGCGTTCACCGTCGTGTCGTACGTCCCCGGACCGAAACCGTTCACGAGCCGCGTTGGAATTCCGAGGGAGCGCAGCATGTCGCCCATCGCGGTGGCGAAGAACTCGCAGTAACCCTTGTTCGACTGGAAGAGGAAGTAGTCGATCGGATCGTCCCCGGCGGGCGTCTTGGCGTCGAGAGAGTAGGTGAAGTTGGCCGGATTGCGGAAGTACTGCTCGATGGCGCTGGCCATGTCGTAAGGCGTCTTCGCGCCACTCGAGTCGACGATGCTCTGGGCCAGGGTGTGAATCCTGTCGATGACGGCCTGCGGCCGATAGCCGCGGTTCGGCAGCCTCGCGTACTGGGCCAGCCAGTCGGGATAGACGGTGCCCGCCGCCTGCAGCTCAGTCGTGGTCGCGGTCGAGTATTCGACGGTCGCGTTGTACAGGCCCGCCGACGTCGTGGGCTGGACGCTGTTGAGGCGGTCGATCGAGTAGAACGAAGTCGGGTCGACCGCCGGCAGCGGCACCTGCTCGCCCATGGTGACGCGGTCGACCTTGAGGAGCTGGCCGGGGTAGAAGACGACGCCGGTGCTCCCCGACGGTGGTCGCAGCATCCTGACCTGGACCCCCGCGACGGCGAGCTTCTCGTAGTCCTCGGCGAGCTGGTAGATGCCGTTCTTGCCGACGATCTGGGACACGCCGCCCTGGGTGTCTGGATAGCGCCACTCGCCGGCCAGGGTCTGCGTCTCGCTGACGCCGCGGAAGTACCTCGGGCCCGCGTAGTCGCCGATGATCGTGTAGGTGAAGACGGGGTCACGAGTCCGCTGCAGGCTGCCGCTCAGCTTCACGTCGGTCGTGAAACCGGTGACGCCCGTGCTCGCTCCGGTGTTGCCGAAGATGCCCGGGTGGCTGAGCCGCGACTGGAGCTGTGCCCAGCTCGAGAAGAGGCCGGATTCGACGTCGAGCGTGCGGTCGGCGGTCGAGAGCGGCGGCAGGAGGATGCACAGCACGACCAGACCCGCCATCGCGACCAGCCCGCTCTCCCAGAAATCCCAACGCGCGTCGCCCGTGAGCTTGACGCTGGCGCGCATCGCACCGGCGATCGAGCCGGTGTAGTTCGTCCAGAGCAGGAGGGCGAGCGTGAGCACGATCATCGCCAGGACGTAGCCGTTCTGGTCCTGGGGCACGTTGAGCACATTCGTCGCGAAGGCGGCCGCACCGGGGATCAACCCCAGCATCGGCTTGCGCCAGCGGAGCACGCACCAGCTGAGCCATGCGCAGGTCACCCACATCAGGAGGCAGATCAGCACGAGGTAGAAAGACGGGTCCTGCGACGCCGAGCCGTCGATGATGCGCTGCCACCAGGTACCGACCAGCTGCAGGCTCGGGACGTCGGCGGGGTGGCGGTCGTGGATCTGCGGCCAGGCGCCGACATACGCCGCGACCGGCGAGAGGACGAAGCCGGCGCCGAGCGCGATCGGGTCGCGGACGGGGGTCACCGCGAGCGCCCCCATCAGCACCGCGCCGAGGAGCGCGATCAGCGTGATCACCTCGATGCCGTCGACCCAGTGCACCGTCGAGGTCGAGCGCGCGATCGTGATCGTGAGGAGGATGACCAGCACGGCCGACCAGAACCGGCCCGCGCCCATCGACTCGCGGGCTTGAGTCCACAGCCTCGAACCGAGGCCTGTCTCTCCCGGGAAGACGGCGTCAGGCGATACGGATCGCATCGCGTGTCCTCACGAGCCTGGCGAAGTCATCGCCGGCGCGAACCACGTAGAGGTCGACGTCCTGGCCGAGGTCGAAGCTTGGGTTCTGGTCTGGGCCGCCGAAGCTGGCCACGTCGAGGTAGAAGACGATCAAGCTCGAGCGGCGGCCGCGGACGGCCTGCATCAGGCGCACCCATTCGGGATCTGCGCTCGGGGTGATGACCGCGATCGCCCGCCGAGGAAGCCTGCGGATCCGGTCCCACGCCAACGTCTGGGTGAGGGGCGTCCGGCCGTCGGGCTGGCAGACGGCGAGGTAATCGAGGATGAGGCGGTCCTGGCGGACGGCACGGTGCGGCTCGAGGATCGTGCCCTTGGAGTCGTTGGCGATCAGGCCGACCTGGCGGCCGCGGCTGTGCACCTGGGACGCCATGGAGGCCGCCAGGCTCACCGCGTACTCGACCGTCGACTCCTCGCCTTCGCCGAAATGGACGGCGCGGTCGAGGTCGAGGAGGATCCACAGGTCGGTGGTCATCGGCTGCTCGAACGTCTTCGACATCAGGCGCTGGTGCTTGGCCGAGAGCGGCCAGTGGATGCGGCCGAAGCTGTCGCCGGTGGCGTAGTCGCGCACGCCGCCTGTCTCGGGCGGATAGTCGGACCAGGAGCCGAACACGTTCGTGGTCCCGACCTGCTGCGAGCTCGGGGTGATGAGGTCCGGGATGGGCCGCACCCGCGGGTAGACCAGGATCGAGGTCCGCTGGCTGACCTTCAGCTCACGGTCGAAGAGCCCGAACGGCTCGCGGACACGCAACGAGGTCGGGCCGAGGGCCATCCAGCCTCGGCGGCGGTACACGCCGCGCGCTTTCCAGCGGACCACGTCGCCGCCGAGGGAGATGACCCGTCCCGGCTGGTAGTCCGGGAGCTGGCTGAGGTCGCGGACCTCGACCCACGGCGCGGGCACCCAGCCTTTGCGCTGGACCTCGAAGACCTCTTCGTAGACCTCGCCCACCGTGGGTGTTCCAGGATCGACCCGTCGGGAGAGGCGGACGCCGCGGATCGCCAGGCGCGGCCACAGCCAGGCGACGACGAAAAGGAGCGAAAGGGCGTAGGCGAAGTTGTATGCCTGCCGGATCGCGGTCAGATACGTGAAGAAGAGGAGCAGCCCGAGTGCACCGGCGAGGGCGAGCTTGCTCATCGCGGCTCCGCCGTCCGGCTGCTACCCGTCGTACGCCAGCTGCGGAACGTGCTCGCGCTCGAGCAGCCCCGCGACCAGCTTGCCTGCGCTCTGGCCCTGCATCTCGGCGTTGGGCCGCAGGATGATGCGGTGGGCGAGCACCGACTCCGCCAGCTTCTTGATGTCATCGGGCAGGACGTAGGCGCGACCTTCGATCGCCGCCAGCGCCTGGCTTGCGTGGTAGAGGTGCAGCGTGCCGCGGGTGCTCGCGCCGAGCGCGACCTCCGGGTTGCCGCGGGTCCGGCCGACGAGCCGCGCGATGTACTCGCGAAGCTCTGGCTTGACGAAGACCTCACGCACGGCGTTCTGCGCCGCTCTCAGCTCGTTCGGTGAGACCACCGGCTGCAGCTCGTCCATCGGCGACTCGACCTTGTGCTGGTTCAGGAGGTTTGCCTCCTCTTTCTCGGTCAGGTAACCGAGCTTGACCTTCATCAGGAAACGGTCGAGCTGAGCCTCGGGCAGCGGGAAGGTGCCGGAGTACTCGACAGGGTTCTGCGTGGCCATGACCATGAACGGCTTCGGCAGGATGTGCGTCTCGCCGTCGATGGTGACCTGGCGCTCCTCCATCGCCTCCAGCAGCGCGGCCTGCGTCTTCGGGCTGGCGCGGTTGATCTCGTCCGCGAGCAAGATCTGCGCGAAGACCGGGCCCGGGCGGAACTCGAACTCGTTCTCCTTCTGGTTGAAGGCGCGGACGCCGGTCACGTCCGACGGCAGGAGGTCGGGCGTGAACTGAATGCGCCTGAAGGTGCAGTCGAGCGAGCGGGCCAGCGACTTGGCGAGCATCGTCTTGCCGACGCCCGGGACATCCTCGATGAGCAGGTGGCCCTCGCACAGGAGGGTGACGAGGCAGAGCTTGATCTCTTCGTCTTTGTTGACGATGGCCCGGCTGACGTTCGACATGAACGGGCCGGCGACCCTGTTGACGGCTTCGACTGCCCCCACTCCCGCGATTATAGGTTCGCCCTTGCGGTCGCCCATCTCAGTTGAATACGGATGAGGGGGTCGTTTGGTTCCGCCGCCGGGCGGCCTGTCAGCTGACCTCTTCCTCTTCGACCAGGCGCAGGTGGCTGCTCACGTCCAGGCCCAGGTGCCTCGCGAAGAAGCCCGCGACCCGCTCGACGTAGAGCGGCCGGTCCGCGAAGTACGCGCCGGTGTGCGGGGCCCCCTGCACGATCCAGATCTCGCGCGGGCCCCGGTACGCGTCATAGAGGCGGCGGCTGTGATTGACGTTGGTGATCGCGTCCGCGCCGCCGTGGATGAAGAAAAGCGGCCGCGGCTCGAGCGCGCTCAGCACGTCGATGGGGCGGCACGCGGAGATCCAGCACCGCGTGCGCAGCCAGAACATCAGGCCCGCCAGCCACACGAAGGGAGTGCCAGGCAGCTTGCTCGCGCTGCGCACGTTCTCGACGAGCAGCCGCCGCAGGTCGCTGAACGGGCTGTCGAGCACCAGCGCCTGCACGCCCGGCTCGCCCGCGGCGCCCAGCAGCGAGACGACCGCGCCCATCGAGTAGCCGAGCAGGCCGATGCGCGCGTTGGGGATGCGCTTGCGCGCGAACGCGATCGCCGCCTGGAGCTCGAGCACCTCCTTGATCCCGAAGGTGATCGGGGCGCGGTCGCTGCCGGGCATGCTGCGGTAGGAATAGACGACGACGTTGAAGCCCTTGCGCCACAGCGCGATCGCGATCCCGAGCGCGCCCTGGCGCTGGCCCTTGTGGCCCCCTGAGATGACGACCGTCTGCGGGGAGCCCGGCTGGCGGAAGTGCCACGCGCCGAAGTTGACGCCGTCCGCGGTGACGAGCTCGACCTCCTCGTAGTCGGCCTGGAACTCGAACGGCGTGAACGTGAAGTCGTCCAGCCAGATCGGCCGCGGCGGGACGAAGGCACGCCGGTAGACCTGGAACGACAACGCGACACAGAGAAAGGCAAAGCCGGCGAAAAGCAGGACCGCGTAGGTCATCGGGGCCATTGGAGTCGAAGCTTAATTAGAACGCCCTGGGCCAGAGGTTTTCGCGGGCGGCGCGGCCCGGCCGGCGAGGCTCTCCTCGTAGCGGCCGAGCACGAACAGCAGTAGGCTGAGCCTGTTCAGCCACCTGCCCACCTCCGGGTTCTGAAGAGCACCCGACCGCTGGAGGGCGACGCACCTGCGCTCCGCCCGGCGGGTCACCGCGCGCGCGAGGTCCAGGGCGGCGGAGGCGGGGGTGGCTCCGGGAAGGATGAAGCCGTCCGGCATCGGAGCCTCGGCCTCGAGCTCGCGCATCAAGACCTCCAGGCGTGTCACCTCGCCGGCGCCGGTGAGCG
>VBHA01000190.1 GCA_005889495.1 Chloroflexota bacterium
GACCTGCTTCCGGTACAGGTCGAAGTACGGGAAGTGGAGGAACAGCGGGTACTGGTCACGCCTGGTGCGCCGGAAGTCCCACAGCTCGTGGTCGGTGAACTGGCTTGCCTGCTTGTGGATCTGCAGCTCCGGCTCGTACGGGATGTAGATCTTGTCCGCCGCCTTGCGCCAGGCCGAGACCTCCGCCGCGGTGACCTTTAGCCGCCTGGCGACCGACCGGTGCCTGGTCGTGGCGCTGGCGGCCGCGTTCAGGTTTCGCTGCGCCATCAGGTTGGTGTAGAGGTTGTTGTCGGCCAGCGCGCTGTACTCGTCGGGGCCCGTGACTCCGTCGATCCGGAACTCACCGCCGCGGTCGAAGTGACCGAGCGACGCCCACAGGCGGGCGGTCTCGATCAGGAGCTCGGCGCCGTAATCCCGGTCGAAACGCCGGTCTTCGGTCGAGGTCACGTAACGCACCACCGCGTCGGCGATGTCGGCGTTGATGTGGAATGCCGCGGTCGAGGCCGGCCAGTAGCCGGAGCACTCCTCTCCGTGGATCGTCCGCCAGGGGAACGCCGCCCCCTTGAGGCCGAGGTCGCGGGCCCGGCTGCGCGCGCCGTCGAGGATTGAGTGCCTCCAGCGCAGGGCGTCCGCGACCGTCGCCGGCGCGGTGTAGGTGAGCACAGGCAGCACGAAGGTCTCGGTGTCCCAGAACGTGTGTCCGTCGTAGCCGGGCCCGGTGAGGCCCTTGGCCGGGATGGCGCGCTGCTCGGCGCGCGCGGCCGCCTGCAGGACGTGGAACATCCCGAACCTGATGCCCTGCTGGACGTGGTCGTCGCCTTCCAGCTCGACGTCGGCTCGCGTCCAGAACTCACTGAGATATCGGCGTTGCGCGCGGACAAGGCCGGTCCAGCCGTGCCGGGCGGCGCTCGTCAAAGCGCCCTCCACCTGGGCGCGGAGGGCGGGAGCCGAGCGCACGCTCGACCACCCGTAGGCCACGAACTTCACCAGGCGCAGGCGCTGGCCAGGCCTGAGCTTCGCGGTGACCGTGAAGCGAGCCTGGTCTCCGCCGCTGTCCAACCTCAGCACCGTGCCCTTCGGAGCGGTCAGGGCGTGCTCCATCGCGGCCGCGATCCGCAGCTTGCTCTGCTTCGTGCTGTGGATCAGGACAGCGCCGCGCGCGCTCCTGCCCGCCAGCTCGGCCTGCAGGGGTGTGTCGAGGAGGTTGCCGGTTCGCGGGTCATTGCGGTCCTTTCCCAGCACCGGCTCGTTGGCGACCAGCTCCGACTGGATCACGACCTCGGCGGATGAATCGACCGGCTCGACCTCGTAGAGGATCGCCGCCAGCGCCCGGTGGACCAGCGACACGAGCCGGGTCGAACGGACGCGGACGGTGAGATGCGCCGGCGACTCCCACTCCGCGTCCCGCGTCAAGAGCCCCGACTTGAAGTCGAGGGTCCGCTCATGGGAGATGAGCCTTCCGTAGCGGACGTCGAACGGCTCGTCGCCGACCAGCAGGCGGATGACCTTGCCGTCGGTGACGTTGACGATCGCCTGCCCGGCCTCGGGATAGCCGTACGCCGTCTCGGCGTACGGGAGTGGGACCTCCTCGTAGACTCCGTTCAGGTACGAGCCCGCGATGGCGTGCGGCTCGCCCTCGTCGAGGTTGGCGCGCCAGCCGATGTGGCCGTTGGAGAGGGCGAAGATCGACTCGGTCTGGCCCAGGAGGTCCAGGTCGAGGCTGGTCTCGCGCACCGCCCACGGCTCGCAGGAGAAGCGGTGGTCGTCGATCACGCCGGCTGCAGCAGCTCTTCGAGGTCGCGCACGACGACGTCCGCGCCGTGGCTGCGCAGCGCCTCGGCCTGGCCGGCGCGGTCGATTCCGACCACCAGGCCGAAGTGTCCCGCGTGCCCGGCCTCCACCCCGGCCAAGGCGTCTTCATAGACCGCGGAGTCCTCGGGCGGGGTGCGCAGCATCTGCGCGGCTCTGACGTAGGTGTCCGGGGCGGGCTTGCCCTGGAGGTGCTCCTTCTCGGCGACGTTGCCGTCGACCTGGGCGTCGAAGAAGTGGTCGAGGGCGGCCGCGCGCAGGACCTCGGTCGTGTTCTTGCTGGAGGAGACGACCGCCAGCTTCTTGCCCGCGGCGCGGGCGGCGTGGAGATAGCGGACGGACGAGTCGTAGGTCTGCACTCCGTGCTCGTGGATCAGGTCGAGGAAGAGGTGGTCCTTCCGCTCGGCGAGGTCCTGGACCTGCTCCTCGGGGAGGGTGATGTGCCGCCCGGCGAGGAAGGAGCGGATGCCCTCGACGCGGGGCTTGCCGTCGACGTACTCGTCGTAGTCCTTGACGGGGTCGAAGGGGGAGATGGGGTCGAGGGTTTGCTTCCAGGCCTGGGCGTGGACCGTGGCGGTCTGGGTGATCACGCCGTCCAGGTCGAAGAGGCAGGCCGCGATGTGGGGCGGGAGGCCGAGGGTGGGAGTGGTGGCGGCGGCGGGCACATAGATAGAACGCTTCGGGAGGAGGACTGTGAAGGGGGCGTCAGGGTGGGGCTTGGGTGGCTGGGGAGTCCGATGGAGTCAACATAAATTACAGAGAAACGCTTGCGGAAACGAACGAATTTTCGTATTATTATTGCATGCGAGAACTCCGTGCCGCGATCTCGGTTCTGGAGGCTGAAGACGACGACTTCATCGATCTTCGAGAGCTCTCTTCCCTGATCGACCGCCTCCAGGGCAAGCTCTGCCGGGTGGTCGCGGCGGCCCGTAAGCGTGGTGAGCACCTGCTCGCCGGCCAGAGCCCCTGCTCGTGGGTGGCGCTGCAGTGCCAGATGTCCAGGACTTCCGCCGCCGACCGGCTGTGCGTGGGCGAGGAGCTGGCGCACCTGCCCAGGATCGCCCAGGCCTTGAGCTCGGGTGAGATCGGCTTCCAGGCGGCTTCCGTGATCTGCCACCTGAGCGAGCAGATCGGCGAGAAGCGGGCTTACATCGAGGAGGAGGACTGGATCGGCTTTGCCCGGCGCTTCTCGATCAAAGACCTGCGTTACCTGACCCACGAGGCGGCGGGCGGGGCGGCGCTCAAGAGCGCGCTCGAGTCTCTCTCCAGACCTCTGGGTGCGGACGATGGGCGGACTTCCAAGCAGCGCCGGGCGGATTCCCTGGTCGAGCTCGTGCACCACGCCATGGATCGAGGCACGCTGCCTCGGCGCAACGGGGTTCGCCCGCACGTCAGCGTCCACACCACGATCGAAGGCTTGAAAGGCGAGCTCGGTGCCGCCGCGGCGCATCTCGAGGGCGGGATGCCGATCTCCAACAAGACGGTCCAGCGCCTGGCCTGCGACGGCAGCCTGCACCGGGTGCTCAAGGCCGACTCGATGGTGATCGACGTCGGCCGGGCCAAGCGCACCGCCCAGCCGGCCCAGGGCTCCCCGCGCAACCACGGCGCGGGGGCCCCAGCAGGACCGCCACCGGACCTGCGCCGCGCCTGGTTGCGACCGGCCGATCGGGATGACCAACGCCCACCACGTCGACTTCTGGGAAGACGGCGGGCACACCAACCTGCGGAAGATGATCCCCCTCTGCTACCACCACCACCGCCTGGTCCACGAAGGCGGCTACCAGGTCGTGCTCGCGGGCGAGAGGGTGGAGTTCATCCCGCCCGACCGGCCGGTCATGACCAGGCGCCGGTGGGGTGAGGATCGCCACGCCGCCTAATCTTCCCCATTCCATGGGAAGTGGCCTAGTCCTCCCCATTTATGGGGAGGTGGCGCGAAGCGCCGGAGGGGCAGGCAGAATTTATCCATGAGTCGCGGCGTCGAAGAGCTCAATCGCCGCATGCTCCGCGCCCGCGACGCGATCGACCGCTCCTACGCCCAGCCCCTCGACATCCCGAGCCTCGCAAGCGTCGCGTTTGTCTCCGAGGCTC
>VBHA01000180.1 GCA_005889495.1 Chloroflexota bacterium
AGATCGACATCTTCGGCACCTGGGTCGCGGGGCGGGTCGCGAAGGAACCGCTGTACGACCCGAAAGGCGAGAGAGTCCGGGCTTAGCTCAGCGAATTTGCCACGTGTGACGGCAGCGGGCTGTTTCGTGGCGTTTCGAAACGTGCGAGGCCGGCACTCGCATCATCTCTGGGTCAGCAGCCGACCCAGCCGAAGAGCTGCTGGACCTTGATCCGGTCCAGCCCGCGCACGATCGTGTGGTTGCCCATCCTCAGCATCGGCACTCGCTCGCCGTCGAGCTGCTCCCATTCCCGCATCGCCGCCGCGTCGCGGTTGACCGGGCGGAAGCGGAACTCGATCCCGAGGTCGCGCAGCATCTCGGCCATGGCCTTCGACTCCTCACAGTCGTCTGAGCCGTAAAGAATCGCCTCTCCGTCGCCCATCGTCAAAGTAGTAACGACAAGCTAGCCCTCTTTCAGCGATAGAAGGGATCAATTCTTTTGATCCAATCCATAGGCTCGCTCGATCACCATGAACAGGCGCTCGAAGTCAGGGTCCGCCGCAGTCGCCTCCATCCGGGCAAAGTGCTTGTCCGCGTAACCCTTGAAGTCGAAGTCGAGATCGGAGATACCCGACTGCAGCACGCCCCACATGGCCTCGCGGAAATCGGACATGAAGCGCATCAGGCGAAGCGACGCGAGGTCGCCGTCGCGGACCCGACCGAAATAGGCATGCAGCAGCCCGCGGTCGTCGACGACACCGAACTCATGGTTGACGGAAAAGTTCGCCAGGTCGAAGAACCGGTCGCCCATCCCGGCGTACTCCCAGTCCACGATCCGGACCGACCCATCATCGAGAAAGTTGCCGTTCAGAAGGTCGTTGTGACACGGAACCTTTGGCTGCGCGCCGCGCGCTACGCGGATCCTTTCTGCGATCGCTCGCGCTCGCCCGAATTCCCCGGGGATCGCAACGCCGTGCGCTTCGGCGGTCGCGCGATAGCTGTCCACAGTCGCCAACGCGTTGAAGCCACCGGGAATCGGGGACGCGTCGTGGAACGCCCGCATCGCGAATGCAACCCTTGTCAGCGTTGAGGGGCTGCGCATCTCGTCGAGCGAGATAGAGCGACCGGCGACGAACCGCGACACCAGCCAGCCCTCAGCTGGTTCGAAATGAACGACCTCCGGCCCCACGCCGACCTCGAATGCGCGCTTGCCAGCCGCGAATTCAACAGCTCGATCGATCCCGAGCAGCTCGGTCTTCGCTCCCCCCATCCGCAGGACGAAGACCTCGTTCTCGACGGTGACCTTGTAGTTGCGGTTGGTGATCCCTCCGCCGAGCTCCTCGACGGTCGCCCGCCGGCCCGGCCAGAGGCGCTCAACGGCCGCGCGAGCCCCTTCCACCAGGCCCGGATCGTATCTGCTTGAATGGCCGCGTGAGCGCCACGCGCACGAGCGAAGCCGACCTCGCCGAGCTGCGCACGAAGTACGTACCGCGCGGGATCACCAGCGCCCACCCGATCGCCGTCGACCGCGCCAGAGGCTCCGAGCTCTGGGACGTGTCGGGTAAGCGCTACATCGATTTCGCAGGCGGGATCGGCGTGATGAACGTCGGCCACGCACATCCGCGGGTCATGAAGGCCGTCCAGGACCAGCTGGAGAAGGCGACCCACACCTCCTTCCAGGTCGTCCACTACGAGTCCTACCTGAAGCTCGCGCAGCGCCTGTGCGAGGTGACGCCGATCCAGGGCGACAAGAAGGCGATCTTCCTCTCCACTGGTGCCGAGGCGATCGAGAACGCGGTCAAGATCGCCCGCGCGGCCACGGGCCGGGAGGCAGTGATCAGCTTCCGGGGTGGGTTCCACGGCCGCACCCTCCTGGCCCTCAGCCTCACCGGCAGCGTCCAGCCTTACAAGCAGAATTTCGGCCCCTACGCGGCGGAGATCTACCAGACCCCCTTTCCCTATTCGTATCGCGGCTGGACGGCGGAGGCGGCGCTCGCCGACCTCGGCAACCTCCTCGAATCGGAGGTCTCGCCCAACCGCGTCGCCGCGATCGTGATCGAGCCGGTCCTGGGCGAGGGCGGGTTCGTGCCTGCGCCGCTCGATTTCCTGCGCAAGCTGCGGGAGCTCTGCGACCGTCACGGCATCCTGCTCATCGCGGATGAGATCCAGACCGGTTTCGGCCGCACGGGCAAGTTCTTCGGCATCGAGCATTCCGGCGTGCAGCCCGACCTCATGACCGTCGCCAAGAGCCTTGCAGCCGGGTTCCCGCTGAGTGGTGTCGTCGGCAAGGCCGAGATCATGGACGCACCCGACCCCGGCGGCCTGGGCGGCACCTACGGAGGCAATCCCGTCGCCTGTGCCGCCGCGCTCGCGGTCATGGACGTGATGCGCGACGAAAAGCTGCCGGAGCGCGCCGCGCGCATCGGCTCGGTCGTCGAGGAGCGCATGCAGAGCTGGGCGGGCGAACACAAGCAGGTCGGCGACGTCAGGGTGGTCGGGGCGATGGCCGGGATGGAGCTGGTCCGCGACCGCGGCACCAAGGAGCCCGCGGACAGGGAGACGGCCAAGATCCTCGCCACCGCGCGAGAGAAGGGCCTGATAGTCCTTCGCTGCGGAATCCACCACAACGTGGTCCGGACGCTGATGCCGCTCACCATTCCGGACGAGCAGTTGGAGGAGGGACTCGACATACTCGGCGCCTCGCTCGGCGCCTAAGAGCCTGGGAGAGGAGGGCGAAATGAGCACGACGCTTCGACGTCACGAGATGTTCATCGGCGGCGAGTGGACGCCTGGCGCCGGCGGCGACGCCCAGGAGATCG
>VBHA01000181.1 GCA_005889495.1 Chloroflexota bacterium
GTGAGCTTTGAGATCGAGCCGAGCCAGAAGGGTCCGCGCGCGAACCGCATCAAGCTCGCTTAGCCAGGTTTGCTCTGGTGCCGGCCGCCGGTGTGCGGCCGGCTTTTGTTTTGATTGCGCGGATGTTCGAGCTCGTGCCACTGGGCGGCTACTCGCTTCGCGAGAGCGCAGGTTTCATCGACGCGTGGCATGAGGCGCCGTCGGAGGGCGGCAAGACCGAGGGCCACCTTCACCTCGCCTTTCTGTCGGACCGCTCCTGGACGCCCGCCGGCGTGTGCCTGACCCAGGACTCGGGCGGTGTCGTCAAGGGCACCGTCTACGGCGAGGCGCGCGTCGATGAGACGCGCGCTCAGACCGCGCGAATCCTGAGCCTCGACGTCGACGGCCGCGAATGGCCGGCGGTCGGCGAGCGGGATCCAGTCGTCGGCCGGCTGCAGCGGATGTTTCCAGGCTTTCGGCCGGTCAACTGGTCGAACGCGTACGAGGCCGCGGCCTGGTGCCTGATCTCATCCCGCATCGCGATGCGACAGGCCCAGGGCGTGAAGGACCGGATGTGTCGCGAGCTCGGCGCGCCGGTCGACATCCATGGGCATCGCCTGTGGTGCTTTCCAGACCCCGACGTGCTCACGCGGATGAATTCCTTCAAGGGGTTGTTCGGACGCAAGGTCGAGTACCTGAACGGGCTCGGCCACGCCGCCGTCTTAGGCGAGCTCGACACGGAGACGCTTCGCGCCTTGCCGCGGGAAGAGGCGCTGGAAAGGCTGAAGCGGATCAAAGGCATCGGTGAGTTTGGTTCGCAGCTGGTCCGGCTTCGAGCGCTGAGCGCGGTCGACGAGCTGCCGACGGCCGAGCCTCGCCTGCTGGAGGCGATGCGGATGGCCTATTCGCTGACTCACGAGCCCGACGTGTCGGACCTGCACAGGGTCGCGGAGGGATGGCGGCCTTACCGGATGTGGGTGGCGGTGAGCCTGCGCCGCACGCTGGCCGGCGGCGCCGGGATGACGCACTCGCGCGCGGCGGGGTGAGGCCTTAACGGGCTGGGTTGGCGCCTGATTTTTTCCGGCCTACGCTCGTCCCAGGTGTCGCCGGCGGGGGAGGGACCGGCGGGAGGTGGGGAGGGCCCAGAAATGCCGGCGCGGGGTGGCGGGGGGCGCGTCGGAGCTCAGGGCCAGGGCGTCGGCGGCGCGGAACTGGGCGTGCCCCATCACCAACAGCCGGGAGTCGGTCAGCGCGTGGATCGTGGCCTCGTTGACCCCACGCTCCCGCATCGCCTCCCAGCCGAACTCATCGCCCGGCCCCAGCCGGCCCGCCTGGCCACCGCGGCATGACCGCAGCTCGCCCTCGACGACGATGAAGAACTGGTGGCAAAGCCGCCCCTCCGCGGCGACCTGCTCGCCCGCGCGCACGCACACCTCGTCGAAGTAGGGCCGCAGCCGCCGCAGCCCGTCGGGGATGGTCATCGATGGCTCTCGATCGGGAACGAGCCCTCGCCGACCCCGGCGCTGAAGGCCAGGCGCAGGCCGGGCGCGACTCTTTCGAGCAGGCGCAGCGCGCCAAAGTTGTCACCCTGCACGTCCACCGCGAAGCTCGCGATGCCCTCCGCCGCCGCACGGTCCGCCAGCGCGGCCACCATCCGCGTCCCCAGTCCCTGCCGCTGCCAGGCGTCCGCGACCATGATCGCCAGGTCGGCGGTGCAAGCGCCCGGCGCCCGTGAGTACTGGGCGACCCCGATCACTTCGCCGCCGGCCACCGCCGCCACCGCCGCGCGGTCGTGCTGGTCGACGCGCAAGACCGAGCTCGTGAACTGCTCGACCCGGGAGATCGGGCTGAAGAACCGCCGGTAGATCGATTCCGGCGTCAGCCGCCCGAACAGCCTCGCCACCGCCGCCTCGTCGCCCGGTTCCAGCCGCGCCAGGCCTGGACAGCCGGCTCTGGGTGCCTCGATCTCGACCATCTTTCCAGCCTCCAAACAAATAGCACGAACGGTCGTATACCAGCAATACTAAACGACCGATCGTGCTAAAATCAAGGGGCCAAGATGGCGACAGCTCCGTCCACAGACGGTCGACGGATGCGGGGCATGAAGACCCGGCGGGCGATCCTCGAGCACGCGGCCCGGGTGGGATCCGCGGAAGGGCTCGACGCGGTCTCCCTTCAGCGCCTCGCGGGGGACCTGGGCATGAGCAAGAGCGGGCTGTTCGCGCACTTCGGCTCCAAGGAGGAGCTCCACCTCGCCACCATCGAGGCCGCGGCCCAGATCTTCACCGAAGAGGTGATCAGGCCGGCGCTCTCGCAGCCGCGCGGCGTGGGCCGCGTCTGGGCGCTCTGCAACTCCTGGATCTCCTACGTCGAGCGCGGCGTCTTCCCTGGAGGCTGCTTCTTCTGGGCGGTCGCGGAAGAGTTCGACAGCCGGCCGGGTCCGGTCCGGAACTCGGTCCTCGAGAAGAAGGACTACTGGTCCTACACGCTGCAGCGCGCGGTCAGGGAGGCAGCCGAGGCGGGTGAGATCGACCCGGACGTGGACCCGGAGCAGCTTGCGTGGGAGATCGACAGCCTGCTCGGCGGCGTCAACAGCGGGTACAAGGGCGGTGACGGGGCCCGGGCCATCGAACGGGGCCGCCGCGCAATTCGAGACCGGCTGTCCCGCGCTGCGGTGGCAGGTGCTGAGTTCGGCTAGCGCGCCAACCGGGTTCGTCTAGTTCGAGTGGCTGCGGACCAGGACCATCGCGGCCATCCAGAGCACGCCGCCCGTCACGAGCAGCACCCACATCGTCCACGGGATGAGCGTGAACTCCACCAGGGCGCCGAAGATGCACATCGCGGCCGCGCCCGCGAGCAGGAACGAACCCGGTAAGAGCAGCCAGGCCGAGTACCACGGCGGCTGAACCGCGTCGCCGCGGTTGATCACGCGACCCGCGCCGAAGACGAGAAGCGCGGTGAAGACGGCAGGAGCGGTCAGGCTGAAAGCCCAACGCATCTCCACTTCGCCTGTCAGCGCGGAGACGACTGGCTGAACCCCGGCCATCGCAAGCCCGGCCGCGACCGCGAAGGCGACCAGCCTGAGCATGGCGCTCGGGTGCGGCACGTTCAGCAAGAGAGTTTGACGCGATCCAACTCGACTTCCCCCGGTCAATCGAGAAAACGCGCCGCCGCCGCCTGGTTACGCGCTCGCGTCCAGGACCAGGTTGCGGGCCGTGGTCTCGAGCACGCCGGGATACCGAGTGCGAAGCGTCTCGAGCGCGTCGTCGACGAAG
>VBHA01000182.1 GCA_005889495.1 Chloroflexota bacterium
TCGCTCTGGCCGCCGCCGTCGGCGACCTGCCCGGCTGGTTCAACTCGGCGCTGCCCGAGCCGGCGGCCTCCGACTATGCGACCCAGGAGGCCAACCAGTTCCAATGGCTGTCCCAGGTCGACGGTCCCTTCGTCTTCTATCTGCGCGCCGAGCTGGAGGCGCGGGCGGGCGGCAACCCGTCGTGGAACACCGGCGTCGACTACGCCAAGCAGCTGGAGCGTTCGATCGACAACGCCGAGGTACAAGCGCTGTACCAGCAGGCCGGCCTGAGCCTGAGCGCGGACCTGGCTGCGCTGGCGGCGGCGCCACGGGTCAGCGCCGACGCGGGCGCGGTGACTTTCCTGAGCAACCACGTCGTCTTCAACGGAAACCTCAGCGGCAAGCCCGTGCTCACCCTACACACCACCGGCGACGGCCTGGTGCTGAACTCGGACGAGCAGGCCTACCGCTCGGTCGTCCAGGATGCGAAGAACCAGCAGCTGCTGCGCCAGGCGTTCGTCCACCGCGCCGGGCACTGCACATTCACGCCGGCCGAGACGATCGCGGCGCTTCAGGCGCTGGTGACGCGGCTCAACACCGGCAATTGGCGAGGCGTCGCCGACCCGGCCGCGCTCGAGGCTGCCGCGTCCGCCCTGGGACCGTCGCTCAACTCTGCGCCGCCGGCTTACTTCGACTTCGAGCCGGCGCCGTTCCTGAGGCCTTTCGACCTGGGCGGCGCCCACTAGCGGCCGGCTTGCGCTTGCGGGCGCGCCAGACCTCCTCCGAGGGCCACTGGCGCGCCCACTCGGCTGTCACGTACTGGTAGTAGGGATGGTCGACAGCGTCCTCGGGCGCGTACAGCTCGCGGAAGTCGAGCACCTCGAACCCGCTCCGCGTCAGGATCTGGAAGAGCTCCGAGTGGCTGACATGAAACTCGGTGCTCGGCCCGACCTCGTCGTCCGACCAGTCCAGGCGGTGCATGCCTTTGAGTGGCCGTGTCAGCTGCGTTCCGATGTGCTCGGTGTCCGCCGAACACACCATCTCCAGGTCCGTGCTGCGCATGAACACCAGCTCGCCACGGGGACGGAGCAGGCGCGCCGCCTCAGGGATCCAGCGGTAGGGGTCGCACCACAGCGACGCCCCGTACTCGGAAAAGGCGAGGTCGAACGACGCGTCGGGGAGCGGTACGGCCTCGGCGTTCGCCTTCAGGAACTCGAGCCCCAGGCCGAACTCCTCGTTCATCTCGCGGGCGGTGTCGAGCTGCGCGGGCGTGATGTCGACGCCCAGCACACGTTTGGCACCGTGCTTTTTCAGCCACGCGCCGAAGTAGGCCGTGCCGCAGCCAAGCTCGATGACCTCGAGCCCGCGCAGGTCCGGCAGCACGTTGATCTCAGACTCGGGTGTCTTCCAGACGCCCCACCGGATCTCTTCTAGCGCCCATGACTCGCGCGCGCTCGCGGCCGTGTAGGCGGCGTTCGACTTCGTCCACACCTCGCGGTTGCGGATCGCGTACTCGGGGAGCCGGCTAGGCATCGGTGGTTGCTGCCTCCAGCAATGCCGCGAACTTGCGCCGCGCCGCCTCGCGACGGGTCGGGACGTGCTCCCGCGGCCACATGCCCTCGGGCGGCCGGTAGCCGGACAGGAACTGGCGCGCCACCGTGACCCGGTGCACCTCGTCGGGCCCGTCGTAGATCCGCGCCGCGCGCGCGTGCCGGTACATCTCCTCGAGCGGCAGGTCGGCCGAGTAGCCCAGCGAGCCGTGGACCTGGATCGCGCGGTCGATCACGTCGTGCAGGACCTTGGCCCCGAAGAACTTGATCATCGAGATCTCCTTGCGCGCGGCGGGCGCGCCCTGCGTGTCGATCACCCAGGCGGCGTGCAGGGTCATCAGGCGCGCGGCCTGCATCTCCGCCGCCGAGTCGGCGATCCAGTTCTGCACCGTCTCGTGGGCGGCCAGCTTCTTGCCGAAGGCCTCGCGCTGCAGCGCCCGCTCGCACAGCATGTCGAAGGCCCGGCGCGCCTGGCCCAGCCAGCGCATGCAGTGATGGATCCGTCCCGGACCCAGGCGCATCTGCGCGATCAAAAAGCCCTGGCCGCGCTCGCCGAGCACGTTCTCGGCCGGCACGCGCACGTTTTCGTAGACGACCTCTGCGTGCCCGTAGCCGAACCTTTCGTGCTCGCCCGCCAGGGTCGGGATGTTGCGCACCCGCTGCACTCCCGGCGTGTCCGCGGGCACGATGATCATCGACGCCCGCTCGTAACGGTCCGCCTTCGGCTCGGTCACGACCATGGCGATCAAGAAGTCCGCGATCATGCCGTTCGAGGTGAACCACTTGTGGCCGTTGATCACCCACTCGCCGTCTTTCAGCTCGGCGGTGGTGGACAGGAGAGTCGGGTCGGAGCCCGCGGTGTTGGGCTCGGTCATGGAAAAGGCGGAGCGGATCTTGCCGTCGAGCAGTGGATGGAGCCAGCGTTGCTTCTGCTCGTCGGTGCCGAAATGCGCGAGGATCTCGGAGTTGCCGGAGTCGGGCGCCTGGTTGCCGAAGACGATCGGCCCCCACACCGACGCGCCCTCGATCTCGTGCATGAGGCCGAGCTTCACCTGTCCGTAACCCTGGCCGCCCAGTTCAGGCGGCAGGTGCGTCGCCCATAGCTTCTGCCGCTTCACCTCTTCCTGCAGGGGCCGGATCGCGCGCATGAAGCCGCGCTCGTCGACGTCGAGGACCTCGAGCGGGTAGACCTCGTCGTGCATGAAGCGACGCATCCACTCGAGCTTCTT
>VBHA01000050.1 GCA_005889495.1 Chloroflexota bacterium
ATTTCTGGTCGATGAACAGCTGCATGTTCTTCTGGTAGTCGGTCGGCTGGTTCGACTCGATGACCCTCGCCTGGATGCAAAGGCTCTTGTCGTTGACCGCGTCCTGCACGCCCTGCCAGGCGTTCGCGTTGAACGACTTGTCGGACAGCTTGCCCACGTCGGTGACGAGGCCGACGTGGTAGGTCTTGGTGCAGCTGCTCGAGGTCGTCGGTGTGCTTCCACACGCCGAGACCAGGGCGCCCGCCGCGACCACCGCCAATGTGGTCATCACACCGGTGAGACCCCTAACTCGAACCATATGGTTCCCCCTTGTGGTTGTCAGGAGGTCGTGCGCGAACACACCCTCCATCACTTGCCGCCCTCTTCCCAATTCCGTCCTCGGGGCGAGAGTGCGCCGGCGGCGAGTGCGGCCGATCTCACGGCCAATTCGCTACTCCGGTGGAAACTATCGACTCGGGAGGCAGCCAAGTCAAGTCCGAGGGCGCTAGAGGCTTTCGAGCACCTCGGGCAGCTCGGCGATCCTCTCGATCCGGAGCCAGCCATCCGTCGGCAGCTGGTCCTCGGGCACCCGCTCGTGCTCCCACGTCACCTCGTACGGGATGTGGACCGCGCGTCCGCCGGCGGCGACCACCGGTACCACGTCGGAACGGAGCGAGTTGCCGACCATGACGAACCCGGCCGGGTCGATGCCCCGCCTTCGGAACACCCCGCGATAGGTGTCGGTGTTCTTCTCGCTGAGGATCTCGACGCCGAGGAACAGGTCGCCCAGGCCGGAGCGAGCGAGCTTGCTCTCCTGGTCGAAGAGGTCCCCCTTGGTGATCAGGACCAGGTCGTGCCCGGTCGCGAGCAGACGCAGCGTCTCCTCGACCCCCGGGAGCAGCTCGGTCGGCTGCATGAGCATGCGCTTGCCCCAGCCGAGGATCACCTCGAGGTCAGAGGCGGGGATGCGAGCCCCGGTCAGCTCGATCGCGGTCTCGAGCATCGACAGGGTGAACGATTTGACCCCGTAGCCGTAGATGCTCAGGTTCGCCATCTCCATCTCGGCGAGCCGGGCGTCGATGTCCGCATCGGGGACATGCCGCTTCAGGAGGTCGCGGAACTCGCCCTGGGTGACGTGAAAGCGGGTCTCGCTGTGCCACAGGGTGTCGTCGCCGTCGAAGCCCACCACCCGGACTGCCATCGCGACGATGGATTATCGGTTCTGCTAGGTGCCCGGTGTCTTGATCATCGACCAGCGCCGGCCGCCATCGTTAGTCCGCTGGATCCCGCCTCGAACGGTGCCGTAGCCGATGTTCGCGTCGGCGAAGACGAACGTCGACGCGACGCCGGGTTGAGCGAACCCTGAGGCACCGCGTACAGGTAGCTCCAGTGCGCGCCCGCGTCGGTGGATCGAAAGGCGTAGGCGGGTCCTGCGCCGCTGAAGGCGACGGCCAGCACGATGTCGCCGAAGCTCCTCATGGTCACGACCCGCAGCGCGTTGCCGCCCGCGGACACGAAGCCCGGCGGGTCGGGAAGGGTGGACCGCGCCCAGGTCAGGCCGCCGTCGTTGGTGCGGCTGATGATGGGGTGGAAGGTCGTGTCGTGCCCGGCGACGAAGCCGTTCAGCGGGTCGGCGAACGCCATGTACTCCTTGCACTGCGCGAACGGCAAGCCCTTCGGATCCTGGGTCTTGTCGGTGACCGTCGCAACGACGCGCCATGTCGCGGCGCCGTCGGACGTCCGCCAGAGCTGCGCGCCGGACTGAAGGCACTGGGTCGCGGGCACCCCCGGGAACAGCGCCCAACCATTTCGGTCATCGACGAACGAGATGACCGGGGCGCCGCCGCCACCCTGGTACGGCACCCATTTGCGTTCCTGCCAGGTCGCACCCTGGTCGGTGGAGCGAAACAGGCGACTCGAGGCGACCAGGGCCCAGACGACGTTGGTGGAAGGAGCGCTCAGCTGTGCGTCCGTGGGCATCGGGATCTGGCTGGGTGTGGGCGAGGGCGTTGACTGGGCTGCGCCGGGCATGACCGCCGTCCAGTGCGCGCCGCCGTCGAGGGTCCGCACCAGCCCACCGTCCTCGCTCGAGTAGCCGACCTGCGAGTCCGCGAACACCGCCTGCGGCGCGGCCTGGTGGAAGTCGGAGGCATAGGGGCCAAACGCCTGGCCCCCGTTGACTGTTTCCTCGACGTCCGGGGCGAGCTGCAGCCATCGTGATTCGGTGACCATGACGGTGTAGGGCGACGCGGTCTTCTGCTTCCAGGTCCAGGTCACGCCGCCGTTGGTCGAGGTGTAGATGAAGTCCCGCGGCCACGTCGGGTCGGATTGCGTGCCCGACGCCTCGAGGTAGACAGTCCCTCCAAAGCTCTTGACCCAGTCGACTCGCAGGGTGAAACCGCCCGGCTTGGTGACGAAGATCGGGTTGTCGGGCAGGGTCGCGTGCTTCCACCCGACACCCAGGTCATTGCTCCAGTACACGGTCGGCTGGTGGTTGTCGTCCCACGCCGTCACGAAGCCATGGCCCCGATCGGCGAAGTAGATCAGCTCCTTGCACTGCGCCGTCCCCAATCCCGCCGTCTGCAGCCGCTGCCACGTCTTCGCGCCGTCCGTCGTGTGCCAGATGGCCGCGATCGCCTCCTGGCACTGGGTGGTCGGCGATCCCGGAGCGAGCAGCCAGCCCTCCGATTCGTCGATGAACGAGATCGATGGCCGGACGCCCCGATCGTTCGGCAGCGCCCGCAGCTCCCAATGCACGCCCTGGTCGGTCGAGCGATAGAGGGCCTGGTCGCCGGCCAGGGCCCAGACCACGTTCGCCGAAGGCGCGCTCAACTTCACGGTGCCCTGCGTCGGAAGCGGGCTTGGGCTGGGCGACGTGACTCGAGGACCGCTCGCGGTGGGACCGGTCGAGACGCGGGCGTGCCGTGCGGCGAGGAGCACACCGACCGAGGTCGCGGTCAGCAGGGTGACCACCAGGACGGCGACCGCCGCCATCCATCCGCTCGCCGGCCGCGGCTCCGCGGCGGCCTGATTCAGGCGCGCGCGGTACTCCGGCGTAACCTCTCCGCTCCGGGCCTCCAGGGCGCGACGCAGGTCCTGCTCGTCGAAGCTCATGCGTCCGCCTCCAGCGTCATCACCGGCCTGAGGGCGACCAGGGCGCGGTGCAGGCGTTGCCGGGCCGCGTTCTCGCCGCACCCGAGCACGCTTGCAACCTCCTCGATCGGCAGGTCGAGGTGGTAGTAGAGGGTAAGGACGAGCAGATGCTGCTTCGGCAGTCGCTCGAGCGCCGCTTCGAGGTCCAGCCGGTCCTCGATGCGAGCGGTCCTGCGTTCCGAGTCCAGGTTCGGAAATCGGAGCACGCGCCACCAGCGGGAGCGCCGGGCGGTCCGGCATTCGTTGGCGACGATCGCCAGGAACCACGGCCGGAGCTCGGCGTCGGGCCGGAAACGGCCGCGGTTGCGCCAGGCCTTGAGGGCCGCTTCCTGGACCGCATCTTCGGCGGCTGTCCTGTCGTTCAGCATCGTCATGGCAAGTCGGAAGGCCGGGTCGAGGACGCGTTCGAGTAGCTCATCGAAGGTGTCGTTGCTCACGCGGCCTACAGGTTCTACGCGCGCGGCCGAGTTTCTGTTACGACCCGTTCGAGGAAGTCCTGGCGATCGGAAGCGACAGGGCGAACGTGGAACCAACGCCTGCCTTGCTCTTCTCCAGGGCAAGCAAGCCGCCATGGGACTCGGCCAGCTCGCGGCTGATGTAGAGGCCGAGACCGGTCCCCGGCACCTCCTCGACACCCGCCTTCGCGCAGGTCGACCGGGACGGCCATCGCCCGAGTATCGACAGCGGGCACGGCCGAGTCAATGCGTTTTGGAACAAGAAGTCCGCAACCTCGGGTAAGAACTGAAGGCAATGCAAGACCTGAACGGCATCCACCACATCAGCGCCATCACCTCGGACGCCACTGAAAACCTGCTCTTCTACACCGGCGTCATGGGCATGCGCCTGGTCAAGAAGACGGTCAACCAGGACAACCCTTCCGTCTATCACCTCTTCTATGCCGACGAGGACGGGAGCCCAGGCGCGGACCTGACGTTCTTCGAGTACCCGGGGCTGGCGCGCGGGCGCGCGGGCGCGGGCATGATCCACCGGATCGGACTGCGGGTCGCCTCAGAGCGGGCGCTCGACTTCTGGGCCCGGCGTCTCGAAGGCGCGGGCATCGACTCTGTGCGTGACGACGGCCGTCTTCGCTTCGACGATCCCGAGGGACTGGGCTTCGAGCTGATCGCCGAACCGACCTCGGACCGCCCTCTGGTGGCCGAGCACCCTGAGATCCCGGCGGAGGTCGCGCTGCAGGGCTTTGCCGGGGTGCGGGCCTTCGAACGGCGGCGAGGCGCAAGCCACGAATTCCTCACCGATGCAGTCGGCTTCACTCCCAAAGGTCCCGACGCATATGAGTCGCGGGGGGAATCGCGCGGCTCGTTCTACGTCTACGACGCGGCCCCTGACGCGCGCGGGCTGAGCGGCGCCGGCACCGTCCACCATGTCGCGTGGTCGTCGACCATGGAGGACCACGTCAAGTGGCGCAACCGCGTCATCGAGTCGGGCGGTGACCCGACGCCGGTGATCGACCGGTTCTACTTCCGCTCGATCTACTTCAGGGAGCCGAGCGGAGTCCTGTTCGAGATCGCGACCATCGGTCCCGGGTTCGCGACCGACGAGCCCAAGGAACACCTGGGCGAGAAGCTTTCCCTACCCCCGGCTTTCGAGCATCTGCGGGCAGAGGTGGAAGCGAACCTAACCCCCCTCCCCCCCTTCCTCCCCACTAGTGGGGAGGTGGCGCGAAGCGCCGGAGGGGCTGGGGCGACAAACCCAGAAGGCTAAACCGAGTTAACCAGACAGCTGGTCGCGCAGGACGCTCCTCCCCATTCATGGGGAGGTGGCGCGAAGCGCCGGAGGGGCTGCTACGAACCCAGAAAGATAGGCCGGGTCAACGAGAGAGCTGGTCGCGCAGGACGCTCAACTCCCCGCCCGTCGCCGGACCGAGCGCCGCGACCAGCGGTTCCAGCCGAGCCCCCAGCTCCAGCCTTGGCACCTCGAAGCGGTCCCAACGGGCGTCACCGGCGGCCACGCACGAGAACTGGAGGGTGACCCGGCCGGCTCGCTTCGAGTGTTCGCGGTAGGCGAGCTGGTTGAAGTCCGCGGAGGGGACGAGCCATGTCCTCGCCAGCAGATGCTGCGTGACATCGAGAAGGCAGACGAGATAGAGAAGGCGAGGACTCTCGGGGATGGCGTCGAGCGGATAGTTGGCGAAGGCGACGATCCGGCCCTCCCCGTCGGGATGTGTCGTCCCCTTCACCTGGAGCCACAGGGCACCAAAGCCTCCGACCTCGGCGACCACGATGTCGCGGTGATCCACGTCCGGCTCGACGCGAGACGGAAGGAGGCGACCCTCGGAGCCCGCGAGCACCTCCGCCTCGACCATCAGCTCGACGAGGGTTCCAAGCGCGGTCCCCTCGAGCACGCGGATAGGTTATTGGACGAGGGTCGACAGGAGCGCGGAGCCTAGGCCGCCAGGCGAAGCTCGTCCGACAGCGGAAGCATCCTGAGTCCGCGGATCGCCTGCAGCGCGTCGTCGACAGTGACCTGACGCCGGCGAAAGTTGCGAAGCGCAAACCGGTCGCAGGCCGTCTCGGCCCCAGAGCGCTTGCCTTGCATCTCTCGGAGGTACCAGTGCAGCCATTCGTGCAGGTAGACGAACCTCAGCACGTCCCGGCGGGTCCGGAAGCGGACCTTCTCCGACATCCAGGCGAACTTCATGGCCGCCCCGGGCTTGCGCCTGGCCCTGACGTAGACGAGCTCGTCGAAGGCACGGAAGGGCTCCGGGACCCGGACGATGATCCGGCCCAGGTCGAACTCGCACAGGCCCGAGAGGTTCGGCCGCGTCCGGTAGCGCAAGGGCTTGATCAAGACGCGGTAGTCGCCTGGCGACGGAAGGCCGGACAGCGCCCGGCGCACGTCGGCCGCCTTGAGCCCCGGCAGGTCGACCCGGATCGAGAGGCCGCGCGTGTGGGCGCGGCTGGCCTGGCGCTCGAGGGCCGCCACCGCCCGCCTCACCGCCCCGGGGTCGAAATGGAGCTCCTCCGCCAGCGGGAACGACTGGCGCCGAGGTGTCGTTCGGGCGGGCATGATGAGCAGGCTCATGGGCTGCTAGATAAGCGTCCACCCCGGCGGCTCTACCCGGCGGGTTCTCGACCCCCGGCACGCGTTCTCCAGGTGGGGTGTCTGGCCCCGAAATTCTCAGGGAGGTTGGATCTTGCCTGGCAAGAAGCACGGCCCTTCGGTCAAGAAGCCGAAGACCTATGAAGCCCTCAAGAAGAAGGGAATGAGCAAGTCGCGCGCGGCCCGGATCAGCAACGCGCAGGCGAAAAAGAGCCGCTAGCAGCATCGCGCAACGCTCCATGATTTAGAGCGTGCACCAGGTTCGTCTCGAGGCCGTCCGCCGCAAGTCCGGCGGACGGATTCATCTCACCCCCAGGGTCCCGCGCGGCGGTCCGGTGACGACCCTGTGCGGCCAGACGCTCGGCGAAGGCTCATTCGCGGCCACCGACTCGGAGGCCGACTGCGCCAACTGCATCCGGCGCTCCCGCGACCAGGCCCGCATCTCGGGCGCGTTCTTCGCCCAGGAGGAGGGCTCGGAGCTGCTGCGGCTCTCGCTCGAGCAGGCGCGCACCCGCAAGCCCGACCTGCGCGTGCTGCCACATCCGGCCGGCGAACGAGACAAGCCGGTCGTCTGGCCGGCGCCCAAGGCTCCTCCCGAGACGGCGCCTGAGCGGGTCGGCGAGCTCGTGACGCGAGGTTTCAAACCGTCGGGCGAAGGTGTCTGGCGAAGCCCGCTCGGGGTCATCGTCCGGATGCGCAAGCAAGGCAAGGAATGGCGCTTCGCCGAGGTCGTCTTCGAGGGCGAGGTGATCGCCACCCGGCTCGAGGCGGGACTGCGGCTGAGGGCAGGCGACGTCGAGGTGCTGCCCGAGGACGGAGGGTTCGAAGTCCGGTTGCGGAAGAAGACCTAGAGGCCGCGCCCCTAGGGTTTGAACATCCCGGCGAGCACTTCCTCGCCGGCGCCGGACGCGGTGAGCGTGACCGCCGTTCCCTCGACCGCGTAATCGATCCAGGCGCAGCACTCGCGCTCCAGGTCGATCAGGTCCAGCAACGCGCGGGCCGCCCCGGGCTGGGCGCGAAGGCGGATCCCGCCGGGCACGCGCCGCCGGCTCAGCAGCCCGCTCGCCCACAGCTTCCGCCATGCCTGGCCGCGGTCCTGGAGCTCGGACGGGGTGAGCGTGCACATGACGGGTCTGGGGTCAGCCACGCCATCAGCAAGCGGCTTCGTGACGGCCTTATTCCCGGCTTATCGTTGCCGCGTGCAGCAGATCGCCGACTCCTTTGCCTGGCCCCTGCGCCGGCCACTCTCGCGGTGGCTCGGCGGGATCGTCTGCGTCGTCCTTCTTCCGCTCCTTTTCATTCCTCTGCTGGGCTACGCGGTCGCGGCGACCCGCGCCGCCGAGCAGGATCGGTCCCAGGGCCCGCCGCCCTGGACGCTGTCGCTGGGTCTCCTCTCCGACGGCTTCTGGACCGCGCTCGCGGTGATCGTCACCCTGCTGCCGTTTGCCCTGCTCCTGAACCCGCTCGCCGGCGCTCTTCGCGCGCCCGCCGGAAACGAACTGACCGCGCACGTCGCCGCCTTCTTCTTGCTCGCCCTGCCCTGGGGGCTGCTCGCGCTTCTCGTGCTTCCGCACGCCACGGCGGCCTTCGCGGCCCGCGGCAGGCCAGGCGACCTCTTCAACTTCGTGGCCTCGCTGCGCAAGGTCGGCGACGACTTCGCCACCTGGAACGTCGCCGTCGGCGCCATCGTCACCGCCTGGGCCATCGGCCTCGCGTGCGTGGGCGTGCTGTGTGTCGGGATCGTGCCCGGCATCTTCTACGCCATCCTTGTGAGCGCACATGCCGCCGCAGCGCTCGAGGGTCCGCGTCCGCGTCTACCCGCTGGGTGACACCGCGGTCCTCGCCGAGCTGGGCACACGCCTCGACACTGCCCTGAACACGCGCGCGATCGCCCTGGCGGCCGCGCTCCAGAAGCGGCGCGACGTGCGCCGGGCCGTGGCCGGGCACGGAGCCGTAACGGTTCAGTTCGACCCTGATCAGATCACGCACGACGCGCTCGCGGCGGCGATCCGCCGTCTGGCCGGTAAGCGCCCGCCAGTCGACGAGCCGGGAAGGCTGCATCGGATCCCGGTGGTGTACGACGGCCCCGACCTCGAGGCGGTGGCGCAGCGGACCGGGCTCTCGATCGAGCGGGTCGTCGAGCTGCACGGACGGCCGATCTATCGCGTCTTCCTGGTCGGATTCGTCCCCGGATGGGCTTACCTGGGGCCGCTGGCCGAGGAGCTGATCCTCCCGCGCCGGGCCACGCCCCGAACCCAGGTGCCCGCGGGTTCGGTGGCGATCGCGGGGCCCGAAACCGGGATCTATCCGCTTGCCAGCCCCGGAGGCTGGCATCTCATCGGCCGCACGTCGGTGAAGCTCTTCCTCCCCGACTCCGACCCGCCCAGCCTGCTCCGCGCGGGCGACCGGGTGAAGTTCTTTCCGCTCGCGGGATGACGCCGGCGCTGCGTGTGCTCGCGCCCGGCCTGCTGACCACGATCCAGGACCGGGGGAGGCCGCATGCCCTGGCGTCGGGCGTCCCGCCGGGCGGCGCCATGGACCGGTTCGCGCACTCAACCGCCAACCTGCTCGCCGGCAACGACCCCGCGGCCGCGAGCCTCGAGTGCACGCTGTCCGGGCCGCGCCTGGTCGCCGAGCGTGCATGCGTGGTCGCGATCGCGGGCGCGGACCTCGGGCCGCGCATCAATGGCGACGAGGCGGAGATGTGGGCGTCGCTCGCCCTCGGCGCCGGGGACGAGCTTGCCTTCGGCGGCAGGCGGAGCGGCGCGCGGGCCTACATCGCGGTCGCGGGTGGTGTCGTCGGCGACCGGTGGCTCGGTTCGATGTCGACCAACCTGATGGTCGGCCGGGGCGGCATGCGCGGGCGCGCCCTCGCGCAGGGCGACGTGGTCGCCGCCGGCGAGCCACTCGAAGGCGTGCGGCCCGGCCGGACGCTGCGCGAAGACCTGCGTCCGAACTACTCCGACCACACCCTCCA
The DNA here is from genome assembly GCA_005889495.1 of Chloroflexota bacterium. Lineage (GTDB taxonomy): Bacteria > Chloroflexota > Dormibacteria > Dormibacterales > Dormibacteraceae > 40CM-4-65-16. The sequence goes on from VBHA01000050.1 coordinate 9,170, forward strand.
CGCGATCCCAGGGCCGCATCGCATCCTGGCGCTCTTCGACCTCACGTTTCAGGTCAGCCGAGACTCGAATCGCATGGGCTACCGCCTCGACGGCACCCCACTCGACCCAGACCGCGGGCGGTTACCCGGTCGCGGCCGTCGTCGTAAGCGCCTCGATGCCGGTCGCCGCCCAGCTCGCGCCAGGCGATGAGCTTCACTTCGCTGCGACCTCGATAGAGACCGCGCTGGAGATGCGGGCGGCTCAGCGCGCGGCGCTCGACTCCTTGATGATCTGATTGATCCAGCCGGCGTGCTCGGCGTAGTGCTGGTAGGTGTCGCCCGCGACCCACTCGACCACCGGCCGGTCGTCGCCAGGATCCCGTGGATCGTCCGGCTGGTAGTGGTTGTACGAGCGGCGCAGGTCGGCGTCGCTCATCGTGCCCAACCGCTCCATGAGCTCGGCGTGCGTGTCACGCCAGAACGCAAGGGCCTGGTCGGAGGTTTCGTGCCGGTGCGCCAGCCACACCGCCTCGTTGAGCGCGTCGGTGTCCTCGGCCGCGCCGGGCACACCCATCGCCGTCCGGATGTCTTCGCCGTTCAGCAACCCCAGCAGCGATCGCTCCCAGGCCGCGATGTGGACGAGATGGTCCTTCACGGCCCAGCGACCGGCGCCCGTCAGCTCGAGGCCCGGCTCGCCCAGCGTCTCGACCAGCGCCGAGAGCTCGGCCCAACCTTTCTCGACCGGCTCGATCTCCTTGTTCGCGGGGCTCATGTTTCCGCCGCCACCTTCTTTGCCTCCTCCACCACAGCGTCATAGTCCGGCTGCGGCTGCTCGCGCGACGCGATCCACGTCCAGCGGATGGCCTGGTTGCGGTCGACGATGAAGATCGAGCGCCGTGCCATCCCCGAGTAGCCGGCGACGTCGTCCCGCCGCACGCCATAGTCGGTGACCATCTTTCGCTCGAAGTCGCCGATCAGGTCGAACGGAAGGCCGCCGAGCTCCTTGGCGAATGCCTGGTGAGAGAACACGGAGTCGACGCTGATTGCGTAGATGCCGACTCCACCGGCCACCGCGTCGTCGTTCCTGGACCGAAACTCGGTCAGCTCGGTCCTTCAACCACCGGTGAAGTCCAGCACGTAGAAGAGAAAGATCACCGCGCGGAATTTCTCCAGCGCGTCGCCGAGCGTCAGCTCCTGGCCGCCAGTCGTCGGCAGCTTGAAGTCGGGAGCCTTGTCCCCTACCTGCAGCACTCAAAGAGTTTATGTGGTGGTGGATTCGAGCACATACCAGCCAGATCGCGTGGCCCCGGCGACCCGGTAGCCGCGCGCCATCGACCCGCCCAGCGCGTCACGCAACGCCAGCCGCCAGCGACGCGCGAGGGCGGCATCCGAGGCACGCAACGCGACGATGTCCTCGGGCACCTGACATATAAGGACGCGAGCCGTGTGTGATTCCTCTTGCGGCTCACCGTCGCGCCCCACAGAGAGGATCTCGTTGCCCGCCCACGATCGAAGCCTTTCGGCGTCCAGCTCGGCCGGCTCGCCGGCAGCCGCCGCCTCAGCCTTTTCAGAGTCGAGGTGCCAGCGGATCAGCAGGCGGTCGGATTCCTCACCGGCGTTGATCCCGTCCTGCATCTCTCCGTAGAAGTTGACGAGGTACTCGGGCGCCTCCGCGCCGAGCTTGGCCAGGTTGAAGTAGGCGTTGCGGCGCACCAGGGGATCGGTGGTCCATTCCATCACTCTCACGGCCCGCGCCAGGCACCAGCGCCGTTGATGCTGCTTGAGCTCGAAGCCCAGCCCGCGCGCCTCGCGGTCCGGCAGCACACCGAGGATGTGGGAGTGCATGTGCAGATGGCCGGGAGGCACGCCTCCAAGCCAGCCGACAAGGCCGCCGACGAGCTGGCCGTTGATGAAGGCGCCCGAGATGTAGTTGCCGGAGTGCGACATCGCCTTGAGGGTGTCCGCGTTCAGCGGTGGCTCGCCGGTGCGTCCCCAGATCTGGTCGTAGAGGTCGACCAGCGCACGGAGGTCGTCCAGCCCCGTCAGCTCGCGGATGGTGGCCGTCACGCCCGGACCATGCGCCCGCCGGCGCGCACGGCGGGATTCACCTCGCCAGGGGCGATGTTTCGATTCCCGCGTCGCGCAGCGCCGCCCGCACCCCGGCCGCGATCTGGCCCGCGCCCCTGGTGTCGCCGTGAACGCAGATCGTGTCGTAGCGGCCGGAGCGGGCGAGCGTGACCGCTTGCTCGGCCGCGAGCGAAGGGTTGAGGACCGCGCCGGCCTGGCCGCGAGGTGCCAGGCTCCCGTCGGGAAGCATCAGCCGGTCGGCGAAACCCTCTCGATAGCCCGGGACGCCGGCCCGTTCCGCCGCGGCGATGATCTCGAACTCAGGCTGGCCCATGACGCCGACGCCCTGGCGCCTGGCGACGCGGGCGAGAGCATCGGCGACCGCCGGGTCGCCCTGGCAACGGTGATACAGCGCGCCGTGCGGCTTGATGTACGAGATTCGGGTGACCGCGGCGAGGCCCGCGACCTGGAACGCGATCAAGGCCTCGATCTCCTCCGCCGACAACGACTGGTCGACCCTGCCGAAGCCGGCGCGGTCGTCGTAGCCCGGATGCGCGCCGACCTCGACGCCGAGCTTTCGGCACCGCATCGCGGTCGCGATCGCCAGGGAGACCGAGCCCGCGTGGACCCCGCAGGCGATGTTCGCGCTGTCGACGCACGCAAGGACCGCCTCGTCCTCCCCGGCGCCCTCGCCGATGTCGGAGTTCAGATTCACTCGTGACGGGTGTTGCCGTGCAGGAGCTGGATCGCGTGCCCCAGCACAGGAAGCACCGCCTCGAGCGACTCCGTCGCGCCCCTCATGCTGCCCGGCACGTTGAGGATCAGCGAATGCCCGCGCACTCCCGCGAGCCCTCGCGACAGGGCAGCCATCGGGGTGCTCGAAGCGCCGGCGCGGCGCATCAGCTCGCCCAGCCCCGGGACCTCGTAGTCGATGAGCATCGAGGTCGCCTGCGGCGTGACGTCGCGCGGCCCGAGGCCGGTGCCGCCCGTGGTCACGACCAGGTCCGCGCCGCCGACGACGGCGGCGGCGATCGCGTCGCAGATCCGCTCCTGCTTGTCGGGCACGACCTCGGGACCGGAGACTTCGAACTCCGCGTTGCGCAGCAGCCCTTGCAGGGCTGGCCCGCTCCTGTCCTCGCGCGTCCCCGCCGATACGCCGTCGCTGACCGTGATCACGTGCGCGCGCGATGTCACGGCTTGCGCTTCCACGTCCCGGACCGGCCGCCCGACTTCTCGAGCAGCCGCACTCCCTCGAGGTACACGCCGCGCTCCACGCCCTTGGTCATGTCGATCAGGGTCAGGCCCGCGACGGCCGCGGCGGTGAGGGCTTCCATCTCGACTCCGGTCTGGCCGGTCACGCGGACCCGCGTCGTCACGCGCACACCGGCTTCGACGAAGTCGAAATCGACCGCAACGCTCGACAGCGGCAGCGGGTGGCACAGCGGGATGAGGTCGGGCGTGCGCTTCGCGGCCATGATCCCGGCGACGCGCGCGACCTGGAGCGCATCGCCCTTCGCGGTTCCGGCCCGGACCGCCTCGATGGTCTCCGGCGTCATGCGCACGACGCACTCGGCGACGGCCTCCCTCACGGTCGCGAGCTTGTCCGCGACGTCGACCATGCGCGCCGCGCCCTTGTCGTCGAGGTGCGTCAACCGTTGCGAGGTGCGGCCGGCGGGCCTGGCCCGATCTTTCGAGCCCAGGCGGCGCATTCCGGGCGTTATGGGTCCCGGCGCGTCGTCGTCGCGCATTTTCAATGCGCTCCTCCTAGCGCCACCCATGCCTTCGGCCTGCACCGCCTGGATCTCGAAATCTCCGGGCCATCCCGCCTGCCGCACCTCGTGCCACGGCGATCAGGATATGCGGATGAGCGAGACGGCCGGTGTCCTTTTCGACTACGGCCGCACCCTGGTCACCTTTGCCTATCCGACTGACGATCTCCTCCAGGTGCTGGACAGGTTCCGGCCGCGGATCGAGGCCGCGCTGGGCATTCCCGCGCCCGAAGCCGAGACGATCCTCGAGGACGTGCTGATGCCGCTCGAGGAGTACATCGGCAGCATGAGCGAGGACGAGGTCGATTACATGGACGTCTACCGTGACACCTGGCAGCGCGCCGGCCTGCGCCTCCCCGACGACCTGCTCCATGACATCCTCGACGCCGAGCAGCGATGCTGGGATCGCGCCGTGGACGTCGATCCCCACGTACCCGCGGTTCTTTCGTGGCTCGGTGAGCGCGGGATCAAGCGTGGTGTGTGCTCGAACGCGCCGTTCCCGCCGGAGATGATGCGCCGCCAGGTGGACAGCAACGGCATCACCGAGCTGGTGGATGCGATCGTCTTCTCCAGCGAGGTTGGACGCCGGAAGCCCGCGCCGGACGTGTACCGGGCCGCGCTCGAAGCCATCGGAACGACAGCCGCCAGGACGTTGTTCGTGGGCGACCGGGTGCGAGAGGACTACGAAGGCCCGCTGGCACTTGGAATGCGAGCCGTCGTCGTCACCGCGCATGCGGAGGACGAACCTCGCGACGGCGTCCAGACGATCGCGTCGCTGGCCGAGCTGCCGTCGCTGCTGTGAGCGAGCCCAAAAAGCGCCCGGGCTTCTGGTGGCTCCTGTTCTACGGACGGCGCCGTCGCGGCGTCCCGTGGGTATTGCTGGGCCTCTTCCTCGCGGTCCTCGTTTTTGCGCTTCTGTTCGCGGTTCCCGGAGGCGACGATGCATCACGTGCCGTCGAGGGATTGTTCCTTGGCCTTCTGCTGGGCGGCACAGCGACGGCGATCGTCGTGGCGGCCTTCTTTTCGAGGCGCCGCCGCTGACCGACGCGGCTTGCGACCAGCACGGCGGCGGCTCCAGCCCCGATGCCGTTGTCGATGTTCACCACCGTGAGCCCGGTCGAGCACGACTGCAGCATGGTCGTCAGCGCCGCCTCGCCCGCTCCGCCGCGACCGTAACCGGTCGACACCGGAAGGCCGATCACAGGCACGTCGACCAGCCCGGCCACGAGCCCGGGCAAGACGCCGTCCATCCCGGCCGCGACGACCAGCACATCCGCGCCCCACTCCAGCATCGCCGCCAGGGGCCCGACGAATCGATGCAGGCCCGCGACGCCGAGGTCGGCATCCAGGCGGACCTCCAGGCCGCACGCCTCGACCACCATCCGCGCCTCGTCGGCGACGGGGACGTCGGAGGTCCCGGCGGTGAGGACCCCCACTTTGCCGTCGACCGTCGCCGGCGCGAAGCCTTCTCGCACCACGCGGGCCGACGAGTGATACAGCACGACGCGCATGCCGCCCGCAAGCGCGGCCAGCGCCTCCCGATGCGCATCCGTCATCCGGCTCACGAGGCCCTGCCCGTGCTGCTCGGCCATCGCAACGGCGAGGCGCGCCGCCTCCTCTGGCGTCTTGCCGGGGGCGAGCACGACCTCGGGGATGCCCCGCCGGAGATAGCGGCCCAGGTCGAGCCGGGCCTTCCCCCCGAGCTCGTCCAGCTGGATGCGCCGCAGCTCGGACAGCGCCTCGTCCTCGGTGAGCTCGCCCGCGACGAGCCGGCGCAGCACGTCTCTCAAAGCCCGAGCAGGACCTCACGCATCCGCTGCCAGTGCGTTCCCGCCCAGTAGATGCGTCCGCACTCGGGGCACTCGGAGTAGCGCGACTGCGTCCTGCGCACGTAGGGCGGGACACGCTCGGACACCGTCGCCGGCACGCGCGACTCGAGCTCGGAGTTGCACTCGATGCAGCGGGTCAGCGCCTCTTTCAGCTCGAGGCCGAGCTCGGCGAACACCTGGCGCAGCTGCTTGATCACGTCGTCGTCGCGGATCAGGATCGCGCGCACGACCCCGGTCTGGATCACGCGCCGCTTGGTGAGATCCCGGTCGCGCGTGAGCAGGACGCGGTTTTCGGCCGCGGCTTCGCGCACGAGCTCCGAATCGCCGATCCGCGCGTGGTAGGACGCGTCGTAACCAAGCGCGCGCAGCCAGCGCGCGAGACGTCCGACGTTGCAGTCGGCCAGGAACCGGGGTCGCACCGAACCAATCTTAGAATCGGTCCGTGCCCGCATTCGATGAGCTGATGGCGAAGCTGAGGACCGAGGCGACCGGCTGCTACTCGTGGTCCAACGGACCTCACGACCGGTACGCCGCGCACAGCCATGACTTCGAGAAGGTCCTCTACTGCGTCGACGGATCCATCACGTTCGTGCTCGAGAGCGAGGGACGGAGGCTGGAGCTCAAGCCCGGCGACCGCATGGTGCTGCCCGCGCGGACCGTCCATTCGGCCGTCGTCGGAGCGTCCGGATGCACGTGCATCGAGGGCCATCGCTGAGTCTTCGCGGCCGAGACTCGGGGCGTAATATGGGCGCCGTCGTGAGCATCACCGACTTCATCCGCGACCGCGCCAGGTTTTACAACTGCCCGGTCTGCGGGCGCAGCCTCAAAGGTTGCGAGGTGCAGGTCCTCAGCCACGAGGACGAGAGGTTCCACCTCCAGGTGACGTGTGCGCAGTGCCAGGTCACGTTCATCGTCGTGCTCGCGATCGCGGGTGGCGCCGTCGACGAGATCGAAACCTCGATCCCCGAGCCGGCCGAAGAACCCGTGGCCGTCGCCGAACCGATCAGCGTCGACGAGATCCTCGACCTCCACCTCTACCTGAAGACCTTCCAGGGCACGCTCACGGAGCTGATTCACCAGCACGACCACAGCCGGGGCTGAGATCCGAATCTACCTCGACGACGCCGGCTCAGCGCCGGTCCTGACCGAGGTCACCGAAGCTCTCCTCTCCGTCCCTCCGGGCAATCCCTCCAGCCCGCATTCCGAAGGGCGCGCCGCCCGCGCCGCGCTGGACCGGGCGCGCGACGCCGCCGCCACCGCGATCGGCGCTACTCGCCTGGAGGTGACCTTCGTCTCTTCGGGCACCGAGGCGGTGAACCTCGCGCTGTTCGGGACGAAGGGCAAGCTCGTGACGTGGGCGGCCGAGCATCAATCCGTCCTCGCGGCGGCGCGACGGCTGCAGGTCCTGGGCCGCGAGGTCGTGATCGGGCGCGTCGACCACGAAGCGAGGGTCGATCTCGACGCGATCGCACCGGGCACGGGCATCGTCTCGGTCGGGCTGGCGAACAACGAAGTCGGCACGATCCAGCCGGTGGCGCAGGTGATCGAGCGCGCGCACGACGTCGGTGCGCTGGTCCACGTCGATGCTTGCGCGGGGCCGCGCTGGATCCCCCTGCCGTCAGGGGCGGACCTCATGTCGCTCAGCGGCCACAAGCTCGGCGCGGGCCGCGGAGGGCTGCTCTTCGTCCGCGAAGGACTTCGTATCGACCCGCTCCTTTTCGGCGGGCCGCAGGAGTGGGGCAGGCGCGCGGGATTCGAGGACGTGAGCGCCGCGTCCGCGCTGGCGACCGCCCTGGTCGTGTGCGGCCGGGAGAGAGACTCGCGACACGCCGCCGCGGAACGGCAGGGCCGGGTCCTGCGGGAGGCCCTGGTCGAGCTGGGTGGCACCCTCACAGGGGGTGACGCGCGCCTGCCCAACTTTGCGTCCTGCACGTTCGCCGGCCGCAAGGGCGAGGACATGCTGCTCGCCCTGGACCTCGAAGGACTGGCGGCATCGAGCGGATCGGCGTGCGCCTCCGGGTCGCTCGACCCGTCCCACGTCCTGCTCGCGATGGGCCTGGGCATGGAGCAGGCGCTCGGCAGCCTGCGCCTGACCACCGGCTACGCGACCACCGACGCGGAGGTCTCGCGGGCGGTCGAGGTCCTGCGGGCCGTGCTCAGCCGCACGAAAGCTCATGCCTAGCGTCGAGGAAGAGCTCGCCCGGCGGCTGGGGCGAGGCGAGGAGGTAGTCCTCGCCACGGTGATCAGGCTCGACGGCGAGCCTCCCTCGCAGCCGGGCGCGAAGCTCCTGATGTCGCGGGACCTTGCCCTCGCCGGCACCCTCGGCTGCAGCGAGTTCGACTCGGCCGCGCTGGCGGAGGCCGCGGCCATCGCCGAAGGCGGATCGCCGCAGACGCGCACCTACCGGCACGAGCTGGGCTCGATCGAGGCCTACCTCGAGCCCTACGCCGCCTCACCCGTGCTCATCGTCTTTGCCGACACGCCGGTGGCGAGAGCCCTCGTGCGCTGGGCGCCGGAGGTCGGCTTCCGCGCCCAGCTCGTCGAGCATCCGGCCGGCGTTCCCGCTCCGCCGGGAGGCGACCTGTACGTCGTCCACACCAACCACGACGCACCCGACCTGGTGCAGGCCCTCGAGACGGTCCTTCCGATGAATCCCCGCTTCATCGGGCTCGTGGGCAGCCGACGGCACACCGGCCATCACCTGGAGGCCCTGCGGGCGAAAGGCGTGGCCGAGGAAGTGATCGCCCGGATCCAGAGCCCGGTCGGCCTCGACCTCGGCTCCAGGACCCCCGAAGAGATCGCGCTTTCGATCCTGGCGGGGCTTGTAGCGATCCGCCGCGGGGGCAGCGGCGTTTGGAAATCAAGGAACGGTTAAGGCGATCTGAGTTCGTACTGACCGACCGCATAATCATCAGCCGTGTCGATCGCGCAAGGCACCAAATTAGGGCAGTACGAGGTCCAGGATTTCATCGGCCAGGGGGCCATGGGCCTGGTCTACCGCGCCTACCACTCGGACCTCGAGAGGACTGGCGCGGTCAAGGTCATGCAGGCGATCACGCCCGACCCGGACACGGTCGCCCGATTCCGCCACGAGGCCCAGGCGATCGCCCGGCTCCGGCACCCGAACATCGTCGACGTCTACGACTTCGGCGAGTTCCAGGGGACGCCCTACATGATCGTCGAGTACGTCCCCGGCGGGAGCATGGCCGGGAAGATGGCCCACGGCGTCCTGGACCGGGCGTCGGCGCTCAGGTACCTGCGCGGGATCGCGGCCGGCCTGGACTACGCGCACGGCCACGGGGTCGTGCACCGGGACGTGAAGCCGGCCAACGTGCTCCTGACCGCGGACGACGCCCCGGTGCTCGCGGATTTCGGGCTGGCCAAGCTGATGCAGGGCTCCTCCCTGAAGTCGATGACCGGGGTCACGACCGGCACGCCGGCCTACATGGCGCCCGAGCAGGTGACCGGAGGGCAGGTCGGACCGGCGGCCGACAGGTATTCGCTGGCGACGATCGCCTACGAGATGCTGACCGGCGTCATCCCCTTCGACGGGGAGGCGCTGATGGAGCTGCTCTACGCGCAGGTCCACCGGTATCCCTCCCCGCCGAGCGCGCGGGATTCGACGCTGAGCCCCCAGGTCGACGCGGTGATCATGCGCGGGCTGGCCAAGAGTCCCAACGAGCGGTGGGAGTCGTGCACCGCCTTCGTGGACGCGCTCGCCGCGGCCTTCGACGGCGCCCCAGCCGCTGGCGTCGCCGCGACCATGGTCATGGCGCCGCCGGTCGCCGCGACCAGGCCGATCGCCACCACGGCGGTGGCGGAACGGGTCGCCACGCAGCCGCAGCCGGCGACGGTGGCGGTTCCGACCGCCGTGGTCCAGCCCAGGCCACGCAACCGACGGCGCCTGCTGCTCGGCCTCGCGGCCCTCTTGATCCTCCTACTCATCCTGGGCGTCTGCGCCGAGGTCGCCCTGGCGACCACGCTCGCGCTCAACCCCGACCGCGTCGCGCCGGGAGGCACGGTGACCGTCACCGCGACTCACGTGCCCGCCAACCAGGCGGGCGAGATCCAGCTGTGGAGCGTGGTTCATACCTACCCGTTCCGCGCGAACGCCAACGGCGTGGTGACCCAGGACATCACGGTGCCGGTCGACGTCGAGCTGGGCAACCACACCGTGAAGATCTGCTGGGACAACTCGTGCCACAAGCAGGCGCCTCTTCGGGTCGTGGCGGGCGTCGGCGAGGTTCAGCCCACGCCGGTCGCCGGCAGCACGCCGAGCGCGGGCCCACGCTCGACGGCGACCCCGAGATCGACACCCCGTCCGGGCTCTTCGCCGACGCCGAATTCCACGCCGAGCTCAAGCTCGACTCCTCGTCCGACGTCAACGCCAACCTCGAGGCCCA
>VBHA01000069.1 GCA_005889495.1 Chloroflexota bacterium
AAACTCCCACGGCGAACAGCGATGCCAGTTCGTGCCGCGATACGCAACCGATCGACTGCTCCTGCGTTCGCGTGGCGACTCTGCTCGCTCGCATCCGGGATCGTGGATCGAGCGCGAGCAGGATCAGAGATGCGCGGATGAACAGCAGCAAGCCCGCCGGGAGGGCGGCGACCAGCCATTCGGCCCATCCGAACCGCGCCTGTTCCTTGGCGGGGAGCAAGCTGAGGATCAGAAAGTTGGTGATGACGCCGGTCAAGAACACAGGCCCGAGGATGGTGCTGCCCAGAACTCCGGCGAACGCGACAGCGGCGCTGGCGCGGGTCCTTCTCGCATGACCCAGGGCTTGCGACAGGTCGCGCGCGACCGGTGCCGTCATCGCGACACGTCCGAACACCGTGGGCGCCAGTGGGGTCAGGACGACGCCGGCCACCAGGAGCGCGGAGAGCTGGCCGCGATGCGTTGGCGGAAAAACACGCAGCAGGAGCAGGGAGGCGCGGAACAGCAGACCTGAGGCCGCCATCGCGGCGGTGATCCCCAAGGCCGCCACCGCCGTCACCCATGCCGAGCTGGTGAAGCCAGCGAACGCCAGAGCCGGTGGGGTGGCGGCCGTCGCCATCCATGCCGCCGCCATGGCGAGCGCGACCGCAAAGTCCGGCACCGGCTCGAGCAGCCAGGCGACCGCGCCGCCGACCATCACGAGCCCGATGTGCCAACCAGTACTGCTGAGGCCGCTCGGCGGGGGCAGCAGCCACAGTGCCGCGGGCACGCCGATCGAGATGGCGACGTAGGCGACACGCGTAAGCCTCGAATGGCGGGCCTGCGGCGCGGCCATCATCGACTGGAAAGACTCAGGCGGTTTGATCGGCGCACCGACCCTTACTCGATCGCGTCGGTCGATCGCGGACGCGAGCGCGGTGGCGATCGCCAGACCGAGCTGAGGCCGCTCGCGGAGGAGGCGCTCGAAGTCGTGTCGCGGAATGCGCCAGGCCTGCACGTCCGAAAGCGCGCGAACAGTGGCTGTCCGTTCATTAAGCAGCAGGCCGAGGTCGCCGAAGGTAGCCGGCGCGGTGATCGAGGTGACCGATCGGTCGCCTTCATCCACCCGAACGCTCACCTCCACCGTGCCGTCGGCGAGCAGATAAAGCGAATCTGCGACCTCGCCCTCGCGGACGATGACCGTGCCGGCCGCGAAATGGGCGTCCTCGCTCGAACCGATCAGTCGAGCGATATCCACGCGGTCCAGGCCCCGCAGGTAATCGACGCCGCGAAGGAGCTGCTCCTGGGCCTCTCGCTCTTCCGCGTGCTCATCGGCCACAGTCATGTCACCGGCGGCTCGACGCGAAGGATCCGCCACGAGCCTGGCACGCCCTTGAGCTCATGCATGCCCCGATCCGTGAAGGTAAGCCCAGACCCAGCGACGAGATCTCTCACCGTGCTGGAGACCAGGACCTCGTCCGGGCCCGCGAGGCTCATGACGCGCGCCCCGATATGTACGGCGATCCCGGCAATGCCGGCCTCCATGAGATCGAGCTCTCCGGTGTGGAGGCCGGCCCGAACCTGGATACCAAGCTCGTGCACGCGCTCGACGATCGAGAACGCGCAGCGGATGGCGCGCGCCGGCCCGTCGAAGATGGCAAGGAAGCCGTCGCCTCTCCTATCGATCTCTCGGCCGCGAAAACGAGCGAGCTCGCCGCGAAGGAGTCGGTCATGGTCACTGATGAGGGCACGCCACCGGGCATCGCCGAGTCGGACGGCCCGACTCGTGGACTCCACCATGTCGGTGAAGAGCACGGTCGCCAGGACGCGGGATGCTTCGACGGTGTGGCGGGCGCCGGTGAGGAATTCCTCGACCTCGTTCAGGATGGCGTCTGAGTCGCCAACCCAGGGGAGATGGTCGATACCGGGCAGCTCGATGAATCTCGCGTGCGGGATTCGTTCCGCGAGGTAGCGGCCGCCGCCGACATCGATGCGCCGGTCGCCGGAGCGATGGAGGACGAGCGTCGGGACGTGGACGGCCGGGAGTACGTCCCGGACATCGATCTCGAGCGTCATCTCCAGGACAGCCCTCGCCGCCGCGGGGCTGGCGCCGAGCCGCAGGTACTGACCCCACCACCGCTTGAACCGATCGTCATCGGCCACGCTGGGGGCCCAGATGGCCACCTGGGTGGGACCGCCCCAGTCTCGCTGCACCGCGTCGAGGTTCTCGCGGTGCTCCTCGATCGTCGGCGCCCAGGGATAGTCGGCGGCACGCACGCGCTTGGCGTAGGAGCCGTAGAGCACCAACGCCGTGACCCGCTCCGGGTAGGTCGTCGCGAACAACATGCTCATCGGTCCGCCCTCGGAGATCCCGAACAGCACAGCTCTGTCGGAGCCCGCGGCGTCCATCACGGCACGTACGTCGTCCATCCGCTCCTCGAGCGTCGGCAGCTTATTGACCGGAACTCGGTCGGAGAGTCCGGTGCCCCTTTTGTCGAAGAGGATCAGCCGGCTGAAAGAAGCGAGGCGTTCGAGAAAACGCGCGAGATCCGGATCCTCCCACGCGTATTCGACGTGCGAGACGAAGCCGAATACAAAGACCAGGTCCAGGCCGGCATCACCGATGACCTGGTAGGCGATGCTGTAGTCACCGCTCCTGGCGTATCGGGTTGTCGGTCGTACGCCCACTCCGCCGGAATCATAGGTTTAGCCCGGACGGCCGCCGCCCGCCGGCGCCCGAGGGGAGCTAGGCGGCGCGGTGGACCAGGTCTTCCGCGGCCGCCGGCCACGACGGATGAAGGAAGGAGAACCCGGACTCCAGCAGCCGGGTCGGAACAACGCGCCGGCTCTTGAGGATCAATTCGGTCTCGGTGCGCAGGAACATCGCGCCGACCTCGAGCATCCACCGCGTCGCCGGCAGCCCGACCGGCATCCCGGCCGCCCGGCGCAACGCCCGCATGAACTCGACATTTGGCAGGGGCTCGGGCGAGGCGACGTTGACGACCCCGGCCACCGCCTCGTGGTCGATGAGCCAGCTCAGGGCGCGCACGAAGTCCTCGTAGTGGATCCACGAGACGAACTGCCGGCCGTCGCCGGCGCGACCGCCGAGCCCCAACCGGACGAGCCGGCGCAGGGTGTCGAAAACCCCACCGCGATCGGGGCTCATGACCATGGCCGAGCGCAGGAGCACCTTGCGCGTGTCCGGCAGCTCCGCCTCGTTGGTCGCGGCCTCCCACGCCCTGGCGACCTCGATGCTGAAGCGCCACGTGTCGGGAACGTTCGGTTCGTTGCCGCCGATCACGCCCGATCGCTCGTCGTTGGCCGCGTCATAACGGTGCGCGTAGATCGTCGCGGTGCCGGCCTGCAACCAGACCCGCGGCGGTCGCGACGCGGCGGCGATCGCCTGGCCCACCGCACGGGTGGACCAAACCCTCGACTCGAGCATCTCGCGGCGGTTCGCGGCGTTGTAGCGACAGTTGACGCTGCGGCCGGCCAGGTTGATCACGACGTCGGACGCGTCGATCTCGCGAGCCCAATCGCCGACCGTCTTTCCATCCCACTGGACGACGCGCCAGGCCGCCGGGTACTGCCGCCGGCTCAGCACCACGACCTCGTGCCCCTGCGCGCTGAAGGCGCGAGCAAGGATCGTGCCCACCTGACCCGAGCCGCCCGGAATCACGACCTTCAAGCCATCACCCCGCTCTAATATTAGTGAACATGTTCACCAAAAACAATGCGCTGACGATCAGCCCCCGCCGGCCGCGGGGGCGGCCGCGCGGCCTGACGCCACGAGGTTCCGCCGCCCGCCTTCGCCTGTACTCCGCCGCGCTCGAGCTGATGGCCGAGCGGGGCTACGCCGGCACGACCCTTCGCGACGTGGCCGGACGAGCCGGCGCCAGCGTGGGCCTCCTGTACCGCTACTTTCCGAGCAAGCGATCAGTTCTCTTGCAGCTCTACGACGAGCTCTCGACCGAGTTTGCCGTGAGCGCGGCGGAGATGCCGGACGGCAGGTGGCGGGCGTCTTCAACGCCGCGGTCAGCCAGGCGGTCGACGCGCCGCGCCCCGAGCTCGCGGCCTCACTTGGCCGCCTGCTGTACCTCCTCCACCTCGCCGTCCTGTTGTGGTGGCTGCTGGACAAGAGCCCAGGTCAGCGAGCGACCAGCGAGCTCGTGGGACTGATCGAGCGATCGATGCCCAGGGCTTCGCTGGCGATTCGACTGCCCATGGTCAGCTCCATGGTCCGGGCCGGCGACGCGCTGTTTCGCCGGGCACTGTTCGATGACGTCGGAGTCTGAGGTCGACAATGAGTGTGAGCGCGTCATCGGTCAGCCAGGGGGGAGAACCACCATGCAGGTCACCAGGAACAAGGTCGCAACTGTCGCGGGCCCGAGCGACTGGTTCACCGGTGCCGTCTTCATCGATGCCGTGGCGGCGCCTTCGGGGGACGCGCGCCTGAGCGCGAGCAGCGTCCATTTCACGCCCGGTGCGCGGACCGCATGGCACACGCATCCGAACGGACAGACCATCTTTGTCACGGAGGGAATCGGGCTGGCCCAGCGGCGGGGCGGCGCGATCGAAGTGATCCGGCCGGGAGACCGGGTGTTCTTCGAACCGGGCGAGCACCACTGGCACGGGGCTGCGCCGAAGCGTTTCATGACCCACCTGGCGATGCTCGAAGTCGACGAGAAAGGCAACCCCGCGACATGGGGCGACCACGTGAGCGAAGCCGAGTACGCGGCCGCGCCCTCGGTCGAGGACGCGTAGCCATGCGCGCGGACGCGCCCCGAGGTTGATGCGGCCGTTTAGGACGTCGCGGGGTGGCGGCCTGTCAAGCCCGGGATCGCCGGGCGAAGTAGGTGGCGAGCCACAGCAAGGCCACCACCAGAAACACGACGGCGGTGATCAGGTGGATCGGGCGGCTTTCGGCGGAGGCTATCGCGGTCACGAACCAGAACACCGACGCGGTGGCGAAAGCGCCGACGCCGATCAGTCGAAGCGCTTGCATCACCCGTCCTCACCGCGATCTCGAAATCCCGTTGCTGTGGCTCCAAATCGAGAACGCCGGTACTTGCTTGGCTCCCTATCGAATCTCTCCTTGCAGCCGGCCGAGCAGAAGTAGTACGTCGTGCCGCCGAAGTCAGACGAGTAGGTGGCGGTCGCCGGATCGACGCTCATCCCGCATACGGGGTCTGTGACCACCTGTGCGGCCGCCTCTGGCCGCCTTGCGTGTGCCCGCACCATCTCGATCCCACCCGTGGTGACAAACCGCCAGGCCAGCAGTGCCATCAGGACCAGGAAGGCGATGTCCAGAAAGGTCGTGTAGTTCCACGCCGGCTGAGCTTCGAAGACGGCGACGTTGTGGTTGGTCGGAGCCAGGCCGAGGAGCTGGAAGGCGCCTCCGACCAGGAACCCGGCCAGCGCCATTGCGGCGTAGGAGACCGCGAGCAGGTAGAGCGACATGCGGCGTCCGTAGTACTTCCGATAGATGTTCAGGATCGGCAGGATGATCAGGTCGGCGAAGATGAAGCTGATCACGCCGCCGAAGCTGATGCCGCCGTTCCAGAGCACCACCGCCAGCGGTACGTTGCCCACCGAGCAGACGAAGCTCAGCATCGAGATGACCGGGCCGATCACAGGGCTCCAGAACTCGTTGAGCGTCGGGTGGCCGGTCAGGAAGAACGCCTGCCACCAGCTGTTGGGCACCCAGGCGGCGAGCGCCCCCGCGACCAGGAAACCCACTCCGAGGTCCACGTACACGGCATGCAGGTCCATGTAGAAGGAGTGCGAGATGGCGGTGAACCCCCGCGGCGAGAAGAGCCGGGAGAGAAAGGGCCCGTCGGTGATGGACATGTCCATCTCGCCGTGGGCCTCATGGGTCGAGCCGACAACTCCGCGATCGGCCTGGCGTCTCGCCGCGTCGACCATCCGCTGTCGCAGCGTGACCTTGAAGAGAATCCAGAGGAGCACGGCCATGAGCAGGCCGCCGGCGAACTCGGCGGCCACGAACTGCCAGCCGAGAAAGATCAAGAGGACGAGGCCAAGCTCAAAGACCAGGTTGGTCGACGCGAACTCGAAGATGATCGCGTTGACGAAGCTGGCTCCTCTTCGAAAGAGCGCGCGGGCCACCGCCACCGCCGCGTATGAGCACGACGAGCTCGCGGCGCCGAAGCCGCAAGCCAGGACGAAGCCTCTGAGGTCGGGTCTGCCGAGCGCGCTCGCCACCGCCCGCTTCGAAACTACGGTCTGGATCATCGCCGAGAGCAGAAAGCCGAAGGCGAGCGGCCAGAGGACCTCCCACACCATGAAGAGAGAGATCTGAAGGGCGTGCAGGATTGCGTTGACCAGGAACAAGCCGGCCTAGGTCCTCACCAATCGTCTTACGGCGTCGCGGCCGCCTCGAGGGCTTCGTTCGCCTCGCCGCGGATCCACCAGATGAGGGCGAGGCCAGCCACCAGGTCGGCCCACCACCAACCGAACAATGCATTGAGTCCCAGACCCAAAAGGGTCGCCATGGCCATGTACAGGCATACCACCGAGCAGGCGGCGTCCCCGCGCAATGCCGGGCTGCCGAGGCGGTCCGCGAGGTTCAGGCGCCACCGCCACAGGAAGGCCATGACCGGGATGGAAGCCAGCGTGATGCCAATCCCGACCGGCGAAGCCTCCGGCCTCAGCTGAAACAGGATCCCCGCCGTCGCCGAGATGACGATGTAGGCGATCAGCAGGTAGAGCGCCCAGCCGACCAGTCGAGAGGCGGTCCGTTCGGAGGGCGTTCGACTTCCCCTCTCTTCGCTTTCGGACCGCTCGAGGACGCGCCTCAGGACCACGGCCGCGGAAAAAAGCTCGATGAAGCTGTCGAAGCCGAAGGCCGTCAGCGCGACCGAGTGAGCCACCAGTCCGGCCGCGACCGCAATGACGCCTTCGACCAGCATCCAGCCCACCGTGAGGACCTGTGCAAGGCGCGCCTGGCCGAGAGGCCGGCGGAGTGGGGTGGTCACCTCACCCGTCATCGCGACATCATGACCGAGGGTGTGAATTGATCTAGTTTCGGATCGTACGAGCCGATCCTATCGCTCAACGAAGTTCTCAGAAACCATGCCCGCAAATTCAGCCGGTGGCAAGCAGCGCGACAGTCACGAAAACCACGATTCCGAACAGCGCGCACACCGGCATCACCACGGTGCGATACAACGCCCAGTAGGAAGCCAGGGCTTCGCTTCGGCTCTCCAACCGGCGTTGTGGTCCAGAGAAGCGCGACCGGTAAATCGGCAGCGCTGCTCCGGTGTTGAGCGCGAGTGCCAGGAGCGCGATCCCGGCGGCGGCAGCAAACCAAACCTGGGCAAGAGTCGTGTCGCCGAACCCGACCTGGATGCCCCACGCTATCGCAGCTCCGATCAACGCCAGCACCGCGGGCGCCCCGAAAAGCGGGAGGCTGGCGAGGCTGACGACGACAAGAGCGAGCATCAACGCAAGGGCGGCAGCCACTGCCGCAACCGCGGCCGCGGCGACGATGTCTCCGTTGAGCGTGTGCGGGCTCGTGGGTCCGGCGGGGCCGTACGCGAAATGCGCGACGCTGTCGCCCTGGGATAAACCCGCCGACCCTGCAACTTCGCCCCATGAGTGGAGGTTCGCGTTAGCGGTCAGCACGGCAGCGACGCCCGCGGGTACGACCGCCAATGCGACCGCCGCCACCAGCGCCGCGGCACTGCGGCGCAGAACAGGTCCGGCGGCACTCAGATCAGGACGGGCCACTTTTCTTCACCACCGGCTTCAGATCGCCCTTCAGCGCATCCTCATATGCGGCCCATAGGACTCCATACGCCGCCACGAGGCCCTCGGGGCGGGGCTGGCTCAGGGCGACTTCGAAACGCTTCGTGTACGCGTGGTCGCCGAGCTCATCGCGCAGCAAGGCCTGAGCCTGCGCCTCCCATTTCGACGCCGACGCAAGGTCCTTGCGTTTCTCAATCATCAGCCGGGCCCGGTTCATCATCTCCTCCAGGCGCGCGACGAAACCGTGCCGGTCGAATCCCTTCGGCGCGCGGGGCGGGCCCTCGCGGCTCACGGTCCTCCACTGGACCGAGGGCGTCGGGATGGTTGCCGCGGTCAGGGTGCCAGTACTTGAGCTGTCGCCGCCAGGCGGCGTGCAGTTCCGCCTCCGTCGCGTCCGGCGGGACGCCGAGCACAAAGTAGTAGTCGGCCAGGGGACGACGGTCCTCAGGCGAGGTCGCCGCTCCTTCGTGTCACAGGGCCACCATCGCGTCGCGTCATGGTGATCCAAACCATTTTGTCAGTGCGTCGCGCAATCCGTTATTCGTGCCGTCGCCCACCCAGGCGACGTATCCATCGGGCCTGACCAGCACCGCTTCAGGGGCTGTGATGTGGCCGACGTCTGGAAGCTTCCATTCGCCGGCATGCTGGGCGTCGAGCAGCTGAACGCGATGTGTCCATGGGGTGATTTCGAGCTTGCCGGGTGCGCCAAAGTTGAGGAGCACTGGCCTGGCATCGTGGAGCAGGGCGAATACTCGTCTGGGGCCGTTGTCGGTGACCAGGTCGAGGTCGGGCATGCGACGTCCGAGCAGGGGGTGTCCCTCGCCTAGGTCGTAGTGGATGTCCAGTCCAGACACCATCGCGGCGAATCGCCTGCGGGGCTCCTCCATGTTGAGGAGCTCGGTGATGATGTCGCCCAGTGTCTTGACGTAGTCGTTGGGGTTGATGAGCAAGGTCTGCGCGATGGTGTTTCTTAGAACCCGGGCGGCGACCGGGTGGCGCTCGGCGTGGTAGGTGTCCAGGAGGCTGTCCGGTGATGTCCCTTTGACGACCTGGGCCAGCTTCCACCCCAGGTTCACCGCATCCTGCACCCCGGTGTTGAGGCCCTGTCCACCCACCGGATAGTGGATATGGGCGGCGTCGCCGGCGAGCAGGACACGCCCGGCGCGGTAGGCCGCGGCCTGTCGCGCCATGTCGGTGAAGCGGGAGATCGAGGTGGGACTGTGGACGCCGTAGTCGGTACCCCAGACGGCGATTAGCGCCTCGCTCAGATCGCTTAGGGTGGGCTCACCGGTGTATTCGGCGTGGTCGACGTGTTCGACTTGCCGTTCGGTCACCAGGACCCCCACCAGCCCACCTTCCATCTTGCTGAATGCGTGGCGACCGAGCGCGTCGTCGTGGACGCCCCATTTCGGCTCCTCGGCCAGCTGGACCTCGGCGATGAGGGTGCTCGTCGTCGGCTCCCACCCGGGGAACTCGATGCCGGCCGCCTTGCGGACCACGCTGCGCCCTCCGTCGCACCCGACGAGGTAATCCGCCCGCAGGGCCGTGCCGTCGGACAGGTGCACGTCGACGTAGGTGGCGTCCTGCACGAATCCCGTTACGTCGCGTTCGCGATGGATCGGCACCTCGAGCTCGTCGACCCAGACGGCCAGGATTCGCTCGAAGTCCTTTTGCAACAGCGCCAGCCCGTAGGGGTGCCGGGTGGGAAAGTCGCTGATGTCCAGGCGGGTGCCGGCGAACCCCGCGACCTGCGCCACCTGCCCTTCCGACAGGAACCGCTGGGCGATTCCGCGCTGGTCGAGCACCTCGATGGTGCGCGAATGCAGACCGCGTGAGCGCGAGCCGGTGAGGTCCTGGCTCGCTCGCCGCTCGACAATGCCGACGTGGACACCCGCCAAAGCGAGCTCGCCCGCCAACATCATCCCCGTCGGGCCGCCGCCCGCTATCACCACCGAATGGTCGGCCATACGCCACTCCCCTCTCCGTAGGTTCTGGTTTCAGCCGGAAACTATGCTGCACGACCAGGGACTTGCCGCAAGCCCCCCGGTGGGCTGTATGTTGAGAGTGGCAAAGGGTGCTGGCCGAAAGCCCGGCGCTCAGGCTGGGCCCGCTGTTAGCTCGTTGAGCTTGCGCATCGTGTTCACGCTGCGAACGGTCATCTGCTTGTAGTAGGGCGTGCCCATCATCCTGCTCATGCGGCGCTTCGCGATGTCCTTGCGGGCGACCTGCCAGATCACGGCTCCGGGCGCGTAGCGGACGTTGTCGACCCCAGGCCTGACGGGCAGCCGCTCGAGGATCTTGCCGTCGTCCAACTCTTTCCACAACATGAGGACGTAGGTGCGCATGGTCTTGTCGTCGACCCAGTCGCGTGGGATCGCGGCGACCAGCTTCTTCAAGCTCTTGTGATCCGTGACCAGCACCATGATTGGCATGCGGGTGCTTTTCTCGAGCGCCTTCTCTATCCGGGCTGCGAGCTTCTGGGTATCGGACGCCCGGGTCGAGAAGATGACGTTGCCTGAGTTGATATAGGTCCGCACGTCGGACAGGCCGAGGTCGACGAGCGCCTCCTTGACGGCCGCCATCGAGACGATGGACTTTCCCCCTACGTTGATGCCCCTCAGAAACGCGACGTAGACCAATCCAACCGCCAGTGTGCCTCAGCTCTAGATTGTTCAGACCTTCGAGGCGATGGCCGTTTCTCATCCTTCGACCGAACATGCACACTTGGTCGCCGAACTAATAATGTCCATCCAGTGAGCGGGTTTTCCGACGATGGCCGGTGGTGGTGGGACGGTACGACGTGGGTGGCGACGCCTCAGGTCGTGCTCCCTCAGCTTCCGCCGACCGAGTTCGAGCAATCAGGGCGACTGAAGAAGGCTCGCAATCGCCGGAGGAAAGGTCGTTGGCTTTTTTGGACGTTGGGGTTCGCGGGGCCTGACATCCTGCAGGACACTTCTCCCGATATCCTGCCGTATGCCAGCGACTATCGACTGTGGACTCTCGAGCAGCTGGCACTTGCGACGACCTACCTGCTTGGTCCAGATGAGCCGATGCTGGCCGGCGAAACATCGATATACGACATCGGTGATTCCTGGACCCGGCCCCTGGCGGTGGCGGTCACGGCTACACATGTGGTGGTCTTTCGTATCGATTCCCTGGATGGGCAACCGCGCTGGATCGTACTGGTAGGTCGCCCGATTGACGTGAAGATCGAGTCACGTCCGGGAGTGTTTGGGCTTCTGTGGCCGGCCCTCAAAGTCAGCGGTTGGAGCGGACTGTGGACGATCCGGGGTCAGCCGGGCATGTTCAAGGCGGAGCCGGTGCTTGACGCATGGCGGCAAGCCGTCAAGGGCACGGGTCGCACCGCATGACCAGGCTGTCGGTAAGGGAGGGGTTGGCCACGCCCTGACGCTCTGGGACACAACATATTGGTGCTCGCGCAGGGAATCGAACCCTGAACCTTGGGATTAAGAGTCCCCTGCTCTGCCAGTTGAGCTACGCGAGCGCCTAAGCGAGCCGATTGTCGATTCTAAGGTGCGCACGGGATTAACAGCCTGGGTGCCAATCCACTGCGCCGAACCCTACGTTGATCCCATGCCTGCGCGCGTCCCTCTTGATGTCGACCTCGAGGACAAGCTTCTCTACGGCCTCACCCCTGCTCGCCTCGTATATCTCGTCGTTGCGTTGCTCGCCGCGTTTGCCGTCTGGTCCGGTCATTGGGCGCCCGCACCGGTACGCGCCGCCTGTGCGGTGACGCTCGTCGGCGCCGGCGCGGTCGCGGCCTGGGGGCGATGGCGCGGGCGGGCGGCTGATGGATGGTTGATGGACTTCGCTGCCTTCGTCTTGGCGACCTATCGCATCCGCTGGGATCCAACGCGACTGACCCGACTCATGCGAAGGCGATGATCCGGTTCACGCGGTCAGCGCCGGCGCAGTCCTGGCGCCGGGATCCGGACCATATCGCCGTCATCGAGACGAGCCCGATCGGGTTCGCAGGCGCCGCGGAGGAGGAGCGCCACAAATGGCTGAACGGATTTCGGCGGCTACTCGACGCGCTCGACATCCCGATCCAGGTCGTGGTCGAGATGCGGCCCGGATCGGAGGAGGATCCCGACGACTCATTCGCCACCCCGTCCGATTTCGAGGACATGCGTGGCGCCGACCTCTCGTTCGCCTGCGCCACCAGACGCTCGACGTCTGCGCATACCGTCAGCACCTCGCTGGCGATCGCGGCTGATCGCGCCGCACGGCTGCTCGCCGCCCTTGGCGAGATGGGAGTCCAGGCCCGAATGCGAGA
Source organism: Chloroflexota bacterium (assembly GCA_005889495.1). GTDB lineage: Bacteria > Chloroflexota > Dormibacteria > Dormibacterales > Dormibacteraceae > 40CM-4-65-16. The sequence continues at coordinate 12,041 of VBHA01000069.1, forward strand.
TTCAGCCTCGACCGCCGTCTTCGGTCGCGAGCTCGCCCACCAATTTCTCCACACCCGTGGTTTCAGCCGCACCTGGTATGCCGAGCGGCTGCCCGGGACCGACCTCGATCCAGGTTGGCTCTTCCGGCTGCTCCCACCTGGCCTGGCGCTCACGTTGTCATGGCACGCGACCCCGTTGCCGGCAGCCTGGATCGTCAATTACCTGCAGCGCCAACTGATCAACATGCGCGCCGCCCGTCTTCTCGATACGACCTCGATGGCATCAGACCCAGCGCTGGCCGGCGCCCTCCCCAACGCCGAAGATCTTCAGCGTCGGCTGGCTTCGAGCCAGGACAAGGCCTTTCACGTCTCCATGTACCTGACGCTGACGTCGCCCTCTCGCGACCAGCTCGCGCTCGGGTCGCGCCAGGTCGAATCGGCCGCGCGCGCGATCCTCTGCGATCTGCAGCCATGCACATTCCGAATGCGCGATGGTTTCCTCGCCACCGAGCCCGGCGGGCCCGATCGGCTGCAGCGCAAGCGCGTCCTCGACTCGACCGCCCTTGTGACCTTCTTCCCCTGGCACGAGCCCGACCTGCAGCAGCCCGGCGGCCTTTTCGTCGGCCGCAACCGGGCCACCGGCTCACCTGTGCTCGTCGATCCGTTCGAACAGCGGTGCTTCGTCAACGCCAACATCGGCGTCTTCGGGCATTCGGGCGCGGGCAAGACCTACTTGCTGTCGACGCTAGCCATGGGCGCGCTTGGCAGTGGGACGCAGGTCTTCATTGTCGATCCCGAGCACGAATACGGTGGCCTCGCGCGCAGGCTCGGCGGTGTCGACGTCGAACTGGCCCTCGGCTCCGGACACGCCCTCAACGTTCTCGACCTCAGTCCCGACCATCGATCCGACGAGGCCTGGCTCGGCCCAGCTGCCGCCGATGCGGTCGACCTGTGCGCGTGCGTCTGCGGCGGCCTCGACGAATCGGAACGTGCGCTGGTCGAGGGCGCGGCGCGCCAGGCCTACGACGAGGTCGCAGAGCCCGTGCTCCGCGACGTCGCCGAGCGCTTGCCTCGTGGTTCGCGGCTCGCGGTCATCCTCCACCGCTGGGTCAACGGCAGCCTCGGCCAGATGTTCAGCGCGCCGACGAACGTCGACCTCGAAGCCCCGATCGTCGTCTTCGGCATGCGCGAGCTCCGCGACGAGATGGTGGCACCGGTCCACTTCCTGCTCGCCGAGGCGCTGTGGACGCGCATCAAGCGAAAGGACCGGCGCCGGATGCTCGTGATCGACGAGCTGGGACTGCTCTTCGAGGACGCGACGATTCGCCGGTTCGTGGTCAGTCTCGCGCGGCGTATCCGCAAGTACCACGGCTCACTCGTCTTCGCAACCCAGAACCCCGGCGACCTTCTCAGCTCTGACCAGGGAGCGGTCGTCGCCACGAATCCGGCCCTTGCGTTTTTCGGTGCCCAACGGCCGAGCGAAGCAGCCAAGCTGGAGCTGGCGTTTCACCTCAGCCCGCGGCAGCGTGGGTTCCTCGAGACCGCCCGTCGCGGCGACTTCCTCCTCGCCGCCGGCGCCGACCGCCTCACCGTCCAGGTCAAGGCCCCGCCCTGGCAGGAACACCTCATGCGCCTGGCCCGTTCAGCGGCGCGTCCGCCGCCCCGACGCGTAGGCTTACTCGCACATGGCGAGGGTCCTCCATCACCGTCTTTACGGCCTGCCCGAGCATCGCCTCGAACGCGTCCACGAACAGTTCGACGCGCTCGCGGGCGTGCGCGCGTGGCGCTGCGGCCGGCCGTGGGTGGCAAGCTCACAGTCACGCGGTTTGTTCGAGATGGAGTACTTCCGGCACCTCAAGAAGGAAGTGGGCCCGCGGCTCAGCGCTGCCGGTTTCGTGAAGATGGCGGGCGACGAAACCGACGCCCTGATCATGACCATCTTCATGCGCGACCTCAGTGCCGAGTACGGCATCAGCGCCTCGATCCTCGACGAAGACCATCCGCTGGCCAAGCTGCGGCGCCTGGATTTCAGATTCGGGCGCCTGCCCAGCGGCCAATCGCTCGAAGACGTGCTCGCCAAGCGACCTGTGATCAAGAAAGTCGAGGGCGAGCGCATCTTCTTCTACCCGCCGACATTCCGCCTGCACTCGATGAGCCCACCGAGCCCGGAGTGGGCTTACGCCCTGTGCGGCATCAGGGCTTACGCGCCGACTCTCCTCGAGGCGGAGCAGGAGGCGCTCAAGATCCTGAGAGGGTTCGGCCACCTTGGCGCCTGAAAGCGCCGTCGTGACCGAAGGATTCGTCAGCTCGTCCGACGGCACCAGGCTCGCGTACCGCGCCTGGCCTTCGCCCGGAGCGCGCGTCACCTTCGCCGTCGTACACGGACTCGGCGAGCACTCCGGTCGATACGAACGCTTCGCCCGCGGCATGGCGCCGTACCAGATGGCGACCTTCGCGGTCGACCTGCGTGGTCATGGCAAGAGTGATGGAAGGCGCGGGCACGTCGACTCATGGGCCCAGTGGGTCGATGACGCGGCCGCGTTCGTCGCCCACGTCGAGTCTCAGACCGAAGGTGAGGTCGTGCCTCTGGGACACTCGTTTGGCGGGACGGTGATGCTGAGCACCGTCCGCGCCCAAAAGCTGCCTCCGGCTCGCACCCGGCGCTTCATCGTCTCGAGCCCGGCGCTGAGACTGCGGGTGAAGGTGCCCGCCTGGAAATCAAGCCTGGCAAGCGTCGCCTCAACGCTGGTGCCGCGGCTGGCGATGGACAACGAGGTGAATCCGGGCTCGGTGTCGCGGATCCCGGAAGTCGTCGAGGCCTACCGCGCCGACCCCCTCGTCCACTCCAGGATCTCGAGCCGTCTCTACGCCGAATGGGCGAACGCGGCCACCGAGAACCTCGAGCGGGCGGGCGAGATCAACATCCCCTTCCTGATCCTGGCCGGCTCCGCCGACCCCCTCATCGACCCGGCGGGAAGCGAGGAGCTGCATCGACGAACGCCGAACACAAGCACCCTGAACATGCTTGACGGTCGCTACCACGAGCCGTTCAACGACCTCGGGAGCGACGAGGTCTTCAGCTCGATCGCGGAGTGGCTGCGACGCCCATGATCGCCGCGCCTGTGCTCGCCTCCCAGTTCCAGGTCGATCCCGGTTCGTGGTTCGCCTGGATCGTGATCGGCCTGATCGCCGGCGCGGTCGCAGCCCGCGTCGTCGCGGGCCGCGGCTTCGGCTGCATCGCGGACATCGTGGTCGGCATCGCCGGCGCGCTGATCGGCGGGTTTCTGCTGGGCTCGCTTTTCGGCGCCACCGGGACCGTCCACTTCTGGGGCAGCATCGTCGTCGCCTTCATCGGCGCGGTCGTGCTGCTGGCCGTGCTGAAGCTCATCTCCGGGGGACGCCTCTAGACCCAGACCTCGAAACCGCAGACCTAGCCCGCCGCCGCCCGGACCTCCTCCTCCTTGGGCTGCTCCTGCACCCCCGGCACCGCCGTCGCCTTCCGCCGTTTGATCAGCAGCGTGGTGAACGCGGTCAGCACCAGGAACGCGATCGGCAGGACGAAGGTCTGCTTCATGGCGTCGATGTAACCGCTGACGAACACGTCGTGCGCGATCACGGACAGCTGGTGCGCGACGGACGGCGGGAGGTTGCCTGGAAGGCGCGCCCCGGACTCGCCCGTCCCGATCTCGAATCCCTTCGAAGAGACGTTCGAAAACGCGGCCACGAACTGGGCGCGGAACGCTTCGGGCAGAGCGCCCGACTGACTCACGGCCTGGTCGTGGAGCGTGGTCGCCAGCCGGTTCTGCAGCAGCGCCCCAATGATGGCGCTGCCGATGGCGGCGCCCAGCTGCCGGATCGTGTTCAGGACGGCCGAAGCCGAACCCGCGATCCGGGGCTCGATGTTGCGCATGGCGACCGTGGTCATCGGCGCGAACGTCATCCCGATGCCCAGCCCGGCCACGACCGCGGGGACGAGAAAGTTGATCCACGTGGAGTCGGGACCGGCGACAAAGGCGAGGCTGCCCATGCCGATCGTGAACAGCGCGATGCCCGCCATCAGGATGTACTTGCCTCCGACCCGGTCGGCCATCCGGCCGGCGAACGGCGCCGTGAACATCGACGTCAACGACATCGGCGCCATCGTCAGGCCCGCGACGAGGGCCGAGAAACCGCGGGCCGACTGGAGGTAGATCGTGAACGGCAGGAACATGCTCAGCATGCCAAAGCTGATCGCGGCGGCGATCCAGTTCGCGACGGCAAAGTTGCGCTCCTTGAAGAGCGAAAGCGGCACGAGAGGCTCGGCCTGGTATCGCTCCCAGATCAAGAACAGGATCATGAGGACGACGCCCCCGCCGATGACTTCGGGGATCGAAACGGGGTACGACCCGATCTGGCCCCAGTTGTAGCGCTCGCCCTCGATCAGCCCGAAGACGATCGCGAAGAGTCCCGCGGTGGCGACGACGATCCCGACCACGTCCCAACCGTGCCTGCGTCCGGGCCGAATGTCGGGAATGACCAAAAAGGTCGCGATCAGCGCGGCGATCCCGATCGGCACGTTGATGTAGAAGATCCAGCGCCAGTCGATGTAGGTGATGATCGCGCCGCCGATGGTGGGGCCGGCGAGGGTGGCGAGGCCGGCAACGCCGCCCCACACGCCGAACGCGGCGCCGCGGCGCTCGGGCGGAAAGATCGTCGTGAGAATCGCGAGCGTCTGAGGGGTCAGCAGCGCGCCGCCGACGCCCTGGAGGATGCGCGCGGCGATCAGCTCTGTCGGATTCTGGGAAAGGCCGCACAGCGCTGACGCGAATGTGAAGATGAAGAGCCCAATCGCAAACAGGCTGCGTTGCCCGTACAGGTCACCGAGCCGCCCGGCGGTGATGAGAAGAACGGCGTAGACGAGCACGTACGCGTTGAGCACCCAGAGGATCTGGTCCAGGGTCGTGTTGAGACCGGTGCTCATCGCCGGGATGGCGACGTTCACGATCGTCGTGTCGAGCATGATCATGAAAAAGCCCGTGGTCAAAACCAAGAGCACGAGCCACGGGTTAGTGCGTGCCTGAGCCATGTCTCCTCCTCAATCCTTCAAGGTCGTGCACCTTTCCGGTGCCCCACTCCAGCCGGCCGTCTTCGATCTCTTCCACGATCTCGAGCGCCCATTTGCGCTCCGCTTCCAGCATCGCGATCTTGTGCTCCAGCTCGATCAGCGCAAGGCGCTTCAAGCCATGCGATTGCAGGTCGGCGAGGATCCGGGAGAGCTTGGCCGACCACTCGGCCAGGGCGGCGGCCCTCGCACGCAGGCGATCCGCGGCCTGCTCCGGCTTGAGGTGGTGCATGAACATCAACCCGGCGGTGAAGTGCGGGTATTCACGCCGCGGCCGGGCGAGGATCTCGCCGATGACGCCGATCAGCATCTCGTTGCCCGAGGGCGTGAGCTGGTAGATGGTCCGCTCCGGGCGCCGGCCCTCCTTCTCCCGCTCGGCGGAGACGATCCAGCCGTTGCGCTCGAGCGCCTCGACCGTGTGGTAGAGCGAGCCGAAGTTCAGACGGATGAACTCGTCCATGTGCCGCTCGCGCATCGTCGAGGCCAGCTCGTAGGGGTGCATCGGATGCTCGTTCAGGAGCTGGAGGATCGAGAGCGCCAGGGGCGAGATCTCGACCGAAGGCTCTGAGACACCGGCGCCGTGGATCTCGGACATATTCCGCATAGAATATACCCAACCGTATATCCGGCCCCGACTATTCCGCAAGGGACTCAGCTCTCTGAGCAGATTCCAGCCGACGCAACCGAGCCGCGCAGGCCAGCCCGAGCCGCCCGCTAACCCCCCAGGGGCTTCTCGAACCAGGCCACGTCCCAGTAGCGGCCGAACTTGCGGCCCTGCTCGCTGTAGAGCGCGACCCGCTTGAAGCCGAACTTCTCGTGCAGGGCGATCGATTCCGGGTTGGGCAGCGCCACGCCGGCGTACGCCCGGTGTATGTCTTCGCCCTCGATGGACTTGAACAGCGTTTCGTAAAGGCGCGTGCCGGCGCCTTTGCCGATCGCGTCGGGCGCGAGGTAGATGCTCGTCTCGACCGACGTGAGGTAGCCGGGCTTCGGCCGGTAGCGGCTGCTGCTGGCGTACCCGACCACGCCTCCACCGTCGGCCGCCACGAACACGCGGTGCCGTCCGGACCGTCCGTAATGGCTGAACCACTCGCGCCGCGCGTCCATGCCGAGCGGTTCATCGTCGAACGTGCAGTGCGACTCGAGGACGTAGTGGTTGTAGATCTCGTTGATCGCTTCGAGGTCTTCCTCGGCGGCGGGACGGACCTGGACGGTCGCGTGGATCACGCCGCTCAGTTTATTTCCAGACAATGGGCGGCATGGATCGCATCGAGCTCCGGGGAATGTCGTTCCAGGGCCGACACGGCGTGCGCGACGCCGAGCGGGAAACCCCCCAGCAGTTCAGGGTCGACATCGAGGTCGAAGCCGACCTGCGCGAGGCGGCCCGCACCGACAGGTTGGCCGACACCGTTGACTACACCAAGGTCCGCGCGGCTGCGAGGGAAGTGATCGAAGGGCCGTCGATGCAGCTCCTCGAGGCTCTCGCCGGCGCGATCGCGGACCGCGTCCTGCGGCTCCCTCACGTGGCCGCCGTCTCGGTGCGCGTGGTCAAACGGCCGCCCAGCATGCAGCCCATCGACGCCGCGGCCGTGCATATAAAGAGGACGCGCGCATGACGCTCGCGTATTTCGACTGTTTCTCCGGCATCTCCGGCGACATGACGCTGGGCGCGCTCATCGACTGCGGCGCGGACCGCGCCGTGCTCGACGCCGCCGTGGAAGCACTGCGTCTGGGTGACGAGGTCCGGATCGACGTCAGGCACGAGACCCGCGGGCACGTGGGCGGCACCCGGGTGCTGGTCGACGTCTCCGACCGGGTGGATCGGACCGTGCCGGCGCTTCGAGGCGTGGTCGAGGATTCGGGCGCCCCCGAATCGGTCAAGAAGCTGGCGCTGGACGCGATCGGCCGGCTGGCCCGGGCCGAGGCGCAGATCCACGGCGTGGCTGAGGCGCAGGTCCACCTCCACGAGCTCGGCGGTGCGGACACGCTGGTCGACCTGGTCGGCGCCTTCTGGCTGCTGCACGCGCTCGAGGTCGATCGCGTCTACGCTTCACCGCTGCCCGCGCCGCGCGGCCTCAAGGGTGGTATGCCCCTGCCCGCGCCCGCCAGCATGCGCGTGCTGGAAGGCACCGGTGCCGAGTTGCAGCCCAGCTCCGAGAGCCGGGAGCTGGTGACTCCGACCGGCGCCGCCATCCTGGCCGCGGCCGCGACCTTTGGGCGGCCGGCCATGGCGCTGCGCCGGGTCGGCTACGGCATCGGCACGCACGCGGCGCCGGGCAACGCCCTGGCGGTCTGGCTCGGTGACGAGATCGCGGCGGAGACGGGGATCACGCTGATCGAGACCAACCTCGACGACATGGCCCCCAACCTGATCGCCGCGCTGAGCGAAGACTTGATGCGCGCGGGCGCGCTCGACGTCGCCGTCGTGCCGGCCTTGATGAAGAAGGGACGGCCCGGGCACGTCGTCACGGTGATGTCACCTCCAGGCCTGGTCGCCGCGCTCAGCGACCACCTGCTCCGCCACAGCACCACCCTGGGTGTCCGGCTCGCGGGCATGGTGCGAGTCGTCGCGGGACGCCGCGTGGTCGAGGTCCGGACGCCTTACGGCGTGGTCCACGTCAAGGTCAAAGAGCTTGGCGGCCGCGACGTGGACGTGGCGCCCGAGTACGAGGACTGCAGGCGGATCTCGCTGGAGAAGGGCGTGGACCTGCGCGAGGTCATGCGGGCGGCGGTCGCCTCCGCGCGCACCGAGCTCGGCCTCGAGTGACGGCCCGCGTCCTGGACGGCAAGGCCGTCGCCAGGGAGATCTACGACGAGGTGGGCAAGGCGGTGAGCGAGAGGACGGCACGCGGTGGTACGCGGCCCAGGCTCGCCACCGTGCTCGTCGGCGCCGATCCGGCCTCGGCCAAGTACGTGGAGCTGAAGCAGCGCAACGCACGCAGCGTCGGCATCGAGACGGAAGACCACCGCCTACCCGCGGAGACGACGACCGAGGAGCTGCTCGAGCTGACGCGGAGGCTGAACGAGGACGAATCGGTGAGCGCGATCTTGATCCAGCAACCGGCGCCGAGACAGATCGACATGCGGCGGGTGGTGTTCGCCCTCGACCCGGTCAAGGACGTCGACGGATTCCACCCCGTCAACGCCGGCCTGATCGCTCTCGGACTGCCCGGCGGCGTCGAGCCGTGCACACCCGCGGGCATCATCCAGCTGCTCGAACGCTCAGGGGTCACGATCGAAGGAGCGAACGCGGTCGTCGTGGGTCGGAGCAACCTGGTGGGCAAGCCGACGGCGCTGCTGCTGCTGAAGCGGAACGCCACGGTCACGCTCTGCCACACCAAAACCAGGGACCTGGCCGCCCATACGCGGACGGCGGACATCCTGGTCGCCGCGGCTGGACGTATACACCTGATCGGCAAGGAGATGGTGAAACCGGGGGCGGCGGTGGTCGACGTCAGCACCAACTGGGAGGGCGGCCGCCAGGCCGGCGACCTGGGGCCGGGCGTGGAGACCGTCGCGGGCTGGCTGACGCCGAACCCCGGCGGGGTGGGGCCCATGACCCGGGCGATGCTGATCAAGAACACCTACGAGGCCGAGGTCCGCCGCCGCGGCTAGCAACCTGTCCTCCCCATTCATGGAGAGGTGTCGGTCCTCCCCATTTATGGGGAGGTGTCGGGCGTAGCCCGACGGAGGGGCTGGAGACTACAACCAGCAACGCCCCGGAACGGGCTCAGGGTGACCAGCCTGTCCTCCCCATTTATGTGGAGGACCAACCTGTCCTCCCCATTTATGGGGAGGTGTCGGGCGAAGCCCGACGAAGGACGACCAGCCTGTCCTCCCCATTTATGGGGAGGTGTCGGGCGTAGCCCGACGGAGGGGCTGGAACGACGACTAGCAACGTCCCGGACAGGACGACCAACCTGTCCTCCCCATTTATGGGGAGGTGTCGGGCGTAGCCCGACGGAGGGGCTGGAGACGACGACCAGCAACGTCCCGGACAGGTAGCCGAGGTAAGCGAGGTTGCGCGGAAAGCCGGCGGCCGCCGGCCAGCCACGCGCTCGGCTACGCGGTGTGGCGATATGACACTGTTCTCACCGCCGTGGATCGATCCAGAAGGTGAGCGTCGCGGACTCTTGACCTACCGAGATGCCCTGGACTTCATCTCGAGGCAGGGCCGCTTTGCGATGAAGCTGGGGACCGAGCGCACCCGCGCCATCCTCGACAGGATCGGCGCGCCGGACCGAGCGCTGCGCGGCGCGTTGATCGCCGGCACCAACGGCAAAGGCTCGACGGGAGCTTGCCTGGCCTCGATCCTTCGCGCCGGCGGCCATCGCGTCGGCTTCATGCCCAAGCCTCACCTGGTCTCCTACACCGAGCGCATCGAGGTCGATGGGCACCCCATCAGCGAGGACGACTTCGTCAAGACGCTCGAGCAGTTGCGGCCGGCGCTGGATGAGGTCGCGACCGAGATGGGTCCCGCGACCGAGTTCGAGATGCTGACCGCGATGGCGATCCACTACCTCGCTCCGCGAGTCGATCTGTTGGTGTGCGAGGTTGGGCTGGGCGGGCGCCTCGACGCGACCAACGCGCTCGACCTCGGCGTCGCCGTGATCACCAACGTCGACCTCGATCATCAGAAGTATCTCGGCAACACGATCGGCGAGATCGCGCGTGAGAAAGCCGCGATCATCAAAGAACGCGACCTCGTGATCACCGGGTGCGAGGGCGAGGCGTTGGAGATCGTCGAGGACTACACCGCTCGGGTCTTTGGCACGCTGTGGCGGCTGGGCTACGAGCTGCAAGTCGAGTCGAAATCGTTGGGATGGGACGGCTCGAGCTTGAGCACGAGCGGACCAGGCTTCGAGTACGGCGGCCTTCGCCTGTCCCTGGTCGGGGACTACCAGCCCGCGAACGCCGCCCTCGCCGTCGCGGCCGCCAGCGCGCTCGGTTCAGGCGCTGAGCCCGCGGTGCGGCAGGGCCTCGCCGCCGTCGCGTGGCCAGGGCGCCTGCAGGTGATCGCCCAGCGGCCGCGCGTCATCCTGGACGGCGGCCACAACCCGGCCGCGATGATCAAGGCGGGCGCGTCGCTGCGGCGCCTGATCGGGTCCGAGAGGCTGGTCGCGGTCTTCGCGATGCTCAGCGAGCGTGACCCTCTCCAGCTCGTCGGAGCCCTCCGGACGCTGCGGCCGGACGCGGTCGTGTTCACGGAGCCCGCCAGCGCGCAGGGCCATGCGATCGCGCCGGAAAAGCTCGCCGAGCTGTTCGGACCGTCCGCGGAGGTGGCCCGCCCCGCACCAGCCGCCCTGGCCCGCGCCCGTGACCTGGCGGGGAAGTCGGGGAACGTGCTGGTCTGCGGTTCGCTCTACCTGGTCGGCGAGGTCCTCTCCCTCAGGGATTAGCCCTCAGAAACCGCAGGCACAGGTACACGCTCCCGGCGATCATCGGCACCAGCAGCGCCAGTCCGAAGGCCGCCCACAGCGGGCCGCCGCTGAACGCAAGGCCGGCAAGCAGGCACACCGCCAGCACGACGCCTCCGGCGCCAAGCACCAGGTCGCGCGACGAGCGCCGCCGGCCACCCATGGCCGGCGTCCGGGTCACCGGCGAGGTCGAGCTCGAGCTCGAGCTCGTGGCTCGCGGCCTCGACGCGAACGCATAGGTCAGGAGACCGATGCCGGCCAGCCCGCCCAGCAGCGTCACGACCTCGGCCACCTGCCCTTCTCTCGTGTCCGACACTCGCGACGCCGCCGCGAAGGCGAGGACGACCAGGGCCAGGCCGCAGGCAAGCGAGAGGCGGCGCACTCAGCGGGTGGTGGAGAGCAGGTTGCCGCGCAGCCTGCGCATGCCGCGAATCCATCGGTCATAGTCGTCCGCCTTGCGGCGAAAGTACTCGGCGACCTCGGGGTGGGGAAGGATGAGAAAACGCTCGTCCGCGATCCCCTTGACGACCGCGCCGGCGACCACCTCGGGCTCGAGTGCGCCCTCGGTCAGGAAATTCGTCCCGAGCTGCTCGCGCTCGGCCGCGAGCATGCCCGTCTTCACTCCCTGAGGACACAGGCAGGAGACGCGGATGCCCTCGTCGCCGTGGGCTATTGAGAGCCATTCGAAGAACGAGAGCGCAGCGGCCTTGGTGACGCCGTACGGCGCGGCGAAAACGTGATTCAGAAGACCCGCGGCCGAGACCGTGCCGAGGATGTATCCCTCTCCGCGCGCAAGCATTCGCGGCAGGGCATGTCGGGCAACGTAGACGTGGGCCATGACGTTGACTTCCCAGATTTGCTGCCAATCGGCGTTCGCGGATTCGGGGCCTCCCGCGACCGCGATGCCCGCGTTCGAGCAGAAGATGTCGAGCCGGCCTTGCTCCGACTCGACCTGCTCGATGAGTCGCTCGACGTCAGCCTCATTGGAAACATCGCAGCGAATCGCGGTGCCTTCGATCTCTTGCGCGACCGAACGCGCGCCCTCGTCATCGAGGTCGGCAACGACCACCGCGCTACAGCCCTCCGCGGCGAAACGCAAGGCCAGGGCGCGACCGATGCCGCGCGCTGCGCCCGTCACCACGACGACCCGACCCCTCAGCTCCATCGCAAGCTCGTCAACTTGTGCACCTGAACATTTCTCATCCTTTCACCCTGAGTGCGTGTGGGTCACGGGACCCTGATTGTCCCCCGAAAAAAATTCCTGTGGAAAACACGGGTGGGGTCCTTTCCGAGACTGCCGATACCGCATAGAATCGCTCCCCATGGTCGGAGGGGGCCTTGACTACAGCGCGTCCTTTCAGCGTGCCATCGAGCTGATCGGGAAGCGCTGGACCGGAGCCGTGGTCAAAGCCCTCGTGCCTGCGCCGGCTCGCTTCAACCAGCTGCTTGCGGGCATACCCGGCATCAGTGATCGAGTTCTGACCGAGCGCCTGCGAGAGCTGGAGACGGAGGGCATCGTGGAGCGCCTCGTCGACCCGGGCCCGCCGGTGAGGGTGAGCTACCGATTGACCGCTCGCGGCCGCGCGTTGGAGCCGGTGCTGGCCGCGGTCTCGGAATGGGCGGAGAGCTGGCTTTCGACGCCCGCCGCCGCGGTGGGCTGAGGCCGCCCCCGGAATTTCGCACACCCCGGGCTGGGCCCTCCCTTCCTCCTCCTTGCCGTCCCTCCCCCCCGGCACACCTCGATCGAGCTTAGGATTCGCAAAACGGAACCGCAACCGAGCATGTTAAGAACCCGGCAATTGCGCGAGTGCCGTCAAAGGTGCGGAATTCTCGCCTCGCAAAGCGCCGAATGCCGGCAGTCACGCAGAATCGCTCGAGGCCTCCGCGGGACCTGAGAGAGGACCAAAAGGTATTGGCGAACACGACTGATAGGCTTTACCGAATGCCGATTGGCGACTTTCTCCGCCGCCGGCCGGAGGCTCAAACCTGTCAGGCATGCGGCTCTCCTCTGCCGCACGGCGCGGTCTTCTGTCCCTCGTGCGGAGTCAGGGCCGACGACCCCCAGGCAGAGCCGCTTCACATCGTCGACCGCACGACCGGGCTCTTCAACGATCGCTTCGTGCGCCCCGTGCTCGAGGACGAGCTGGCGCGGGCGCACCGCTACCAGCGCAACCTCGGCGTCCTGCTCATCGAGGCAAACGGTTCCCTGGCCACCGAGGAGACGCTGAAGACAATGGCCGCGGCGCTGGCAGGCACGGTGCGTGACGTCGACACCCCCGGCGTCCTGGGCCGGACCCCGCCGCAGCTGCTCGCGATCCTCCCCGACACCGACGTGGCCGGCACCGCGCACGCCGCCAACCGCGTCCTCGCCGCGGTCAACGACGCACTCAAGCCACAGGGCGGCCAGGCGGCCGTTGGTCTGGTCTGCGTGCGGCCCGGCCAGCGCGTGCGCGCCGGCGCGGTCATCGAGAGCGCAAGCCGGTCCCTTCGCTCCGGCCGCCCGGAGATGATGGGCAAGCCGGCCTGACGTTCGACCTCTACCTCGCCCGCCACGGCGAGACCGAGTGGAGTCTGTCGGGGCAGCACACTGGCACCACGGACCTGGCGCTGACGCCGCGCGGCGAAGAGAAGGCGCAGATCCTCGGCGAGCGGCTGAGGCAGACGAGCTTCGAGGCCGTCTATTCGAGCCCGATGCAGCGGGCGCGTCGTACGGCCGAGCTTGCCGGCTTCGGCCATCCCCAGGTCAGCGACCTGCTGAGGGAGGTGAACTACGGTCGCTACGAAGGCCTGACGACCAGGCAGATCCATGAGTCGGACCCTGACTGGGAGCTGTACAGGGACGGGTCGCCAGGCGGCGAGACTCCGGCGCAGATCTACGCCAGGGCACGCGCCTTCATCGAGCTCGCGACCAGCCGGCGCGAAGGCATCGTGATCGCGTTCGCCCACGGCCACATCCTGCGAGCGATCGCGGTCGCGTGGATCGCGGCCGACATCACGGTCGCGGCCGGCCTGCTGCTCGACGTCGCCACCGTCAACATCCTGCGCGAGCAGGCCGACCGGGGGCGTGTGATCGCCCTCTGGAACGCGTCGTGACTTGGCCTATGACCTGCGCCGCAGACTCCAGGTCCGGCTGCGCACGCCCGGGAGCCCGGCAAAGACCAGGAAGGCGGAAGTCGCGACATCCGCGCGGTAGGTGTGCCGCTCGCCGGGGTTGATCAAGAGCATCTCGCCCTCGCCCACCTCACCCGCCTGGGCGCCGTCATCGAACTGGAGGCGGCCTCCCGTCACGATCAGCGCCACAGGAATCGCGTTGCGGTGCTCGGGCACGCGCTGGCCGGCGCGAAGGCGCAGTCCGACGACCCGCATCGAACCGCAGTCGGCGATCTGCTCGAAGCCGAAAGCACGTGGCTGCTCGCCGGCGATGGGTCCTGACACGTGAACATCATCCACGCCACAGGCGTCGAAGGCGCCAGGCAAGCGGAGGGCACCGTCGTCGTGATCGACGTGCTGCGCTCCTTCACCGTCAGCGCTTACGCCCTGTTCGGCGGCGCGCGCGAATGCCGCCTGGTCAAGACGGTCGCCGAGGCGCGCGAGCTCGCCGCCGCCACGCCGGGCGCGGTGCTCTGCGCCGAGGAGGAGGCCTTGCCCGTCGAGGGGATCCCGATCAGCAACTCGCCGACGGCGATCGTCCAGGCCGACCTGAAAGGCAAGGTCTTGATCCAGCGCTCGACCGCGGGAACACAGGTCGCGGCGGCGGTGCGGGGGAACGACATCTACGCCGCCAGTCTGGTCGTGGCCAGGGCGACGGCTCAAGCCTGCCTGTTAAGGAGGCCGACGACCATCACCCTGGTCGCTTCGGCCGACCATCCCGAGGACCATGCTTGCGGGCGATACATGGAAGCGCTCATCAACGGCAAGCAGCCCGATCTCAACCGACTGCTGGAGCCGCTGCGCGCCGGGGAGCGCTACCGGCGGGCGATGAGCGGGAGATGGCCGGGGTTTCCACCCACCGACCTCGAGCTCTCCCTCCTCGCCGACCGGTTCGACTTCGCCATGCCGGTGACGCGCGCGCCCGGATTCATGCGGGTCGTTGCCGGCACTCATCCCGGCTAACATTCGACGCAGGGCACCAAGGGAATCCGGTGTGAGACCGGAGCTGTCGCGCAACTGTGAGCGAGGAGCCTCCATCCAAACAAAGCCACTGAGGTAGCTCAGAGCACCTCGGGAAGGTGGATTGGGGCGGCGATCCGCGAGCCAGGAGACCTGAACGCCCGAACCGAGATCACCGTCCGCGCGCAACGGCACGGAAGCTCCTGGCGGTCGGCTTTCAGCGGCGCGTTCGGGAATGGGCTGACCGCCTGGAGGAAACAGCGTGCGCAAGCACCCCATCGCGGCCAGCGCGACACTGGCCCTGCTGATCAGCCTCGTCACCGCGTGTGGTGGCACTCCCAGCGCGAGCTCATCCCCTGGGAGCACGTGCGTCAACGCGTCGTCGCCGCATCACGCATACGTCGTGGTCCAGCACGCCGCCTCGTCCGCTGCCGTGCAGAGATGCGTCGGCTTCAGCGGCGACACCATCGACGGCCAGGCGCTCATGGACCAATCGAAGATCGAGTACCAGACGCAGACGTTCAGCTTCGGCAAGGCGGTATGCCAGGTCGACAACGAGCCTGCCCAGTACAGCAAGTGCTTCGCCGACAGCGGCCCCAACTGGACGCTGTTCGTCGACTCGGGCGGCGCCTGGACGGTGGCCCAGACCGGTTACGCCCAGGTCACCCTGCACGACAAGGACGCGCTCGGCTGGCGCTACACCGCCGAGGCATCGCCGGCCCCACCGCCGCTGCCGAAGGCCTGAGGAAGGCCTGAAGGCCTGAGGGCAGAGTTGAACGCCAGGGCGGTGGCCGCGTGGTCGGCGGTGTGCATGGTCATCGTGCTCTCCACCTCCAACCCGGCCTACAAGGCCATCGTCCTGGTGGCGGCGTTGACGGCTCTTGTCTCGGCGGTGGGCCTGCGCAGAATGCGACGGCTGCTGGCCGGCGTCGGGTTCATCGCCGTGTTCGACGTCCTCCTGAACTTCGTCTCGGCGCACCTCGGCCGCACGGTGCTCTTCGCGCTGCCCGACGGCGTACCCGCCATCGGTGGCCCCTACACGCTCGAGGCCCTGGCCTTCGGCGTCTCTGGCGGCATGACCATCGCCGCGGCGGTCCTGGCGGCGGCGCCTTTCTCCCTCCTCACGCAGCCGCAGGACGTGATGGACGCACTGCCGGCCGCGCTCTCGCGCACCGGCACCGCGATCGCGGCCTCGCTGAACCTGGTGCCCTCGATCTCGAGGTCGTTCGCCTCCGTGAGCGAGGCCCAGCGGCTGCGGGGATGGCGGCCGCGAGGCCCGCGGTCGTGGGCCGAGGTGCTCGTCCCGGTCGTCCTGACCAGCGCCGAGAGCTCGATCCAGCTGGCCGAGTCGATGGAGGCCCGCGGGTTTGCCTCGGGCCCGCGCACGGCCTTTCAAAAGCCGCGCCTGGCCCGTTCGGACTGGGTCGTGGTCGCCGCGTCGGCGGCAGCGCTGGGCGGATTCATCGGAGCCCGCGCCGCCGGCTGGGCGGGCGACTGGTTCGCCTATCCCTCGCTCACTCTCCCCTCGCTCGATGTGCGTCCGCTGGCCGCTTGCCTGCTCTTGTTTGCACCGGTGGTGACGTGGCGACGGCGCGGCTGAGGCACCTCACGTACTCGTACGCCGGCAGCCATGCGCCGGCGCTCGATGACGTCACGGTCGAGCTCGGCGAGGGCCTGACCCTGGTGACCGGGCCGTCCGGTGGCGGCAAGTCGACCCTTCTTCGCCTGCTCAACGGGCTGGTGCCGCACTTCCACGGCGGCCGCGTCGCGGGGGCCGCCGAGTCCGCCGGCCTCGACGTCATCGGCACGCCGACGCGCGTGCTCGCCCGCCATGTGGGCTTCGTCTTCCAGGACCCAGAGCTCCAGGCGGTCTACGACACCGTCGAGCGAGAGGTCGCGTTCGGGCTCGAGAACACGAGCGTGCCCGCCGCGGCCATGGCCGGCCGGATCGACGATGCGCTCCACCAGGCCGGGGCGCACCACCTCGCTCACCGCCGGCTCAGCACGCTCAGCGGCGGTGAGCGCCAGCGCGTGGCGCTGGCCTCGGTGCTCGCCATGCAGCCCCGCACGGTCGTCCTCGACGAGCCGACCTCGCAGCTCGACCCGGGCGGCGGTGCGCTGGTCCTCGATGCCACCCTGCGATTCAAAGAATCGGGCCGGAGCGTGGTCATCGCGGAGCACCGGCTCGAGCGCCTGGCTCTCGCCGCGGAACAGGTGGTCAGGGTCGAGCATGGGCGGGTCGAGCACGTGACGGCGGGCGTCGCGCAAAAACGAATCGAGGTCTCGCGCGGAGGGGCCGCCGGGGGCGAGGCCTGGACCCTCGACGGCGTGACCGCGGGGTTCGCGGGCTGCCCGGTCCTGGATCGGGTGAACCTCGCCGGGCGGCAGGGCGAGGTCCTGGTGCTGTGCGGGCCGAACGGCGGAGGCAAGACGACGCTGCTGCGTACGATCGCCGGCGTTCTCAAGCCGCTCGCCGGCACGGTCCAGCGGCGGCCCGGCCGCATCGCCTACCTGCCCCAGAACCCGACCGCCCTGCTCCACCGCCCCACCGTCCGCTCTGAGGTCGAGCTCACGCTCGAGTGGTCGGGGGAGAACGAGCGGGCCGACGCGATTCTGTCCGAGCTCGGCCTGCTGGACGTCGCCGGTCGTTATCCCCGCGACCTCTCCAGCGGGGAGCGCCAGCGCGCCGCCCTGGCCGCGGTGCTCGCGGGTCGTCCGCGGCTGGTCCTCCTGGACGAACCCACCCGCGGCATGGACCTCGGCGCCAGGACCGCCCTGACCGCGTTGGTCGCCCGGCTGCGCGACCAGGGCGCCTCGGTCGTCCTCGCCACGCACGATGAACGGCTCCGGGAGTCGCTCGCCGACCGCACCGTCCAGGTATGCAACGGCGGGGTCACCGGGTGAGAAAGGAGATCCCGGTCGGAGTCATCTCGCTGGCGGGACTCGCGCTGTTCGCGTGGCCCTTCGCCGGCAGCGGCCTGCCCGACAACACCCCCGCCTGGGCGCTGATGATCGCCTGCCTGGCCGCTCTGTTCGCGGTCGAGGCCGGCACGCGGCAGCTCGACTCGCGCGCGATCGCGCTGCTCGCGGCCATCGCCGCGATCGACGCCGCGCTGAGACTCGCGGTCATCGTCGGCATCGGCGGGTTCAACCCGATCTACTTTCTCGTCCTCTGCGCCGGTTTTGTCTTCGGGCCTTCATTCGGTTTCATGGCGGGCGCGCTCTCGATCCTGGTCTCGGCCCTTCTCGGCGCGGGCGTGGGACCGTGGGTGCCCTACCAGGTTTTTGCCGTCGGCTGGGTCGGCGTCGCCGCCGGCATCGCCGGCCACTGGAGGAGCCCATCGCCCGGCCCGCGCGACGTGATCGTCCTGGCTGCGCTGGGCCTGGTCATGGGTTATGTCTTCGGCGCGCTCATGGACGTGACCGACTGGGTGCCGGTGTTTCGTGGCAACCCGACCCTGGGATGGGCTCCCGGGATGGCGCCCGGGACCTCGCTCGTGCACTTCGCGCGCTTTTATGCGCTCACGTCGTTCGCCTATGACACGTTTCGCGCCGCGGGCA
This sequence comes from Chloroflexota bacterium, assembly GCA_005889495.1. Lineage (GTDB taxonomy): Bacteria > Chloroflexota > Dormibacteria > Dormibacterales > Dormibacteraceae > 40CM-4-65-16. The sequence continues at coordinate 30,209 of VBHA01000069.1, forward strand.
ACGCGCTGATGGTGCTTGCCCTGGGAGCGCCCGTCCTGGCGGCCCTCACGCGCTTTCGCGCCCGCCTCACCTTCGAGGTGGTGAGGACGTGAACTTCGAGAGGTTCCGGCGCATCTGCCTGTCGCTGCCCGAGTCAGAGGAGGTGGAGACCTGGGGCGAGGCGACGTTTCGCGTCCGCGGCCGCATCTTCGCCATGGGCTCTCCAGAAGGCCGCTCCGTCTCGCTCAAGGCGTCGCTCGACGACCAGGCGGGCCTGGTGGCGATGGACCCGAAGACCTTCGAGGTCGCCGCCTACACCGGACGGTTCGGATGGGTGCGCGTGCGCCTGCCGGGGTTGGGCGTCGGTCTAGGCGAGAGGCTGGTCAGGAACGCCTGGGAGCGCACAGCCCCCAGGCGTCTCGTGGCTCAGAACGCGCGGCGCCTGTAGCCGCCCCGTCCGGCGAACACCCGCATCAGGATCAGCAGGATCGCGGCGCCGATGAAGGCCATGATGATCGAGCTGATGATCGGGTGACCGGCGATCGCGATCGTGAAATGGAGCATGCCGGCGAGCACGATGCCGCCGAACAGCGCCCCCAGGACGCCGACGATGATGTCCCAGAACAGTCCCAACCCATGGCCGAGCGCGAGATGGCTGGCGAGAAAGCCGGCCACCAGTCCGACCAGGGCCCACAGCAGGATGGAGTCCAGGTTCAGGACGACCGGTGAACCGTTGACGGAGATGACCATTACAAAAAGGCCCCCTTTACAAAACTACAAACTCGGGCACTTCCTAAAACGTCTGGGGCCTCTAGCCCACCTTCGCCGCCAGCTCGCCGAAAGCCGCGCCCAGCACCCGGTTGAACGCCGGGTAGGGATGGATCACGTCGGCCATCGTGCGGATCGGGGTGCCTGACTTCACGGCCAGCACGAGCTCGCCCAGGATCTCGCCGGCACGGGGTGTGACCAGGGTGGCGCCCACAAGCACGCCGCGCGAGCGGTCGGCGACCAGCTTCAGCGCGCCGCCGTGAAAATCGTGGATGTAGCCGCGGGCCGCCTCGCCCGGGTCGGTCTTGACGACCGCCACGTCGATGCCGTGGTCGCGCGCCGCCTGTTCGGCGAGACCCACCGACGCGACCTCGGGGTCGGTGTAGGTGACCCGCGGCACGGCCAGGTGGTCGGCCCGCGCGTCCTCGCCTCGGAGCCGGCGGGCGACGATCTGGCCGTGGTAGTAGGCGACGTGAGTGAACCCGCCGATGCCGGTGATGTCACCCGCGCCGTAGATGCCGTCGCGAGCCTCGAGGGTCGTGGGGTCCACCTTGAGCCAGCCGCGCTCGGTCTGGGTCAGGCCCGCCGGCTTCCAGGCTTCGAAGTTGGGGCGGCGCCCCGTGGCGACCAGGAGCCGGTCGCCGGAGACGATGGCGCCCGACTTCAGGTGCAGGACCACGTCGTCCGCCTGCTTCTCGACCGCCACGCACGGGTCGCCCACCAGGATCTCCAGGCCGTCTTCCCGCAGGTGCGGCAGCAGGGCCTCGCCGGCCTCGGGCTCTTCGAGGGCGAGAAACCGCGGTCCGGCCTCGACGACGGTGACCCTGGAGCCGAGGCGGGCGAAGCCCTGCGCGAGCTCCACGCCGACTGCGCCTCCGCCCAGCACGACCAGCCGGGCCGGCAGCTCCCGCGGCACCGCCGCCTGGCGGTTGGTCCAGTACTCGACCTTGTCCAGGCCCTGGATCGGCGGGATCGTCGCGGTGCCGCCGTTGGCGATCACCACCGCGCGCCGCGCCACGTACTGCTCGCCGCCGACCTCGACCGTGCGCAGGTCGACCAGCGTGCCCTGCCCGCGCACGAGCCGAGCGCCGGTCGCCTCGAGCGCCGTCGCCGGCCGAGAATCGTCGAGGTCGCGGGCCATCCACAGGACGCGCTTGGATACCTTGGCAAAGTCGACGTCCCAATCCACGCGCGAAGCCGCCAGCTTGCGCGCGCGCCCCGCCTCCTCGATGGTCTCCGCGGACCGCAGGAACGTCTTGGACGGCACACAGCCCCAGTACGGGCATTCGCCGCCGACCAGCTCGCGCTCCACGACGACGAGCGTGAGCCCGCTGTCCCGGAGCCCGCCGGCGATCGCCTCGCCCGCGACCCCACCGCCGAGACAGACCACGTCAAACTCCTGCGGCAACGCTTTCCCCTCCTTCGGCGCTCGAGCGCCGCAACGACTCCAGAAGCGACGTGGCGGTGAAGGCGCCCACGTAGCGATCGCCGTCGAAGACCCCCGCACGCTCCGTGGGGCTTGCCAGCGCGGCGGCGAAGGCTTCGGTCAGCACGCTCCCTAGCGAGACGTGCGGCTCACGGTCGCGCGGGGCGCCCCGCTCGAGCGTGGACGGGTCGATGCGCACGACCGACATCCGGCGCACCAGGCGCTCGCGGCCGAGGAACTCGGCCACGTACTCGCTGGCGGGCCGGGTGAGGATCGTCTCCGGCGAGTCGTACTGCGCGACCTGGGCCTGCATCTTGAGCAGGCAGATCCGGTCCCCGACGATGACCGCCTCGTCGATGTCGTGGGTGACGAAGACCACCGTCTTGCGCACCGAGCGCTGGATGCTGATGAACTCCTGCTGCAGGCGTTCACGCGTGATCCGGTCCACCGCCCCGAACGGCTCGTCCATCAGAAGGATGGGAGGGTCGGCGGCCAGCGCGCGCGCAAAACCGACCCGCTGGCGCTGCCCGCCTGACAGCTCATGCGGGTACCGGCCGCGATACTCGGCGGGGTCGAGTCCGACCAGCTCCATCAGCTCATCGACCCGGCGCTCGATCCGAGCCCGTTCCCACTTCCACAGTCGGGGCACCGTGCCGACATTGGCGCCCACCGTCATGTGCGGGAACAGTCCCGTCTGCTGGATCACGTAGCCCATCTTCAGGCGCAGCGCCGCGGGGTCCACGCCCTGCGTGTCCACGCCGTCGACCAGGATCCGGCCGCTGTCGGGGTCGATCAGGCGGTTGATCATCCGCAGCGTCGTGGTCTTGCCGCAGCCCGACGGTCCGATGAGGACGCACGTCTGGCCGTCGGGGATCTCGAGCGTGAGGTCGAGCACGGCGTTCGAGCCGCCCGCGAACTGCTTGCTCACGTTCTCCAGGCGGATCACGGCTCGTTTACCGTATCGGAATGGCTGCGAGGGTATTCCTGGACGCACAGGATCCCTGGGTCAACTGGGATTGGCTTTCGACACACATCCCTTACGTCTGGGATGCCATCCAGCAACACATCCTGCTGGCGATGATCGCGCTGCTCGGCGGCCTGGTCATATCCCTGCCGCTCGGGGTGGCGGCGCAACGGTCGCCGCTGATTCGACTACCGGTCATCGGAGCGCTCGGCGCTTTTTACACCATCCCCTCGCTTGCCTTGTTCGCGATCCTCGTGCCCTTCACGGGCATCGCCACCAACACCACAGCCGAGATCCCGCTGGTCGGCTACAACGCCTTGATCCTGATCCGCAACATCGTCGTCGGCCTCGACGCGGTGCCGCGGGACGTGCTCGATGCGGCCGACGGGATGGGATACCGAGCCACCGCGCGCCTCCTTCAAATCGAGCTGCCGCTTGCGATGCCGGCCATCTTCGCCGGCCTCCGCGTGGCCACCGTCTCGACGATTGGGCTGATCACGATCACGGCGGTGATCGGTCTTGGAGGCCTGGGCCAGCTGATCAACCAGGGGCTTCAGGAGAGCTTCCACACGCCGCTCGTCGTGGCGACGTTCCTGTCCATAGCCCTGGCCCTGGTCGCCGATCTCCTGCTCGCGGGCGGCCAGTGGATCTCCCTGCCCTGGGCTCGCCACGCATGAGCATCCTGGCCTCGGTCTGGGCGTGGTTCGGCGACGGCGCCCACTGGCAGGGACCGGATGGAGTTCCGACACGACTCGTCGAGCATGTTCAGCTGTCGGCGGAGGCGGTGGTGATCGGCGCGGTGCTCGCGCTTCCGGTTGGAATCGCCCTCGGCCACTACGGCCGCTTCGGCAACCTGGCCATCAACATCTCGAACGCCGGCCGGGCCGTCCCTTCGTTCGGGATCCTCGTGATCGCGTTTCAGGTCTTCGGCCTCGGGGACCTTCCGATCATCCTGGCCCTGACCGCGCTCGCCATCCCGCCCATGGTCACCAACAGTTACGTTGCCCTGCGCGAGGTCGACCCCGACGTCAAGGACGCCGCCCGCGGCATGGGCTACCGCGAGCTCGCGCAGCTGCTGCGGGTCGAGCTGCCGCTCGCGGTCCCACTGATCATGGCGGGGATCCGGACCTCCGCGGTCCAGGTCGTCGCCACGGCCACCCTCGCCGCGCTGATCGCTGGCGGCGGATTCGGCCGCTACATCATCGACGGGTTCGCGCAGCTCGACTACGCCAAGCTGGTCGCGGGAGCACTGCTCGTCGCCATGCTGGCCCTCGTCACGGAGCTGGGGCTGTCAGGGCTGGAGCGGTTGCTGGTGCCACGGGGGATCAGGCTGCTGATGGCGCCGAAGCTGCGCCGCGCGACCACGTTCAAGGTTGCCTGACCAGGGCCGGTACATGGAAGAATCTGTGTTCGGTGAGCGTTTGATCCGGAGGGCCCGCGTGGCCCGGGGAGGAATTCGATGATCCGCAAACACCGATCGGCCTGGCTGCTGGCGCCGGTTGCGTCGCTCGCTGTTTTTGCGGCGGCGTGTGGCAGCACGGGGACGGGCGGGGGGACTACGAACAAGGGCACGCTCACCGTCAGATCGACCTGTACCCGGGCTACGCCGCGACGGACCTCGAGTACTACAACCACGCGGCGGGCGAGGCCAGCGGAGACGTCACGGCGACCGTCCAGAAGCTCAACGCGCGGCTGCAGCCCCTGGGCCTCCAGGCCCTGACGCCGTCGGCGGCCGTCGACCAGAACGCGTTTGCGGTCACGAAGGCGACCCAGACCAAGTTCAGCCTCAGCAAGCTGTCCGACCTCACCTCGGTTGGAAACCAGCTGGTGCTGGGGGGCCCGCCCGAGTGCGCGACACGGCCCTTCTGCCAGCCCGGCCTCGAGAAGACCTACGGCATCCACTTCAAGTCTTTCAAGGCGCTTGACACCGACGGGCCGCTGACCCGGGCGGCGCTGGCCAACAACACGATCCAGGTCGGACTGGTCTTCAGCAGCGATTCCGACCTGAACGCCAAGGGGCTGGTCGTGCTCCAGGACGACAAGCATCTGGAGAATGCCGACAACGTGGTCCCGATCATCCGCCAGAAGGTCGTGACCGATGAGGTCAAGACTGTCCTGGACAAGATCGATTCCAACCTGACCACGCCGCAGCTCGTGAGCCTCAACGCGCAGGTGGAGCTCAACCACCAGGACGCGGACGCGGTCGCGAGGGCGTACCTGCAGCAGCACAACTACTTCAGCTAGGGTTCGGCCGGGATGGAGCGGGACGCGGCGCTTGCCGACTTCGAGACGGCCCGCGGAGAGTGGGAGCGCGCGTTCGCGCAGATTCCTGACGGCGCGCTCACCTACCTGAAGCCGGGCGACGATTACTCGCTCGGCGGGCTTCAGGTCCACGTCAACTGGGTGCTCGCGCACTACCGCGGCGAGACGATGTCGTTGATCTCCCGGTATGAGGCGGGGACGCCCATCTCGTTGAAGGCGGCGACCGCCCACTGGTCCAGGAGGGCGTACGACTTCCGGAAGCTCACCCCCGCCACCATCGAGTCGGGCAGGTAGAGCGAGTAGGTGATGGTGCGGTCCGGCTCGCACAGCATCGTGCCGCCACCGCTCATCCGCCGCGTGACCACGAAGCCGTACCGGCGCGCCTCGGCGAGGTCGACCTCGTTCCGCACCGATTGATGGGAGCCGATGACGAGGGCCCGCTCGATCCAGCCCCACAGCCGCATCGTCGGGGGGCGCCTTCCCGCGATCACCTGCCCGAGCAGCACCTCGTCGACCGCCATGTGCATGTGAGCCGAAAACGGTGAAGCAGGGACCACGTCCCAACGCACTTCGTGGAGCCGTTCGGCCGACATCGCTCTGCCAGTATTCCTGAAGGTGATGGAGGGCAGGCGAGCGCTGCGGACGCTCTATGCGGTCAACTTCCTCAACGCGGCGGGGATGTGGTTTTTCCTGCCCCTGCTGCCCATCTTCATCGGCCGCAAAGGCGGGTCGGCGGCGCTGGTCGGGGTCGTGTTCGCCGCCGGGCTCGTCGCCAACGCGATAGTGCGTTACCCGGCCGGATGGGCGGCAGACCGCTTCGGCACGCGAGCGGTCCTGGTGGCCGCGATGCTCGGCACCGCCGCGCTGTTCCTCGCCTACCTCCTGCCGCTGCCGCTGGGCGCTTTCATCGTGGTCCGCTTGGTCCACGGCGCGGCGCAGGGCGCGTACTGGCCCGCCGCCAACGGCCTGATCGCCGAAGAGACCCAGGCGGGCGAACGGGGCCGCGCCTTCGGCTATATGCAGGCGACCAACATGGCCGGGATGCTGCTCGGACCGGCGATCGGCGGATTCATCGCGCTGCTCAACATCGGTGTCGTCTTCACCATCGCGGCAGCGCTGTCACTCCTGACGGTCTTCGCCCTGATGACGCTGCCGAACGTGCGCGCCCGGACGTCGGTTGAGATTCCCGCGAGGGCCGTGCATATCGCCAGGCGCCTGCTGCCGCTCCTCCTGCTCGGAGCGGGCACGGCCTACATGATCGGAGCGTTCGACACCATCTGGTCGCTCTACCTCACGTCACGCGGCGCGAACACGTTCGCGGTCGGCCTGTCGTTTGTCGCCTTCGCCCTGCCCGCGATGCTGATCAGCGGTTACGCCGGGTCGCTGGGCGACCGCTTCGGAGCGCGTCGCTTCATCGTCGGCGCCCTGCTTTGCACTGCCGTCTTTGCGGGCGTCTATCCGTTCGTGGCCTCTGTGCCGTGGCTCATCGGGCTCGGCCTGATCGAGGGCGCGTTCACCATCTCCGGGATCCCGAGCACGATGGCCGAGGTCAGCCGCCTGGCGGAACCGGGCCAGTTCGCGCGCACGCAGGCCGTCTACCAGACGGTGCAGACCGCGGTCGAGATCGCCGGCGCCCTCGCCGGTGGCGCGCTGTTCACCCTCGGACCGGCCTATGCCTTCCTCTCCATCACCGCCGTATGTTTGGTGGGGGCGGCGACAGCGTTCGTTCCGCGCCCGCTGGAGGCGATGACGGCCCATGAGACCCCCTAACCCGATCCAGATCGTCCCGCTTCGGACCGAGGCGCTTGCGCCGGTCGCCCCCGCCCGCCTCACCTACCGCGGCGGGCCGATGCTCGTGTCGGCCCAGGTGTTTCTCTTCTTCTGGGGCGACGCATGGCAGCAGGACGCACAGGCGGGCTTGATGCAGCGGCTGAACGATTTTTTCGAATACGTGCTCACGAGCCCGCTGATGGACCAGCTGTCGGAGTACGACGTGCAGGACTTCAAGATCGGACACGGGTCGCGCACCGGCGCGATCGCGGTCGGCGGCGCGCCACCGCCCACAGCCAACGATGCGGATGTCCAGCGATTCGTCCGCGACCAGATCGCTTCCAACCCGGCGGTCGCGCAACCGACGCCCAACTCGCTGTACTTCGTGTTCCTGCCACCCGGCGTGACCTCGGAGCTGGACGGCTCTTCGTCCTGCGTCAACTTCTGCGGCTATCACAACAACGACGGCGACCTCTACTACGCGGTCATGCCCTACCCCGAATGCGACGGATGTGTCGGAGGTCTGTCGGTGTTCGACGCGTTGACCTCGACCAGCTCGCATGAGCTGTGCGAGGCGATCACGGACCCGGTGCCGGGACAGGGTTACTACGATGACGCCAACGGGGAGATCGGAGACATCTGCTCCTGGCAGACAAAGCAGCTCGGCGGCTACACGGTCCAGCTCGAGTGGTCGAACCAGCACGGGGCGTGCGTCTGAGCACCCGCAAGACCCCGATCGAGCATGTGGTGATCATCGTCAAGGAGAACCACGGCTACGACAACTACTTCGGAGCGTTTCCCGGTGGGAATGGGACCGTGCTGGCGGCGAGCCCCAACCCGCCGCCCAGGGATCCCGACCACCGGCACGCCGCCTGGCTCACGCGGGACAAGACGGCGCCAAGAGTTGCGTTTCCGCAGAAGGACATCCCCCACTACTGGGGATACGCCAGGCAGTTCACGCTGTGTGACAACTACTTCACGGACGTGGCGGGGCCGTCGACCCCCAACCACCTGATGCTCATCATGGGAGACTCGCCGCTGCTCTTCGAGTTCATCAAGCACACGGCCGGCAAGAAGAAGAAGTGGCAGGATTTCGCCGCCGACGCGGCGGCCGGGCGCCTTCCTGCCGTCTCATGGCTCTACGCGGACGATGCGCTGAGCGAGCATCCCGCCGACACCGCGGTGCAGCGAGCGGAGCACGCGGGCGACGTGAGCAAGGGCAGCCTGTGGACAATCAGCCAGGTTCAGGCAATCGTGGCCGCGAAGCTGTGGCCTCGGGTCGCGATCTTCATCACGTGGGACGACTGGGGCGGTTGGTGGGACCACGTCACCCCGCCCGAGGTCGAGAAGTGGACGGACGGGACGCAGTTCCGTTACGGAGGCCGGGTGGGCTGCCTCGTCGTCAGCCCCTACGCCCGCGCGGGCCATGTGTCGAAGGCGCTGCACTCACACGTCAGCCTGATCAAGTTCTGCGAAGTGAACTTCGGCCTTCCCTCCCTGAACGACCGCACGAAAAAGGCCGACGGGATGGAAGACTGCTTCGACTTCAACCAGAAGGCGCTGCCGCCGCCCTGAGGGCCGCGACCCCATGTTCCCCGCATCTTCGCGTCCTCGACGGCCGGGCGCCTGCGGCGCTGAAGCCGGCGTCAAGGGGCCCGGCGCTCACTCGTCACGCATCTAACGATGCGCTCCTCGTCGCGCCACCCTTTCCTTGGCTCCGGCCATCGATGCCGCGAATCTGCAGTAGAACCCGAGGTCGCGGCCCTCAGTAGTTGACGTCGTCGAGCGAGCGCCAGCCGTAGGAGACTTCCTGGAGCAGCGCCGAGCCGATGGTGATCGGCTGCGTGCGCACGTAGACGCCGCCGAGGCGCTCATAGAAGCTGCGCGCGCCGCCGTTGTCGCGCAGCACCCAGACGATCATGTCGGGCAGCTCGAGCTCCCGCAGGCCGGCCACCACCGCCCGCACCAAACCGCGGCCGTGGCCGCGCCCCTGGAATTCACGGAGCACGTAGATCGCGTACAGCTCACCGCTGTACCCGTCCTCGCCCGCGCGCTCCCGGCCACCCGAGGCGAACCCGACGATGTCCAGGCCGTCGGCGGCCACGAAGACGCGGCTCGAGCCGTCGGCGATGATGCGTCGCCACCGGTCTTCGTATCCGGCTTCATCCAGCGAGGCGAGGAAATCATCGGGGAGCAATCCGCGATACGTCGACCGCCATGAGGCCACATGAACCCTTGCGATCGCCGCCGCGTCTTGCAACTCTGCCGGTCTGACAAGGCTGACCATGGATTCACAATCTATCGCGAAGACTGTGGACACGCCCGAGCCGCCCGCCGCCCCGAGCAACCGTGCGCGCCGGGCCGTGCCGCTGATCGCGGCCGCGCTGGCGGTGACGGTGGTCGCGGGCCTGCTCTATCTCCGACCGAGCATGCCGTCGCCCGCGTCCCCATCGACTCGACCGAGCCCTGGCCCATCGATCCTGGAACCGAGGTACCGCGTGGAGTACGACTTCGTCACGCGGTCGTTGGGCTGGGCGTTGGTGGTCGACCAGGTCACTCAGCCGTCGCGCTACTGGGTCTTCAACACCACCGACGGCGCGCGGCGTTGGACGCTGCAGAAGTCGGACTCCACCATGGTCTATGGCACATTCCAGATCTCTTTCTTCAATCCCTACGAGGGCTACTACTCGCTCGTCGGCAACGCGGCCTTCCGGACCTCTGACGGCGGCACGCGGTGGACCGAGGTCAAGCTTCCCTCGAAGGCCCTGGGCATGGCCTGGTTCGTCGATCCCACGCACGGCTGGTTTCACGGCGACAGCGACTTCGAATCGACTGCCGACGGCGGCCTGACTTGGCGAGCATTGCCTCCACCACCTGCTGTCGGCCCGCTGATCGCGTTTCGGGACCGAAGCCTGGGATGGGTGGCATCGATCGCCGACGATGCGCCTTCGACGGTCTATTCGACTCGAGACGGTGGCGCGACCTGGCAGCCGCACCAACTTCCGTCCGACGCGTTCGGCAAGCCATTCCGACCGGCCCAGGGCCTTTCCCTGCTGCCCGACCGTGGAGTGATGGTGGTCCTCCTCGACGACACCGCCTACACCTCTCTCGACCTCGGGGCAAGCTGGCTCAGGCTCGCGCCGCCCCCGGCGGGCAACACCTACATGAGCATCGCGTTCCAGGACCCCATCCACTGGTGGGCAATGCGCGACGGCGACCTTTTCAAGTCGGTCGATGCGGGCCAAACGTGGACGCACGTCGCGCTGCAGCTGGACGGCTGGCTCTACTTTCCAACTGTCCTCGACGCGCGACACGCATGGGCGAAGCTGCAGAGTCCGGGGCCGCAGCTGTCGGGCAGCGCGCTGGCGTTGACCTCCGACGGCGGTGTCCACTGGACCTACGCGAACGTGCCCAGGCCGGGCTAAGCTGACAGCGAGTCGGGCATGCAGGCGGCTGAGCTCGAAACCGATTTCGACCCAGGGATGCCGCGCGCCCGGGCCGGTCGC
>VBHA01000051.1 GCA_005889495.1 Chloroflexota bacterium
GAGCGGTGCTCGCGGAGGTGGAGAGGGCGTGAGGACGCTGGTCCGCGGTCCGATGCACGGAGCCGGCGGGGCGGACGCCCTGCTCGTCGAGGGTGAGGTGATCACGTGGGTCGGCACCGGCCCGCCGCCGCGGCGGCCGGACGAGGAGCTAATCGCGCTCCCGGGCGAGCTAATCGCGCCGGGTTTGATCGACCTCCAGGTCAACGGTTTCGCGGGCCACGACGCGGCCGCCGGCGCGGACGCGATCGCCGCCATCTCGAAGGCGCTGCCCGCCACCGGCGTGACCGCCTTCCTGCCCACCATCATCTCGGCACCGGTCGAGGTCGGAGCGGAGTTCGCCGCCGCGGTCGGGGCTGCGGCCGAGGCGCCGGGGGCGAGGATCCTCGGCGCGCACATCGAGGGCCCCTTCCTCAATCCATCCTTCCGCGGTGCACACCTGCGCTCCCACCTGGCGGAGCCGACGCCGGAGAACGTCGATGTGATCGAGGCCGCCCGGCCGCGCCTGGTCACCCTGGCGCCGGAGCTGCCCGGCGCGCTGGCAGCGATCGAGCGCCTGCATCGTGCCGGCGTCGTGGTCTCGGCCGGACACACCGGCGCCGACTACGAGCAGGGGCGCAAGGCCATCGCCGCCGGCGTCTCGTTCGCGACCCACGTCTACAACGCGATGCCGCCCGTCCATCATCGCCGGCCCGGGATCGCGCTCGCGTTGATCCTCGACCCGCGGGTCACCACCGGCTTGATCGCCGACGGCGAGCACGTGCATCCGGCGGTCTGCGAGCAGCTCGTGCGCATCAAGGGCGCCTCGCGCATCGCGCTCACCACCGACCAGACGTCGGCCGCGGGCGCGCCGCCCGGCACGTACACGCTGTCGGGGCGGCCGGTGATGAGCGACGGCCGCGTGGTGCGCCTCCAGGACGGGACGCTGGCGGGCAGCGCCGCCACCATGCCGGACCTCGTGCGCCTGACGGCCCGCCTGCCCGGCATGACGGCCTCGCGCGCGGTCGGGCTCGCGTCGGCGGCGCCCGCGCGCGTCCTCGGTGAGCGCCGGCTGGGACGAATCGGCGAGGGTGCCTGCGCTGACATCGTGATCCTCGACGCGGAGCTCAGGCCGCGTTTGACGATGATCAGAGGGGTGGTGGAATTCCGGCGGCCGGCTTGACGAGAGTCCTCCTGGGCCTGGACATCGGCGGCTCTTCGAGCCGGGCTCGCCTCCGCTCCGACGGCGACGCGCTGATCGAGGTCGACGGCCCCGGCGCCAACGTCGCCACGCTCGACTCGCTGATGGTCGACGAGCGTCTCTCGACGCTGCTTGGAAGGCTCGGCGACGTTCATCCCGAAGCATGCTGCGCGGGGGCCGCCGGAGCCGAGGTCCCGGCGGCCCGCGAACTGCTGAGGGGGCTGCTCGAGCGCAGGCTGCCCGGCTGCAGGCTGAGCGTCGTCCACGACGCCCGCCTCGTGCTCGCCGCCGCCGGCGTCGAGTCGGGCGTCGCGTTGATCGCCGGCACCGGTTCGGTCGCTTACGGACTCGCTCCGCAAGGGCGTGAGGCGCAGCGCGGCGGATGGGGCTGGCTGGTCGGCGACGACGGTGGCGGGGCGTGGATGACGCGTGAGGCGGCGCGCGAGGTCATGCGGCGCTTCGACTCGGGCGACCCGATCGGCGCATTGGGCGAGGCGCTGCTCGCGGCATGCGGCGCCGCCGGTCCTCGCCAGATGATCGCCATCCTCCATGCCATGCGCGAGCCGATGCAGTGGGCTTCGCTCGCGCGGGCGGTGTTCGAGTCCGCGGGCACGGATGCCGGCGCGGTGGACATCGTGCGGCGCGCGGCGGCCGCGCTTGCCGGCCTCGCCGGAGAGGTCCAGCTGGCGATTGGCGTCGACGGCCCCGTGGTCCTCGCGGGCGGCCTGCTCCTGAACCAGCCTCTGCTCGAGGCGGCGGTGCGGGAAAGGCTGGCCGGCCACTGCATTCGGCTCGAGGAAGCGCCAGTCGAGGGCGCGCTGCGCCTTGCGGAGGGCCTCCTCCGCTGAACCGGTTCCGAAGCGAGATCGCGGAGCAGCCCGAGGTCGCGGCACGGCTTCTGGCTCAGGGCAAGCACGCGGCCGCCGAGATCGCCGCCCGCGTCCGCGAGCGCGGGCCAGGCGGATTCACGATCGCCGCGCGCGGGAGCTCCGACCACGCTGCCCTCTACGCCAAGTACCTGTTCGGGGCGAGGAACCGCGTCCTGGTCGCCCTGGCCGCGCCATCGCTGTTCACCCACTACGCGCGACCTCCGCGCCTGGACGGCCAGTGCGTGATCGGGATCTCGCAGTCAGGCGAGTCGCCGGACGTGGTCGCGGTCGTCGAGGAGGCGCGGCGCCAGGGATGCCTGACGGTCGCGATCACCAACGCCGCCGAATCCCGCCTGGCGCGGGCGTCCGAGCTCGTGCTGCGGCTGGAGGCCGGGCCGGAGGTCAGCGTGCCGGCTTCGAAGACCTACACCGCCAGCGTGCTGGCGATGGCGATGGTCTCGCATGCGCTCGACCCTGAACCTTCGTTCGAGGCGGCCCTCGACCAGGTCCCGGAGGCCATCAGCCGCGCGCTCGACCGCGAGAACGAGATCGACGAGCTTGTGCCTCCGCTGATCGGCCCGCGCGCGGTCGTCCTGGGCCGAGGCTTCAACTTCTCGACCGCCGAAGAGATCGCGCTGAAGCTCAGCGAAACGAGCTACGTCCTCGCCCGCGCCTGGTCGGTGGCCGATTTCGAGCACGGCCCGATCGCGATCGCGGAGGCGGGCCTGCCGGTCCTCCTCGTCGATGGCGGAGGCCTTGTCGCAGCCGACCTCGACTCAGTGCGCAGGCGGCTCGAGGCGAAGGGTTCGCAGGTCCTCCACCTCTTCGACGTCTCGGGCCTCCCCGAGGAGCTGACTCCCATCCCACTGGCGGTACTCGGCCAGCTGCTCGCACACGATGTCGCGGTCGCACGTGGCATCGACCCCGATCAGCCGCGCACTATCCAGAAAGTCACGCGCACCTGGTGAAGCGGAGATCTCCTCGATGATGATCAAGGCGGGCGTCATCACGGCCATGCACAGCATCGCCTCGTCGGCCGTCGATGCCACCTCGACCGCGCAGCCGGCTGCCTCGAGCCGGCGTCGCACCGTTTCCCGTCCCACCCAGTCCAACCCCACCAGAAGCACCCACGGCGTGACCTCGTAGGCCGGCTCATCGTCGAGCGCCGGTAACAGGGCGTGAACAGCCATCCGGCTAAGCCGCCGTCAGCCGCCTGACCTCTTCATGCAGAAGGTCAAGGTCGACCGGCTTGGTGAAAAACGAGTCGATGCGGCCGGCTTCTAGTTCCTGGCGCACCGACTCGGACGAGTCGCCGGTGAGCGCGATGACCTTGATCGGATGGAGGAGGTGGCGCTTGCGCAGCATCTCCAGGACCTCGACGCCGTCATAGATCGGCATGTGCATGTCGAGGATCACGAGCTGAAAGTCGCCGCTGGTGCCGAGCTCCAGGGCCTGGTTTCCATCGGGGACGGTGACGACAGAGAAACCGTTCGACTCCAGGAAGTACATCAGCAGCTCGGCGCTGGCGGGGTCGTCGTCGGCGACCAGGATGCGGCTCTTCACTTGGCGGCCACGCGCCGCTCGCCGCCCGCCGCACGCAGGAACTGCCCCACCACCGCGCCGAAGGTTCGAGTTTCGATGGGCTTGGCGATGTAGCCCGCACAGCCCGCACGCAGCGCCAGCTCGCGGTCGCCGCTCATCGCATGTGCGGTCAGCGCCACCACAGGAATGGACGCGGTCGCGGGATTGCGTTTGAGCTCCCGGGTCAACGAGAGTCCGTCCTGGCCGGGGAGCTGAACGTCCATCAGGATCAGGTCGGGCCTGCTCTGAGTGATGCGATCCAGCGCCTCGGGTGCCGACCCCACCACCTCGACGGCAAAGCCCTCCAGCTCGAGGACGGCCTGGAAGAGCATCTGGTTGGGTTCGTTGTCCTCGACGACCAGGATCAGGCTTCGCTCGCTCACGTGGCCCCGTTTCGGTTCGTGACCACGCGCCGAAGCAGGCCGACGATGTCCGTGTTCGCCACCGAGCTCCGGCTCAAGATCTGGGAAACCCTGCCGTTGAGAAGGCGCTTGTCGGCCTCGGTCAGATTCGTGGCGGTGAGGACCATGATCGGCACCTCGCGCGTGGCCTCGTCGGCGCGCAGCGCCTCCACGACATCGAAACCGGTGACCTCCGGCATCATCAGGTCGAGAAGGATGAAGTCAGGGCGCGTGGACTTGGCGAGCTGAATCGCCTCCCGTCCGCCGGACGCGGGCACGACGGTGAAGCCCGCGGGCTCGAGCGTCTTGGCCAGCCAGGCGCGGTTGGCGGGCTCGTCGTCGACGACCAGGACTCGCACCTCGTCCTGGCCGGGGGAGCGCTCGAGGTGGAACCGGTTCAAGCGGTTGATGAGGAGCTTCGCGTCGACGGGCTTGACGAAGTAGTCGATCGCGCCCAGCGAAATGCCGAGCTCGGGGTTGTCGACGACGCTCACGACGACGATCGGGATGCCGCTCGTGGCCTCGTCGCTCTTGAGCCTCGTGATCACCTCCCAACCGTCGACCTCGGGCAGGATGATGTCCAGGGTGATCGCCGCAGGCTGCAGCCGCCTTGCCTTATCGAGGGCATCGATCCCCGTGCGAGCGACCTGCGTGCGGTAGCCGGCGTCGACCAGCTGGCGGGTCAGCAGCTCGGCGGCGGCGGGGTCGTCCTCGACCACGAGCACCAGCGGACCGCCGCCGTGACCGTTCTTCGCCGGTTCGAGGACAGGCTCCGCGGCGTGAGCCGCGGGCTGGCGCGCGGGAAGAGTCAGGGTGAAGATGCTGCCCTGGTTGACGCGACTCGTGACGCGGACGTCGCCACCGTGCAGCAGCGCAAACCGCTTGGTGAGGGCCAGCCCCAGACCGGTGCCCTCGTGCTTGCGGCCGGGTCCGTGGTCGACCTGGTGGAACTCCTGGAAGATCTGCCTCTGGTCCGCCGCGGCGATGCCGATGCCCGTGTCGGCGACCGAGAACTCGACCGCGTCCGCGACCCTACGCGCGTCGATGGTCACCGTCCCGCCTTCGGGTGTGAACTTGATGGCGTTGGAGACGAGGTTCAGCAGCATCTGCTTGAGCTTGCCGGCGTCCGCGAGCACCTCGCCTGCGCCGTCGGTGTTCGAGACGAGCTTGAGGCTCTTCTTCGCGACCAGAGGCTCGACCGTCTTTACCACCTGGTCGACGGTCTCGGCCACGGACACGTTCTGCAGCCGCAGCTCCATCTGGCCGGCTTCGACCTTGGAGAGGTCGAGGATGTCGTTGATCAGGCCGAGGAGGTGCTTGCCGCTCGTCAGGATCTGGGTCAGGAATCGCTTGCGAGTGGTGTCGTCGAACTGTCCTTCACGCGCGTCGGTCAGAAGCTCGGAGAAGCCGATGATCGCGTTGAGCGGGGTCCGGAGCTCGTGGCTCATGTTGGCGAGGAACACGCTCTTGTGCTTGTTCGCGTCCACCAGGGCGGCGTTCGCCTGCTCGAGCTGGACGATCAGGTGCCGGCGGTCGAGCGCGGTCACGAACGCGCTCATCAGCTGACGCATGCGCCCGACCTCGTCGCTGCCGAAGCCCGGGGTGAAGGGGCCCGCGAGCACGACCAGCGTGCTCGAGCCCGACAGACCGGCGACGGGGACCGCCATCACCAGCTCTTCCGTGCCGCCTACCATCGCCTCGCTGACGCCGGGGGGAAGGCCCGCCAGATGCCCGGCAAGGTCGGACACGCTTGCGGGGTCGAGTCCGCGGCTCGTGACGGGCGTCCCGGAGGCGTCGAAGAGGACGCCTGAGGGCCCACCGACCAGGCCCATGCCGAGCTCGAGCGCGCGGTCCGCGAGCCTGTCCCGGACGTCGCTGATCAGAAGCTCTTCCATGAACGCGCGCAGGCTTTCCTCCTCTTCGGCCCGCCACTGGCGGCGAAGCCAGGCGGGCGGAGCGAAGCTGGCGTAGAGGAGTGGGACTATGGCCAGGCTCGCCAGCTCCGTCGCGACCTGCACGGCAGGCTGGTGGATGGCGAGGCCGAGCGCGACGGCCATCACCAGGATGGCGACCAGCCCGCCGAAACCGAGGCTGAGGGAGCGCAGGCGGGAGGCCTGGACCGCGGGCAGGCTCCTGGCGACGAGCCAGAAGCGGGCGATCGGCTCGCCGACGCACGTGCACCAGATGGCAAGCCACGCGACGACGATCGCGAGCTGCCACGCGCGGGGAATGGGCGCCACCTGGGCAGCAAAAACGACAGCGCTGGCGGCCGCCAACGAAGCGACCGCGGCGACATGCCAGCGCCGGGGGAGGGGGATGAGTGCGGCTCTGTAGCGCAATAGCGCATACGCGCAGCCCGCGAAGGCCAGCAGCTCTGCGTCCGCCAGGAGAGGGATCGTGAAGGGGACGTGCGCCTGCAAACGGCCCAGACCGACTACCGCCGCGAGCAGGACGATGGCGAGCGCGACAAATCCCATGGAGCGGTCGCGTCCGCGCAGCCAGTGGACCGCGGTGGCGATGCCGAGCGCCACGAAGGCGATCGCCACCGTCTCCTGGAGGAACAAGACGAGCCAGGTCATCTCACGCCGCGCCCAGCTTCGACAGCTCGGGCACGCCGGCGGCGAAGACGTCGACGACCGCCGGGTCCCACTGCCGGCCTGCGCCGGCGCGCAGGGTCGCGAGCGCTTCCTCGACTGTCTTGCGCGCCCGGTACGGACGGTCGTTGACCAGCGCGTCGAAGGCGTCGCAGACGGCGACGATGCGCGCGTGTTGAGGGATCGCCGTGCCCGCGAGGCGGTCCGGGTAACCGGTCCCGTCCCAGCGCTCGTGGTGGTTGCGGATGATCGGCAGCAGCCCGGCGCCCGTGCGCAAAGGGGAGACGATCGTCTCGCCGATGATCGGGTGCAGGTGCATCGTCACCAGCTCGTCGTGGTCGAGCGGGCCTGGCTTGAGGAGGATCGCGTCGGGGATGCCGATCTTGCCGATGTCATGGATGAGGCCGCCGCGGTAGAGCGTGTCCAGGTGTGACGGTGCAAGCCCGAGGCGGGCACCGACGGCCCGCGCCGCCTCGGCGACGCGCTGGGTGTGCGCTTCCGTGTAGGGGTCTTTGGCCTCGACCGCCGCGGCGAGGGCGAAGATGACTTGCTCGGCGCTGTCCAGCGAGTCGTACAGGCTCTTGAGCCGGAGCGCCGAAGTCACGCGCGCCACCAGCTCCACCCTGTCGACCGGCTTGGTCATGAAGTCGTCGGCGCCCGCCTCGAGGGCGTGCACGCGGTCGGTGGTGTCGTCCAGCGATGTGATCATCACGACCGGGATCAACCTGGAGGCCGAGGTGGCCTTGATCCGGCGGCACACCTCGAAGCCGTCCATGCCCGGCATCTGGACGTCGAGAAGGACGAGGTCCGGAGGCGACGCCTGGATCGACTTCAAGGCGTTCGGCCCGTCCATCGCCGAACGCACGGTGCACTCGACGCCGGCGAGACAGGCCTCGATCAGCTCGCGGTTGGCCTCCGCGTCGTCCACCACCAGCACGATCGGCAGGCGGTCAGGCAGCACGAGCCGGCGCGTGGCGGGCGAGGCGGAAGCAACCTCGCCGCGCCGCGCCGGCCAGGCGGCCGGTTTCAGAGCGGCCACGAAGGCGGCCGCCGACTCGTACCGCTCCTCGGGGCGCTTGGCCAGCCCGCGCCGCAGGACCTCTTCGAGATGCGCCGAGAGCTCGCCGCGCAGCTCGCGGGTGGGGGGCATGTCCCTGGTCACGTGGCACAGCAGCGTGGCCGCCGGCGTGTCGGCCTGGAACGGCACCCGGCCGGTGAGCATCTCGTAGGCGACGACCGCAAGCGAGTAGAGGTCGGAGGCGGGGCCGGTCGGATCGTCTGCCGCCTGCTCGGGCGACATGTACTCCGGGGTGCCCATGACGGTGCCGGAGCTGGTCAGGCGGCGCAGCGAGCCGGCCATCTTGGCCAGGCCGAAGTCGGCCAGCACCGGGGTGCCGTCGGTATGGATCAGGATGTTGGACGGCTTGATGTCCCGGTGCAGGATTCCCTGCCGGTGGGCGTGGTCGAGCGCGCCGGCGACCTGCTCGAGGATGCGTACCGCTTCGCGCAGGTCCATCGGGCGGCCGATACGGTCGGCGAGGGTGCCGCCTTCGACCAGCTCGAGGACGAGGTAGGCGACCCCCTCGTCGTATCCGAAGTCGAAGATCTCGAGGATGTTCGGGTGCTTGAGGCGGGCCACCGAGCGCGCCTCCTGCTGGAACCGCTCGCGATAAAGCGGGTCGTCGGCGAAGAAGTCGGGCAGAGCCTTGATCGCGACGTACCGGTCCAGCGCGGTGTGGTACGCGCGATAGACGGTGGCCATGCCGCCCCGGCCGATCGACGCGCCGATGCGGTAGGCGCCGAGGGTGGCGCCTTCCTGGAGCTTCATCCGAGGATGCCGAGGAGCGCCAGCGTGCCGATCACCGCCGGCGCCAGCACCAGCACGAGGTTGACGCCAAGGAGGGCCGCGGTCATGCCCAGGCGTGTCAGGTCCCAGCCGGCGCGTTCATTCCGCGCCACCCACCTCGCAACGGACACCGCCAATTAACAGCCCACGCTCCCTGAAGGGAGAGGTTAAGAAGTGATTGCTTAGCGGCTCACGCTCTGTAGGACAAATCAACTACCCGCCTGGGTAGTTTTGTTAACCCCGCGGTCAGAGCCAGCCCTCTTTGGCCGCCTGGTGGGCCAGCTCGGTCCGGTTTGACGCGCCGGCGCGCTGCAGGATCTGGCGCATGTGGAACTTGACCGTGTTCTGGCTCAGGTGGACCCGCGCCGCGATCTCCCGGTTGGTCATGCCCTCCACGGCCAGACGCAGGATCTCCTTCTCGACCGTGCTCATCTGGGGCGCTGCGCGCGCCGGCCGCCTCGGCTCGTCCGGCCCTCGAACATGCCTCAGGCGCTCCTGCATGGTCGCGTTGTCGATGGCCACGGCGGCGACGCTGCCAAGCGCATCGAGGAAGGACAGCCACTCCTGGTCGGGGCTGAGGGGAGACCTCTGGAACACCTCGAGGGCGCCAAGCAGCCTGCCGCGGCTGATCAGGGGCACCGCGCCGTAGCTTTTGAAGCCCTCGCGGGCGAACAGCGACCGGCGCCGGAACTGGGAGAAGGCGCTGAGGGCGGTGACCGTCTCGATGCGCCGGCCGGTGATCGCCTGGCCGGGCATGCCCTCGTCGGCGGGGAGCCGGTAGTCGAGCACCGCGGTGGCCTGGAAGCCGGTGCCGGCCGAAAGGACGAGCGAGTTGTCGGTCTCGTCCAGCAGCAGGACGTCCGCGGCGTCGACCTTCAGCTGGGCGGTCACGTGGTCGAGGATGACCTTGAGTGTCAGCCTCAGGTCGGGGCTGGCGCTGATCGCGAGGCTGACGCCCTGAAGCGCGGTCAGCCGGTCGAGCCGCTGGATCGCGTCCTCATAGTGCTGGGCGTTCTCGACCGCCAGGCCGGCCCGGTCGGCGATCGCCTGGATCCAGATCAGGTCTTTTTCGGTGAGGGGGTTGGAGCTGCGACGCTCGAACAGCCCGAGCGTGCCGATGATCGCCCCCCGGGCGCGCATCGGCACCACCGCGACGCCCACGTGCCTGCCCTTTGGGATCCAGGGGTGGATCTCGAGGTAGGCCCGGACGTCGTCGTTGAGATACGCGCCGAGGTCATCGGCGCTGACGTTCGCCAGCAACAGCGGCTGGCCGGACTCGATCACGCGCTGCGAGATCGGCGTCGGTTGCGCACCAGGTGACTGCCCCATCACGTCCATGTACTCGTTCACCCTGTCCGGGGTGCCGTCTTCGTTGGCGACGAAGATCTGGAGATCGGATGGGTCCTTACGCATCAGGGTCGCCACCCATGACCCGGGCCGCAGCCTGCTGAGGGTTCGGGTGACCGTGGTGAGGATCTCGGCCGGGTCCAGGCGCGCGAGCGCCATCTGCTCGGTGACCTGTTCGACGATGTGGTCGCCCGGGCTGCGGCCGCTCATGTGGCTGTGCGTGATCAGGTGAGTGACGTCGGTGAGGGAGGTCAGGACCCGCGCAACCTCTCCCTCGACCAGCTCGGGAAGCGCGTCCATCTGGACCCAGACGTTGACCCCGTCGGGACGGGCAACCCGCCCGAGCACGCCCCGGACCGGCTGACGAGTTTTCAGCGCGGCGACCACTGGATGGACGCTCATGGGCCCACCCGGCGCCTCGGTGACCAGCAGGCCGGCCTGCTCTGCCCGAGACCCGATGAGCTCGTCCCGATCCGCGCCGAGGATCTCGAAGGCGGCTTCGTTACCGTCGACCAGAACGCCGTCCAGGTCGTACACGAGAAGAGCGCCCGGCAGCGTGCGCCAGTCGAGGCTCGCGGCCAACGTCTTCGAATTATCGTCAGTGCTGCCGGTCATCTGTTAAGTGAGTAATAAAAGCATGTCGCCCAGGTCGCATTCGTAACCTGCTAACCGTGGTTGAGGTCCGCGCGCAGCCTAGTGGACAGGATTGGGTATGTGATGTCATCGTCGTTACACAGGGAGCGCAAACCCAGCACTCGGTCACGGTGACAAGCGGTGATCTGGACCGCTGGGGCGCCGGCCATGACGCCGCGGCGGTCGAAGACCTCGTGTCCCGGAGCTTTGATTTCCTGCTCCAACGGGAGCCGCCCGCCTCGATCCTTCGCAAGTTCGACCTGTCGGTGATCCAGCGGTACTTCCCGGAATACGACCGGGAGATCAGGCGATGATCCCGGGCATGCCCGGCTTCAAACCGCCGTCACATTGTCGGCGTACGTTTCCTGCCTACGATGGACGTGGAGATGACGGCGCCGATCCTCGTCGTCGACGATGACCCGAAGATCGTCTCCCTGGTCCGGACCTACCTGGAGCGCGAGGGCCTGCGCGTCATCACGGCGGCCGACGGCCGCGGCGCGCTGAACGCCTTCACCGAATTTCGTCCGGCGCTGATCGTCCTCGACCTGATGCTGCCTGAGCTCGACGGGCTGGCCCTGATGCGAATCATCCGGGAGCGGTCGGACGTGCCGATTGTCATGGTCTCGGCCCGCGGGCAGGTCGCGGACCGCGTCTACGGCATCCACGAGGGCGCCGACGACTACCTCGCCAAGCCATTCTCGCCCGCGGAGCTGGTGGTCCGCGTCAAGGCTGTGCTGAGGCGGGCGAAGGATGCCAACGGTGGCCACGACGCCCGTGGGATCCTGGAGCACGGCGACCTGACCATCGACCTCGACCGCGTCGAGGTGCGCCGCGATGGCGAGCCGGTGTCCTTGACCCCGGCCGAGTTCCGGCTGCTGGTCGCGCTCGTCCAGGCACGCGGCCGAGTGCTCTCGAGGCAGGCTTTGCTCGACTCCCTCTACGGCCCGGCGCAGGGCGAGGCGCTGGAGCGGACTGTCGACGTGCACATCGGCAGGCTGCGCGACAAGCTGGGAGAGCAGGTAGGCGAGCCGCGCTACATCGTGACCGTGCGCGGCCTCGGCTATCGCTCTGTGGCGTGACGTTGCCGCGGCGGCTGCGCACCCTC
>VBHA01000052.1 GCA_005889495.1 Chloroflexota bacterium
AGCTCACGTGCTCGCCGCCCGCGAGCGAGTCGAAGTTCACGCTCGAGTCGAGGCCTGTGCGATGGAAGAAGTACTCCTTCCCGTCCTCGGCCGCGATGAACCCGAACCCACGGTCGGAGACCAGCTTTTTTATGGTCCCAGTAGGCATCTGAAAACCCCCCTTCTCGAAAGCATGTCGCGAACGCACGGGTCCTTTCGAGAAGCTCCGACCGCGGCGAACATCCCCGACTACCGAAGACAGGCTTACCTTACCACCCGTTTTGGAGGCTCAGACGGCGAGCAGCGCGACGCCCGCGAGGGTGGCGAGCGCGCCCGAGATCTTCATCGCCGCCCGCTCCCGCTCGCGCAGTCGCCAGACGCCCCAAACCGCCACAGCGACGATGGCGATCTCGCGCACCGGCGCGACCACCGCCAGCGGCGCAAGGCTCAGGGCCCACAGGACCAGGAAGTAGCCGGCCCAGAAGAAGGCGCCGATCACGGTCGATTGCCGCCAGGTCGGCAGGGCAGCCTCGGGCTGCCTGTACAGCTTCAGCGCCGACGCAACCCAGATCGTCAGCGGCAGCTCGATCGCCATCAGCGTGAACAGGAGCCACGCGTAGAGCCACGGGCTGGCCAGCCGGACTCCGACACGGTCGACCGAGCTGTAGGCCGCGATCGCCAGGCCCGTCAGCAGGGCCGGGAGCGTCGCCCTCCCCCGCGCCTGCGAGACGGTGACGGAGAGGATGCCGACGAGCAAAAGGCCGACACCCAGCAGCTGAGGTCCGCTCAACCTTTCCCCCAGGAGGATCAGCCCGACCAGCACGCTGAGCAGAGGAGCGGAGCCGCGAGCGATCGGATAGACGGCCGACAGCTCGCCCCGGCGATACGCGGTCGACAGGAGCCACAGGTAGGTCGTCTCGAGCACCGACGACAGAAGGCACAGCAAGGCCGCCGCGGGCGTCAGGCTGGGCCGTCCGAAGATCAACCACGCGGGGACCAGGCTGACCGTGGCGACGGCCGCGGCCGTGAAGGTCGCGCGCCGAAACGTCGCGAGCGGGTCGCCGCTGACCTTGACGAGCACGTTCCACGTGCCGTGGAAGGCGGCCGCGACGATCGCCATGCCGACCGCGACCGCGATCATCGCCGGGGCCGCGCCAACAGACGCCCGAGCAATCGGTAGACCTCCGGGTTGACCACCAGGCCGTTGTGCGTGCCCCAGACGGGGATGGCCGGAATGTCAGGCCGCAGGCAAGAGCGAAAGTTCACGACGTCGTCGGTCGGCGTGTAGATCGAGGTCGTCGGCACCGCGGGAGCCATCTTCAGGTCGTAGGTGAAGCGGCCCTCGGCGTTCAGGCGGCGACCGTAGGCGAGCTCGTTGGCGGTCCGCACCACGCCGACGGCGTGCTGGGTGAGGATGGCGACGTCGGTCCAGTCGGCGAGCGGCGAGCCGAGGGCGATGACCTGCTCGATCGATGCGGGCTTGCGCTGAGCCAGCACCTTGGCCAGCAGCCCGCCGCGGCTGTGACCGACCAGGCTGACCCTCGAGCCCGTCTCCTCCCGGATCGCCTCCAGCCTCCGACTCAGGGTGGGCAGCATCCGCTCCGAGTGCTGGACGTTGAGCACGATGCCCGAGAGGCGGCTGCGATAGCCGGCGCGCCCCAGCCACCCATGCAGGACGCGAAGCGCCCAGTCCCCGGAGAGGAACCCGGGGATCAGGAGGACCGGGCGGCCGTCGCCCCTGGGGATGCCGCGGCCGCGGAAGACAGGGTCGCGGAGCAGGGCCGACAGCTCGCGGACCGCGAGCGGATCCCACATCTTCATGGCGTGGGATGGTAGGTGCTCGAAGGCTCAGCCCTGTACCTGACCCTGCAAGGGTGTTGCTGAGACGGGCCGCACGTCCGGCTCAAATAATTAGACATACGGTCTGCTTAAATTAGTCGCGATGGCACGCCCGTACCGGCTCGGACGGCGACAGGGCTCAGTCGACCGGACCTCGCGCGCGATCCTGGCCGCCGCCCGTGAGCTCGTGGCCGAGCAGCGTGCCGCCTCGGTCAGCGTCCGCGCCATCGCCGAACGGGCGGGCGTCTCGCGCCTCACCGTCTACCAGCGCTTCGGCTCGCGCGGCTCCCTGCTCGCCTCCCTCGGGCCTCCGCCCCGGCAGCACAGCGGCGACGACCTGCGCGAATACCTCGAGCGATCGTGCGCCGCCTGGGCGGAAAACCCCGCGCTTTTCCGGAACCTGGGCGGAGTGGACGCCCACGACGCCGAGGCGCCGCGCAGGATCGCCGAGCGGCTGGCGACCGCCGACCGCCTCCGTCCCGGCTGCTCGCTGAAGGAGGCCGAGGACGTGATCGGCGTCCTCGGCTCTTTTCCGGTGTTCGACCGGCTGCATCGAGATGGGCGGCGATCCGCCGCCGCCGTCGGCGAGATCCTGATGCGCCTCGCCTCGGCGATCCTGACCTAGCGCCGGATCTACTTCTGGAGGCCCTCAGGCGGTGGCGGGCGTATAGAATCGCGAGCGCCGCCGCAGCGTCCCTGACGGAGTAAGCGCTCAACCCAACAAAGTGGCCACCGTCTCCGAACCACCCCCTAGCGGGCGGCACGCCGGACTGCCGCAGATCAGGCGCCTGGGGCGCTGGGATCCCATCCCACCGATGTGGTTGGAGGGCCGCTTCTACCTCGAGTTCCTCCGCCTCGTCCGCGACCCCGTCTTTCGCGGCGAGGACGTTCCGCCCGGCTTGCGCAGGCCCGTGCTCCTCATCCCCGGGTTCCTCGCCGGCGACTGGACGCTGCGCACCCAGTACGACTGGCTGCGCCGGGTGGGCTACCGGCCGCGGCTCGCCGGGCTCGCGTTCAACGTCATGTACTCCGAGGTCATGCTCAAGCCCCTGCTCGACACGCTGCTCGCCATCCACCGCAAGACGGCTGCTCGCGTGGCAGTCGTGGGCCACAGCCGCGGCGGCGTGCTCGCCAAAGTCCTGTCCCATCGCAAGCCCGACCTGGTGGAGCAGGTGATCACGCTGGGTTCTCCGCTCAACGACCCGTTCGACGTCCATCCGCTCACGATGGCGGGGGTGCATGCGGCGCACCTGTTCAACGCCGTCCGCTACCACCACGACGCCTCAGTCGAGATGCGCTTCCTCCGCGACCTCAAGGCTGCGCCTCGCGTGCCGACGACCTCGATCTACTCGCGCTCGGACGGCGTCGTCAATTGGAAGGCCTGCCTGCGCCCCGACATCAACGCGATCGAGGTGCACGGCAGCCACGTCGGCCTGGCGCTGAACCCGGAGGTCTACCGCATCCTCGCGCACCTCCTGCCCGCGCCCTGGCGCCAGAGCTAGCGCCTCAGTAACATCGTTCGCTGTCGGGAGCTCGCGCGGTAGCGCGGGCTGAGAGGGCGCCGTGCGCCGACCGCAGAGTGCCGAGGCACTCGGAACCTGATCTGGGTAATGCCAGCGGAGGGAAGCAGATGGGCAATGTCTTCCCCACCAGTGGGGAAGTGGCGCGAAGCGCCGATGGGGCCGGGGCCGACGTCTTCGGCAAGGTCGAGACGCATGGGATCGAGGCGATCCCGGCCGAAGACCGTCACGGAAGTCCACGCGAGCTCGCGTTCCTGTGGGCCGGTGCTTTCGTCAACTACGCGAGCCTGTTCACCGCGAGCCTTCTCACGACTTATTACGGGCTTGGCGTGTGGGACGGACTGGTCGCCACGACCGCGGGGACCGTCGCCGCGGCTGTGATCCTCGGGCTGCTGAGCAACACCGGCCCGCGGTCGGGCCTGCCGCAGATCGTCTTCACGCGCCGCATCTTCGGCGTGCGCGGCTCTTATCTCGGCGCCGGCTTGACGCTGTTCCTCGCGGTGGGATGGTTTGCCGTCGACTGCGTGATCGCGGCGCAGGCGGGGGCGCAGCTGTTCGGCGGAGGACACCGGAGCATCACCTTCGTCCTCGTGCTCCTGATCGCCGCCATCAGCGTGGCGGTCGCCGTCTTCGGCCATCAGACGATCAAGGTGCTGGAGACCTATGGGGCGGTCGCCTTCGCTGCCCTCTCGCTCGCGGTCTTCCTCTTCCTCGCCCCCCAGTTTCACTGGACCGCGGGACCGGTCGTCGGCGGCTCCGACTACGCGGGAGCGTTCGTGCTCGGGTTCATGACGTGCTTCGCCCTGGTCGCCTCGTGGTATCCGTTCGCGAGCGACTACTCGCGCTACCTGCCGTCCACCAGCCCGACCCGCACGGTGGCGCTGTGGCCGGTGGTGGGAATCGCCGTGCCGATGGTGCTGCTCGGCCTCTTCGGCCTGCTTCTTCCGACCATCGACTCGAAGCTGGCCGCGGGCCAGGGCGTGCTGGCGGTGATCAGCGCCCACGCGCCCGCCTGGGTGACGGTCCCGTTCTTCCTCTTCATCGTCGTCGGCGAGATCTGGGCCAACTACCTCGACGTGTACACCGCCGGCCTTGTCACCCTCGCGATGGGGATCCGACTGCAGCGCTGGCAGACCGCGCTGGGTTGCGGACTTCTCGGCACCGCTCTCGCCACCTACGCGGTGTTGGTCACCGACTTTCACGTCGCCTATGAGGACTTCCTGATCCTCACCTATCTATGGGCGCCCGCGTGGGCCGCCGTCGTGCTCCTGAGCTTTTTCGTGTTCGAGGGGCGCGGCCGTCCCGCGCTCGCGCTCGTCGCGTGGCTGGCCGGCACAGCCGCGAGCCTGGCCTTCGTGAACTACGCGAACCTCTTCGGCAATGTCGTCCAGCAAACCAGCTTCTTCAACCAGGGCCTGGTCTCGGCTTTGCACGGCGCCGACGTCTCCGGGCTGGTCAGCGTCGGCGTTGCGGCGGCGGTCTACTGGACCGGACGGTCGCTGAGCCGAGCGTGATCCTTCCCGTGGCGCTGACCATCGCGGGCTCTGACTCGGGCGGCGGGGCCGGCATCCAGGCCGACCTCAAAACCTTCGCGGTCCTGGGCGTGCACGGCACCTCGGCCCTGACCGCGATCACCGCTCAGAACACGAGGGGCGTGACCGACATCCTCGAGCTTCCCGCGTCGTTGGTCCGCGAGCAGATCGACGCGGTCGTCGAGGACATGGGTGTGGACGCCGCCAAGACCGGCATGCTGTCGAGCGCGGCGATCATCGAGGTGGTCGCGGACGCGATCGCGCGGCACGGCCTCGGCAAGCTCGTGGTCGACCCGGTGATGGTGGCGAAGGGCGGCGCCAAGCTCCTACGTGACGACGCGGTCGCGGCGCTGCGCGCGCGCCTCGTGCCGCTGGCCGCGGTGCTCACGCCGAATCTTCCCGAGGCGGGCGTGCTGCTCGGCCGGAAGGTGGCCAGCGTCGCCGAGAGAGCTCAGGCAGCCCGCGACCTCGTCGCCATGGGCGCACGGGCCGCGGTCGTCAAAGGCGGCCACGCCGACGGCGACGTGACCGACGTTTTCTTCGACGGGTCGCGCCTCGTCGAGCTCGAGGCGGAGCGAATCGCAACCTCCAACACCCACGGCAGCGGCTGCGTGTTCTCGGCCGCGATCACCGCCGCGATGGCGCGAGGCGCCGAGCCTCTGGAGGCGGTACGCGAGGCCAAGAGCTTCGTCACGCGGGCCATCGCGAGGTCCCTGGAGATCGGCCACGGACACGGACCCGTGAATCCGATGTTCGACCGCTAAGCTTTTCGTCCCATGAGCAAGCGAAAGCGCGCCTCGAAGCCGGAACCGGACGAGTCGGCCGACGACTCGAGCGTCAAGGACGACATGGTGCACGTGACCCCGGACCTGCTGGCGGGGAGTCCGGACATATTCGCGGGCAAGAAGTCGGACGCGGCCGGCGTCGCCCCGCGGGCCGATGAATACTCCCCCACCGAGCCGCTCGAGGAGCCGGTCGAGCCGACCGAGGCGAGCACGACGCTGAGCCCGTCGGAACCGGCGGCAGAAGAGGCCGCCCCGCCCGTTGCCGAACCACCCCCTCCCCCTCGGCCATTCGTCGAGGCGGTACCGATGCAGCCCACGCGCCAGCGCCGCGGGGCTTCGAGCACGGCGATCGGGATCGTGCTGGTCGTCATCGGCATCTTCGCCCTCCTGGTGGTGATGTCCGGCGTGGACCTCACCGAGAGCGGATGGCCGCTGTTCATCATCATCCCGGGCCTGACGCTGATGGTCGTCGGCTTCGTCAGCCTGGGTGGCGTGGCCACGATCCCCGGCGGCATCGTGACCATGCTCGGGATCGTGCTCGCGTACTCCAACAGCACGGGCGACTGGCCGATCTGGGCCTACGGCTGGTCCCTTGTGATCCCGTTCGGCCTCGGCCTGGGGATCTACCTGCAAGCGCTGCGTGACCGCGATCAGCCGGCGCTGCGCACCGGCCGCACGCTGCTTTTCGTCGGCCTGATGATCTTCCTGATCGGCTTCGTGCTCTTCGAGTCGATCCTGGGCATCAGCGGGCGCGACTACTTCGGTCCCGTCGGCAAGGCCGCGCTGCCGGCGCTCCTGATCCTGGTCGGGATCATCCTGCTCGTCCGCAGCGTGCAGAGGAGCCGCCAGGCCTAGGCCGGGATCCGCGCCTCCAGCCGGTCGCGCTTGACCTGGTACTCGACGTGCGTCCGGTAGGCCTTGAAGCCCATCGCGCGGTTGATCTTCAGCATCGGCGCGTTGGAGCCGGCATTGCCGGTGACGATCCACTCGGCGTCCGGGTACAGGTCGCGGACGTGAAGCACCATCGCAGCCTTGATCCACTTGCCGAGACCTCTTCCGCGAGCGTCGGGCCGCACTCCGGTGAACTGCTGCTCGATCAGGGTTCGCCGGAACGGCGCCCACAGGATGTCCGTCATGGCCGAGATCGTGCCGTCCGCCTCCCAGGTGACCAGCTCGTGATCGACCTCGCCGATCGCCGCCAGGCGTTCGTAGTGGTGGCGCATCCGTTCCGGCGTGACCACGATGGTGCCGATGTCGAGGTTCTCGAAAGGAATCGTGTTGAGCAGCGCCGAACGCTCCTTCGCATAGACGGCCCACAGCTCTTCCGGCAGCCGCCCGTCGTACACCTCGAGCCGGGTCTGAGGTGAGCGGGCGGCGCCCTCGTCGACCCAGCGGCGCATCATCGCCCAGTCGACCTCGGAGAGCTTCAAGCGGCTCTCGATGTCGGTCAGCTTCGGCTCCGCGCCGAGCCACTCGAGGAAGGCGTGCCCCGAGGGGCGCTCAGCCGTGGTTCCAAGGACCGTGCAACCAAGCTGTTCCATCAGCCGCGCGATGACCGGCAACCACCTCGTCGCGACGCCATGGCGGCGTTCCTCTTTGCGCACGTAGGCGTCCGCCCAGAAGAGGTGCTTGTTCGTCTCGTGCTCGGGGCTGGCCGGGAGCGTGTTCTCCCCCGAGAGCCAGCCCAGCATGACTCCGTCGCGCGAGATCTCGAAGTAGTGGCTCTGGTCGAACGGGTTCACGTTCTTCATCCGGAGCTCGACGACCTCATCGGGTTCGATCGGGTCGTCCGGGTGAAGCTCGGCGTGGCGCAGGCGGCGAAGCTCGTGAAAGCGCGCCCAGAAATCGCGGTCCGCGGTTTGCGGATCGACTGCGACCGGTATCAATTCCCCGAGCATGAAGCCCCGATAATCTCACGGAGTGGCAGCGAGCCGTCCGTTCAAGGTCGGTGTCACCATCCACCCGCAGCAGTGCACCATCCAGCAGCTGCGTGACGCATGGCGGCGCGCCGAGGAGCTCGGCGTCGACAGCATCTGGTTCTGGGACCACTTCTTTCCGCTCTACGGCAACCCGAACGGAAATCACTTCGAGTGCTGGTCGCTGCTCGCCGCGGTCGCGCTCGACACGCGCGTCCCCCAGATCGGCCCGATGGTCACGTGCATCGGCTACCGCAACCCCGACCTGCTCGCGTCGATCGCGGCGACGGTCGACCAGCTTTCCGGCGGCCGGCTCGTGCTGGGGCTGGGTGCGGGTTGGTTCGAACGCGACTACGCCGAGTACGGCTACCAGTTCGGCGAGGCCCGCGACCGGGTGCGGACGCTGCGCGAGGCGCTGCCTCGGATCAAGCACCGCATCTCGCGGCTCCGGCCGGGGCCTGCCGGCCCGATGCCGGTGCTCATCGCCGGCAGCGGGGAGCGGGTGATGCTGCGCCTGGTCGCGGAGCATGCCCAGATGTGGAACACGATCGGTTCGGTCGACCAGTTCGCGCGCAAGGCCGCGGTCCTCGACGAGTGGTGCGCGAAGGTCGGCCGGGACCCGCGGGAGATCGAGCGCACGGCCAACGTGGGCGGTCTCACCGCCAAAGGCGTCCAGGAGTGGCTGGACGCGGGATTGCAGCACTTCGTCCTGCGGATCGCCCATCCCTTCGAGACGAAGGAGCTCGAGCGCGTCCTCAAGATCAGGGACTCCTGAGAAATTCCCAGGCATGGGCCTGCGACCCGCCCAATCCCCACAACGGCGATGGGGCCTATTTGTGGCTCGCTCACTAATAATTTCTCGACCGCGGGCATACCATTTGATCCACCACACCCTCTTCGCGGCGCGAGCCTCCTACCGATTGGCAGGAGGCTCGTCTTATTTCATGGGGGAGGCAGGCCTCCCCCATGGACCCCCTCCTTCCACACACGACGCCTGGCGGCGCCTGGTGGTTGACGCTCGGGTGACGGCCCGAGTAAATCGGGCCTAAGGGCTGCACCTCGTCTTGTTTCATGGGGGAGGCATTCGAGGTAACGAGAATCGCGATCGCACCGTTGAAGGCCACGTGAAGGCGCGCGTGATCGTGGTGGTGCTCGGCCTCGTCGCGTGCTCCAGCGGCACACCGCCGGTCGCGAGCGTCAGCCCGAGCGGCACGCGGTCGCCAAGCCCGACGGCCGCCGTGATCAGCCCTTCCCCGACATCCAACCCGACACCCACGGCGGCGGTCTCACCGGTCGTCAGCATCACCATGAGCTGCCGGCTTCCCGTCACCTGGGCCGTGCTGGACGGTCAGTCCGTCACGACCAAGGCCGGCTTTCTCAACCTGCGCGACCATAAGTTGGTCGAGGACGTGTCAGCGCCCGCGGGCAGCACGTTCTACGACCGGGCACAGGCAAGATGGCTGCCGACGTGGAGGGTGGCCGTCTCCTCCGACGGCAGGCGTTACGCCTACAGCGAGGGCAGCGCGTTTCTCGCGACGCAGGGAAAGCTTCATGTCGTCGACGTCGTCACCGGGGCCGACAGGCTGATCTACGACGGCGGGACGGTGTTTACCGTCCTCGACTTCGCCGCAGACGGGATCTACCTCACGCCGCAGGCGCCGGAAGGCCGGTCGCGCGGTCTGTGGATCATCAGCCCAACGGGCGGCACGCCGCGCCTGATCAACAGCTCGCTCGAAGGACCCGGCGTCGGCGGCGGGGCGGCGTGGGGACTCGACTTCAACGCGGCCGATCCTCAGCCGGCGCCGGGAGGAATCGAAGGTCCGGTGAACCGCGTCGTCCACCTCGACCTCGGCAGCGGAGCGATCGCACACTGGTTCTACCGGCCGGGCGCCGACCTCTTCCTCATCGGCTTCGACGCGGGTGGCCGTCCACTCGTCAGCGCCGACTTCCAGCAACGCAACACAAAGGAGATCTGGCTGCTCCAGTCGGCGACGTCCGCGACGAAGCTGTTTACCGGGACCGACGACCGCTCGCCATGGACCCTCGCGGCGATCGATTCATACGGCATGTGGTTCGGCGGTGGGGTGTTTCCGGCAGGTGCGGTGTGGCTCTACGCCGGCGGCGCCATGAAGCTGGTCGCGACGGTCAAGGCCGACTCGTTCGCCGTTGCGGGAGGCTGCATCCCGGTATAGGGCCCCCGCGCGCGCCTTATCAGGCGGCCTTCACGGCGCTGACGAGCTTGGTGAGGGAGTCCTTGGCGTCGCCGAAGAACATCACGGTCTTGGGGCTGAACATCAGGTCGTTGTCGATCCCGGCGAAACCCGGCCGCATCGACCGCTTCATGAAGATCACGTTCTTGGCCTGGTCCGCGTTGAGGATCGGCATCCCGTAGATCGGGCTCCCGGGCGTGTTGCGCGCCGC